>NZ_CP195790.1:4863500-5182500 GCF_051465645.1 Planctomicrobium limosum | reverse complement strand
GCAGCCTTTCACGCCCTTCATCGCCTTCCAACGCCAAGACATCCCCCATGTGCCCTTATTAGCTTGACCACCTTAATTGCAACCACGCAGATGTTCTCCGCATCGTACAACTAAAATTGGCAAGCCACTCTAATTACTGCTGATTCTCATCAGCAGCTAAACGATTAGTTGCAACTTGCATTGCAACGCCGCACGCCAGGCGTGCATTCATTCCTCAAGAGCTCGGCATTTGCTAAAATTGCAAAGCCAGATGCCACGCGTCTATACGCCAAATTATCAAAGATCATCGGTCCCGAAGGACCTGCTTACACGCTGCTGGACGTGTCTCGCACTCAAGCTTTCGCTTGCCGTAGTGTGCGAGAGAAAAACACAAAATTGTTTCGTGTGCTTCTCTCGGACACTCTCAGTTTTCACTGGGGTTCGGGATCTTAGCGTCCCGTTTTCTCCTGTCAATCGTCCCGTCTGACTTTTTCTTTTCCTCTCAGCAAGCTGAGTCGTTTGCAGTCAGGCGGGTGCGGAACTATATGTAGTTTCACGTCTTCTGCAACCCTACGACACTCCTTTTTTCTACCGTTTTCGACTTCGTTCACAGCGGTTCATGTCGATACGAACGTAAACCTCGTTTACCAATCGCGATACGAACCTTAGCCCGCATCGATCCAATTTCCTTTGGTCGCCACGGAGGCAACCTTTCCAGCGAAACCATCAAGCTGGACACCGTGCATTACGAGTTCTTTCAACGATCCGCTGCCCAATGACGTGAGCAGTTTTCACTCGAAACACACTCTAGCCACTCGCCCAACCATGCATTCTTCGGAAACACTATTTCGGCCAGGCTCCTGAATTGAACAACAGCTGCTTGGCACGTGCAATGACTGGCCTTCTCGCGAGCCATTGGGGCTACGGAAGTTCTGTTCTTGTATTTGTTTTGCGTTTTTCAGTCCGGATAGCGTGAGCGGGCGTGACTGCAGAAGGACGCGACTCGCGAGCGAACAGCTCCCTGTCTGCTCCGACCAGTGCCTGGCACTGAGGGCCCCCTGCCACTGCGTCGTGCGCATAAAAAAAGCCCATCAGGAGTGAACCTGATGGGCTTGATAGATAATTAAAACCGGCGATAACCTACTTTCGCACCTTTCGGCACTATCATCGGCTCCAGTTGCTTAACGGTCGTGTTCGGAATGGGAACGTGTGTTTCCAACTGGATAAAGTCACCGGAAATTGTTGAGCATCCGGTTAAAAATGCTCAACACTCCACCTGACGGTGAATATTAAAATGGCGAATAGACGCGTTAGCTTTAGCTCTTGAAGAAATTTGCGCACCTGCGTGACCGTAATTAAAGTGGTCAAGCGTTCGTCCATTAGTACTGGTCAGCTGAGAGTGTTGCCACTCTTACACAGCCAGCCTATTAACCTGGTAGTCTTCCAGGGGACTCAATCGAAATCTGATCTTGGGACTGGCTTCGCGCTTAGATGCTTTCAGCGCTTATCCGAACCGTTCTTAGCTACCCTGCGCTGCCTCGAGCGAGACAACAGGAACACCAGAGGAACGTCCCTCCAAATCCTCTCGTACTAAAGAGAAACTCCCTCAAATTTCGTGCGCCCACAGCAGATAGGGACCGACCTGTCTCACGACGGTCTAAACCCAGCTCACGTACCACTTTAACCGGCGAACAGCCGGACCCTTGGGAGCTTCTTCACCCCCAGGATGTGATGAGCCGACATCGAGGTGCCAAACCCCGCCGCCGCTATGGACGCTCGGGCGGGATCAGCCTGTTATCCCCAGAGTACCTTTTATCTGTTGAGCGACGGCCCTTCCATTCGGAACCGCCGGATCACTAACTCCGACTTTCGTCTCTGCTCGACCCATCGGTCTCGCAGTCAAGCACCCTTCTACGTTTACGCTCTTTGCCTGATTGCCAACCAGGCTGAGGGTACCTTTGAGCTCCTCCGTTACTCTTTAGGAGGAGACCGCCCCAGTCAAACTGCCCAACTGGCACTGTCCACGTTTTTGATAACGGGTTAGATATCAAGCATCCTCAGGGTGGTATTTCACCAATGGCTCATCGAAATCTGGCGACTCCGAATCAAAGCCTCCCACCTATCCTACACAGAACATGCCTAATACCAATACCAGCCTACAGTAAAGGTTCATAGGGTCTTTCCGTCACGCTGCGGGTACGTGGCATCTTCACCACGGCTACAATTTCACCGGGTCGCTGGTTGAGACAGTGCTCCAGTCATTACGCCATTCATGCAGGTCGGAACTTACCCGACAAGGAACTTCGCTACCTTAGGACCCTCATAGTTAGGGCCGCCGTTTACCGGAGCTTTGGTTGTGGGCGTGAACCCCCTTCCTTGACTTACCGGCACCGAGCAGGCGTCAGACTCTATACATCCTCTTACGAGTTCGCAGAGTCCTGTGTTTTTAGTAAACAGTTGCCAGAGCCGCTTTGCTGTGGCCTTCTTGCGAAGGCACCCCTTATCCCGAAGTTACGGGGCCAATTTGCCGAGTTCCTTAACCAGCGTTTTCCCGAGCGCCTGAGGCTACTCGCCTCGCCTACCTGTGTCAGTTTTAGTACGGTTGTATTAGCGTATGGGCTTTTCTCGGTTGTCCTTCACGTCACTTCATCAACTAGGACTCGGCCTTGCGGCACGGGACAATCTAATCTCCCGATGACGATCCAAACAACGTCCTCCATACTACAGCGCAGGAATATTAACCTGCTGTCCATCGTCTACCCCTTTCGGGCTCAACTAAGGGACCGGCTAACCCTGGGCGGATTTACCTTCCCCAGGAAACCTTAGGCTTACGGCGGGCAGGATTCTCACCTGCCTTATCGTTTACTCATTCCGGCATAATCACTTCCACTGCCCAAAATGGCTCCTCACGGTACCACGTGCTGCAATGGAACGCTCTCCTACCAATCACTTACGTGATTCCGCTGCTTCGGTGTTCGACTTACTCCCGTTCATTATCGGTGCATGAATACTTGACCGGTAAGCTATTACGCACTTTTTAAATGGTGGCTGCTTCTAAGCCAACATCCCGGCTGTCACTGTATCCAAACATCCTTTCTGACTGAGTCGAACTTTGGGACCTTAGCAGGCGATCTGGGTTGTTTCCCTCTTGACAGCGGAGCTTATCCCCCGCCGACTAACTCCCGAGATAGTCGTACTGGTATTCGGAGTTTGGTCAGGACGGGTACCCTGGGAAGGGCCCCGAACCAATTCAGTCTCTCTACCCCCAATACGTAGTGCCTCGAGGCTAACCCTAAAGTTATTTCGGAGAGAACGAGCTATCTCCCAGTTTGATGAGACTTTTACTCCTCCCCACAGGTCATCCCCTGATTTTTCAACATCAGTGAGTTCGGTCCTCCACGCAGTCTTACCCGCGCTTCAACCTGCCCATGGGTAGTTCACAAGGGTTCGCGTCTATAGCCATTGACAATGTCGCCCTATTCAGACTTGGTTTCCCTGCGGCTTCGATCCGGAAGATCTTAACCAGCCAATGACCATAACTCGCCGGATCATTATGCAAAAGGCACGCCGTCACACCGTTAAAAACATGGTGCTCCGACAGCTTGTAGGCACATGGTTTCAGGTTCTTTCCCTCCCCTAGAAGGGGTTCTTTTCATCTTTCGCTCGCGCTACTTTTCACTATCGGTCGTTGGTTAGTACTTAGCCTTACGAGATGGTCCTCGCAGATTCAGACCGGGTTCCACGTGCCCGGCCCTACTCGGGTGCCAACTAGCCGCTTCATGCTTTCGGATACGGGACTATCACCCTCTATGGTCTCTGTTTCCTCAGAGATTCTCCTAGCAATTCGCGTACATATTGTTGGTCCCACAACCCCGGATACCGTAGTATCCGGTTTGGGCTATTCCCTTTTCGCTCGCCACTACTCAGGGAGTCGAGTTTTCTTTCTTTTCCTGTGGGTACTTAGATGTTTCAGTTCCCCACGTTCGCCCTGCTTTCGCAGTTATTCGGGAATCCCGGGATCAACGCCTATTTGACGGCTCCCCCAGGCTTTTCGCAGCCTTTCACGCCCTTCATCGCCTTCCAACGCCAAGACATCCCCCATGTGCCCTTATTAGCTTGACCACCTTAATTGCAACCACGCAGATGTTCTCCGCATCGTACAACTAAAATTGGCAAGCCACTCTAATTACTGCTGATTCTCATCAGCAGCTAAACGATTAGTTGCAACTTGCATTGCAACGCCGCACGCCAGGCGTGCATTCATTCCTCAAGAGCTCGGCATTTGCTAAAATTGCAAAGCCAGATGCCACGCGTCTATACGCCAAATTATCAAAGATCATCGGTCCCGAAGGACCTGCTTACACGCTGCTGGACGTGTCTCGCACTCAAGCTTTCGCTTGCCGTAGTGTGCGAGAGAAAAACACAAAATTGTTTCGTGTGCTTCTCTCGGACACTCTCAGTTTTCACTGGGGTTCGGGATCTTAGCGTCCCGTTTTCTCCTGTCAATCGTCCCGTCTGACTTTTTCTTTTCCTCTCAGCAAGCTGAGTCGTTTGCAGTCAGGCGGGTGCGGAACTATGACGGGGTTCGAATTGAATTTCAAGACACTATGGGTTCTTTTTCTCCGCTTTTTAAATCTTACACGACACTCCCCGTGAAGCAGCGATATCTACAACACCCACCAAGCGTTACATCAACCTTAATCAATGGATTGTAAGTCTCGTCTTCGACGAGAGAAGCATGACGCATCGATGGTCCCCTGCCCCGCCACATCGTACGCTCAGGTTCCACAATTCAGGCCAACCAAATCAAAACCCGACGCTAGTACCGGTCTGTATTTATTCGTCTGCCGATACGTTTCGTCTACTGGCAATTTGGATTTACCTCGGACATCCGACAGCCATAGCTCATCGAGAGCTTTGCAATGCGAACCACCAATCGGTACACGCATTCACCGCCCCATCGGAACATAGCAGGAGCCAGACTGACCCGTGAAATAAGGATGGCGCCTAAGATACGCCCTGAGTAAAGCTTCGGCATCGAGCTTGACGCGATGCACAGACGGATGAGGATTAGCCGGTGACGCAGCATTCAGCTGCTCGCCGCTCAGAGAGAGACAGACTCACACTGAAAGGAACCTGCCGCGATTGCCCCCAGGCATTCAGGAAGCAGGATTCCATCCACTTGAACGCCAGCAGCAAGTCGACCGCGCCGACCAAGCCGGTTAGTACACAGGTCGGGTTGGCACATTCAGCAATTGCCGACGCAAGGGATCAAGAACCGGACGTGTGCGGTCATTCCCCCCGAGAGGAATGTGGACACGCATGAACCCGTAAACCTGCTCGTGACGGATCTTATCCGTTGAAAGTTCCATCCCGAATTCAAGCCGGGATTGAGGTCCCAACCAGGTCAGGTCGTGCATTCGCATTTCCAGCCGTCCTCGTGGACCGCCGAAATTCTGTCCGTCAGTGGCAAAGTGATCGAAGTGATACGAGCCGACGAACCAGCGAACTTCGCAACAATCGTTCCAACCCCAGTACAGGAACCGATGGCCAACTTCCCAATCGATTCCTCGATAGGCTCGTTCCATGAAGTTGTGAGTAATCAATGTTGCGTTCGAATACCCCATGTTGTAATCAGCCCCTTTATTATCTGAGGCTGGCAGGTACCCGTTGATTCGCATCTCCCAGTTCAACGAGAGAAGCTCAAACCCGAGTCCGAGCTGATTGAACACGTTGCCACTGCGAGAAGATTTCAAGTCGTAATACAAGTTTCCGCCAACAACCCAGTTTGGATCCATATACTGGCGGTAAACCAGCCCCCAGGATCCATCTCCGGAATCGTGATCATCGATTCGACCTTGCATGTCTGCGAATAAGACACTTTCGCTGTCCTGCCAGAGAGGGAACATGAAGCCGCCAGTCCCGATGACACGACGATTCCCTACTCGAGGGCCGAAATACCCAAACGCTTCAAATTCTCCGTTGACGTCTGGATCAACCAGACAAGGATCAAACGAGCCGGAACCTCTTCGCTGAACTGGATGCGAAAGCTCGTCCTCCATCGCATATCCGCCGTTCGCGAATGGATCGATTTCCAACGGTGAGATCTCGGGACTTCGAGAATACTCCGGGGGCACTTGTGCCATCTGAACAGAGTCTTCAGGTCCTGGCGGAACGGGCACAATCGATGTTGAGCTCGAACGCACGATTCCATTTCGAATTGGTGGAGCAATCAAAGATTCCTCTGCAAAGTGCCCCTGATGGACAGGCTCCGCAGGCATTCTCCTCGCAGGTGCGTGAGGAAGAGTGTTGATTGTCGCACCAGACTGAACCGTTACATCCGACGACGTCACCGGTGGAAGCAACGGGCCTTCTGTTTCATGTGCAACCCTGGTAATTCCCTCAGAAAATGCCGAGGGGGCGGGCTGCTGTTGTGCCGGTGCTGCGAATAAAGGCAGGGTAAATTCAGAATCCGATGGCATCTGGCCTTGGCTGGAGTTCCCAGAAACAGACCGCTGTGAATCGGATTTTCGCCATCGAGCCTGAGTCATCGCTTCGGAAGCCGCAGTCCGTCGACCTGGCGGCCCAACCGGGCGGGTAAACGGAGGCGACACCTGAATCGGAAGTTCATATTGATCGTCAGACGCCGGCTTCTCTTCCATCACCGCCAGCAATTCCGGGAATTGTCGCGGGGGAGTATCAGCGCGAACACCGACTGACACACCAGTCAGGGCGAACAGCGTTGAGAACAGGGCGACGGCCGGAACAGGTCGCATCGAAACATCCTTGGGAAAACCCGAGTCAGTGAACGATGCAGCTTCTATGTTTTATCCGGAAACAAGGTCAATGAGTTGCGGTGACCTTTGCCGAATTCGCCTGATGCAAATGCAATTTCTGCCGAAAACAGACTCTAATTCTGGTCGTTCGGCAGAAAACGCCTCAATTCGCCACGCAGGTAGGACTCGATATCGCGAGCCACTTCCATCTCACTGGCGCGCGCTGCAATTTCTTCGGCGTCCGCAATTGTCAGATTCCGGATCAATTCCTTGATCGTCGGAATGGCCTGCGGAGTCACGCTGAAGTTGCGAAGCCCCAGCCCGAGCAGCAACGGGACGAACTTGGGGTCAGAGCCCATTTGCCCGCACACGCTCACCGGAATTCCGGCCTTCTCACCAGCGTTAAAAATCCGCTTCAGGAGGAGCAAAATGGCTGGATCTGCAGGGTTATAATACTTAGCGACGGTTGGATCAGAACGATCCGCCGCAAGCGTATACTGAATCAGATCGTTGGTTCCGATCGAAAAGAAATCAACCTCTCGAGCAAATTCATCAGCAAGCAGACCAACAGACGGAACTTCCACCATCATTCCAACAGGGATGTCCCCGCGGAATGTAATCCCCTGTTCCTCCAGATCCTCGCAAACATCCGTAAACACCATCTTTGCCTGACGCAGCTCACTCCGGGATGAAATCAAGGGAAACATCACCCGAACATCGCCTTCGACAGCAGCTCGCAGAATGGCTCTCAACTGAGTTCGAAACAGACTCAGGTACTCAAGGCTGACCCGAATACTCCGCAGTCCGAGTTCCGGGTTTGGCATGTCCCGAAATACATCTTCCAGAGCACCAGGAACTTTATCTGCCCCCAGATCCAGCGTACGAATGACGACTGGCTTTCCAGGGAAATTCCGGATCACCTGAGAATAGGCCTCGTAGTGATCCTCTTCTGTGCGCTCACGCATTGCCCCGAGATAAAGAAACTCGGTGCGGTATAATCCGATCCCGTCGGCTCCACGATTTCGACAGTGTTCTGCCTCGGCAGGAAACTCGATGTTCCCGTAAACCGAAATTCGGGTGCCGTCTCGGGTTTCTGCGGGAACGTCAACACGTGCCTGCAGGCTTGCCGTGTTCGTGCGTAACCGAGCCTGCGCCGCCTGATAATGGGCCAGGGTTTCCTCATCAGGACCGACGATGACTTTTCCTTCATCGCCGTCCAGAATGACCATTTCTCCCCCCGCAACGGAGGTCAGAAAACTTCCGACTCCGACAATTGCCGGGATCTCGAGCGCCCCTGCAAGAATTGCGGTATGGCTGGTACTTCCACCGATCTCGGTAACAAACCCGCGAACAAATTTCCGGTTGAGGTTCGCTGTTTCACTGGGGGTCAGATTATGAGCAAGAACAACAACAGACGCTGTCAGGTGTGACAGTTCTTCGCGCTGTTCTCCCAGTAGATGTCTGAGCAAACTCCGCTCAAGATCGAAAATATCTGCAGCACGTTCCGCCAGATATTGATTCCCGAGGGTTTGCAACCCATGTGCAAACCGCCGCAGCACTTGTGTCACGGCGTACTCTGGGGAGTGAAACTGCTCCCGAATCCGCGACTCCATCTCCGCGATCAACTTCGGATCACGAATGAATTGCAGGTGAGCACCAAAAATCGCGGCGTATTCTTTTCCGAGATGCTGCGAAGCAAGCGATTCATTTACAGAAATCTCGCGAGCAACATTTTCCAGCGCGCAGCGTAAACGAATGACTTCTGAATCCGCAGCGTCGACACTCACCGTATTTTGAGGGACGCGAAAATCTTCGACCCCCAGAACAAATGCGGGGCCGATCGCGATACCGGGTGAAGCAGCAATCCCGTATTTAACTTGCATCAAAATTCCTGCTCAATTCAACACGATTCGCGGTAAGCGCATCTTCGTACTGTAACTTTCAAGCATTTTGTGGTCGCTTTAAACTGCTCGGGAGCGGCTTCTGTCGTGTTCATCCGCAGAAACCCCAAAACCCCGCTGTCAACGAACACCAATGACTCTCAAATCACAAATTCGCCCGGCTTAACCCATTCATAAAATCGTATCGACCGATCGCTTCCAGCGAGCGAACGAATTCAACAGCAAAACTGAGTCTGCCGTTTTACTCTCCCCTGCGTGTCTCCGATATTCGGCCAGTTGATAATGCGAAGAACACGCTGGGTGTCCCTCATTTTTTCAACTCAGCACCAAAACCGGAAATCAGCACGCAAGTTCCCGTATTTGCTCTGTGTAGATGACTTATATTCTACCGCAAAGCAACCCGTTCGACCTACGGATTCAAAACAGATGAATCGTGATGACCACAATGTCACCTGCGTTAAAACCGCGACTAACTTGCAGATTCTGACGTTTTAGAAAAGAACTGCTCGATCGAATCCAGCACAGATTCAACTCCGTCCCCCTGCCCTTCGATGGTCAGATCTGCACCTGGGAGCGCTGCCAGTTGCATGAGATCAAACATCGAACTGGCATCAGCGGTTCGGGTTCCATATCGAATTCGAACCGAACCATTAAATCCACCGACCAACGCAACAACGCGGGAACAGGCACGAATGTGCAATCCCTGCGTCAGATTCAATTTTACAGGCCGGGTGATCAATGCAGAACCACTCATCTGGGTAATCAGAGTCTTTCAGCTGTTAAGAAGTTCCATCTCGAAAGTGATATCGACCATTGCAAAGTCGACTCGACAACCGAGAACTATGTCTGCCCTTCGTCCGCTTCCTGAAGCAGATCGACAACGGCCTCAACTGTCGTTGCCTGTTTCAGGAAGTTACAGAAGTCGTCGTTCTTCAGATGGCGAGTAATGGTTTCCAACCCGCGGAGGTGGTCACCAGGGCGATCTGGAGGAGAAATCAGCAGAAACAGGATGTAAACATCTTCACCGTCGAGACTTTCGAAGTCCAGACCGCTATGGCACAAGGCCACTGTTGCGATGATCGACTCAGCTGAAGCATGCTTTGTGTGTGGAACCGCAACACCACGGCCGATCCCGGTCGACCCCAGCTCTTCCCGCTTAGAAATGGCAGAGACGATCGCTTCTTCGTCGGCTGGGCGAATCTTCCCGGCATTCATCAGACTGGCGACCATCTGCCGGATTGCGGACTGCTTCGAGTCGGCTTGCAGCTGTGGCAAAATTGCATTCGGAACCACAAACTCGGTAAGTCGCATTCGATACATCCTTTTACGTTCAACAGACGTCACAGGCAGAGATCATTCTTGCCTGTCGTGAGCTATTCGAGAACTTTTCTGAAACAGATCGCCGCGTATATTGTGATTTCTCAATGGCAACATGACAACACCGACGGCATCAACACCAAGGGAAAATCAAGAGACAATGTCTCCCCGGTGATTTTCAACTACTGCGAAACGTGCCTTACAGACACGCAGAACCAAGAATAAACACTCTGAAATAACCGAACCCGGCTCTTTCACTCAGGAAAAACCGCAGCCTTTACCAGTCCCGAGCGTGCATTTCAGCTTGCACTTTACTGCTGCCGGCCCTCAGAGCGTTCTGGTGAAAAACACAGGCCGTCGAAAAGGAAAATCCATCCTGATCGACGGCCAGGTGCAGATTACTACTCAGGAGCTTCTTCTAAAGAGCCAGCAGCCAACTCATTGAGTGGCTTGTCACGGCGATGATCCTGAATCTTGTCCTTATACTTCCGGATCTGCTGATCCATCTTTGCGAGTGCCTGATCGAAACATGCACCAGCTTCTTCTTCGCCCGTCGTCTGAGACGTCACGAAGTCGTGCTTGTGTTCTGAGTTCACGAGAATTTCAGTCTTAACTCGACCACCCTCGTAATCCAGTGTGACCTGAATCGAGGTCACTCGTTCGAAGTGGTTCAACAGCTTTGCAGTTTTCCGACTGATGTAGTCGTGAAAATCTGGGCTGATCGAACCGTGGCGGCAAGTAATTTCAATCTGCATAAGTCCTCTCCTATTGAGCGACTCGCGGAGGGCTGAACGGTTCGGTGATATCGAACAAGTCGTTACGAATCCTGCAAGTGCCCAATTTTAATGGGCCACCACCTCACGTCAATTCCGCCCCGCTCTTTCTTAAAGTGAATCCATATTCCACGATAGGGAGACAGGGACCGGGCAGAGTCCGGGAAGGGTCAGCCCTCCCCCCTGCTGCCAGTCCAAGGCTTATCCTCCCATAGCGTTACGATAGACGGCCGCTCCCGCTTTCAGAGCCGCGTCAATCTGCGCTGGGTCTTTTCCTCCGGCTTCCGCCAGATCCGGACGTCCACCACCGCCCCCACCAACCAACTTGGCCGCCTCGCGAACTGCGTCGCCAGCTTTCACGCCTTTTTTCACCAGATCCGGGGTAACTGCAGCGAGAAGCGAGACCTTGCCATCAATTTCGGTCGCCAGAAGCACCGCAGCCGACTTCCCTTCCTGACGAAGGCGATCCGCATAACTTCGCAAAGTGTCCCGATCAATTCCGTCCAGACGAATGGCGATGATCTTTGATTCTCCAACCGCCTCTGCTTTGGACAGATATTCACCGACGGAATCGGCAACGGCAGCCTGAGTGAACTTCGCAATGTCTTTCTTTGCCTGAGCCAACTCGGCAATCAACTGATCAACGCGGCGAGGAAGCTCCTGTAACTGAGGAACCTTCAAACTGATTGCCACCTGCTTCAACAGGTCGTCAGCTTCACGAACATGCTGCAACGCCTTGCGGCCGGTATAGGCCACAATTCGACGTACCCCCTTGGCGACCCCTTCTTCAGAGACAATGCGGCATAATCCGACCTGCCCTGTATTGGACAGGTGAATCCCCCCGCAAAGCTCAACACTGAAGTCCCCCATGGTCACCATGCGGACCTTATCTGGGTATTTCTCACCGAAGAGCATCATGGCGCCGCGCTGTTTTGCAGTCTGCTGGTCTGTCACCTCGGTTCCGACAGACGCACCCTCTGCAATTCGGGAGTTGATTTCATCTTCAACACGAAGAATCTCTTCTTGCGACATCGGCCCCTTATTCGAGAAGTCGAATCGAAGCACATCATTATCAACAAGCGAGCCCCGTTGCTGAGCATTTGCTCCCAAGGTCATTCGCAATGCATGATGCAGAATATGTGTTGCAGAGTGAGCACGGCGAATTCCGTCACGACGATCCGCAACGACATCCGCTTCAACAACATCTCCCACCTTCAAAACACCTGACTTCAGGTGACCGACGTGCAGAACGAGATCGCCATCGCGCTGGGTATCGATGACGTCGAAAACACCAGATCCGCCAGAAGAAAAAGTCAGTGTTCCGGTATCGCCAACCTGCCCGCCTGTTTCGCCGTAAAATGGAGTGCGATCCAGCACGACAGCAATCGGCTCACCACCGGCCGATGCAGCCTGCGACGATACCAACTCTTTATTCGCGATAATCCCGATCACCTTGCCGACCCCATGAGTCGAGTCGTAACCGAGAAACTCGGTCGCCCCGCCCCCTTTGCGAATGGCGTCCAGTGGACCTTCTGCCATCACAGAGTCTGAGAACGAACCACGGCCACTCGTCTCACGGTGCTGATCAAGTAACTTCTGGAAAGTCTCGGTATCGACCTTCATACCATGACGGGCCGCCATCGCCTCGGTCATCTCGATCAGAAAGCCTTCCTGGGTATGCAACAGAAATGCATCTTCCCCGGTGACAACTGAATCGCCCTTCTTCGAACGATCGACAATCTTCTGGAATCGTCCGAGCCCGCGTTCGACAATGCCGAGGAACTGCTCTTCTTCCTCTTTAATTGTATTCGCAGCTGCGCCCAAAGACTCCAGCAGATCCGGGTAAGGACGCTTCATGGCGTCCACAACTGCCGGTACAAGCGAATGCAGAAACGCATCCTGCTTCCCGAGCAAATACCCTTCCAGCAATGCCCGACGCAGGAGCAACCGGACGATATAGCCCTGCTTCTCGTTGCTCGGAACAACCCCTTCGTGGACACACATCGTGACCGCACGAATGTGGTCGGCGATACGGCGTAAAGGGCGCCCCTGTTCGCCGTCAAAGGAGTACTTCACACCGACAGCAGCACCGGCAGCCTCGCACAATGGGCGCAAGGTGTCGATTTCGAAGTTACTCTCGACTCCCTGCATCACGGCAGCACATCGCTCCAGGCCCATCCCGGTATCGATGTTCTTCTTCGGCAGCGGATGAAGATTGTTCGGGGGATTCCCAACGCGATTAAACTGGGTGAACACGAGGTTCCAGATTTCCACTTCCTTGCCACTTGGCGGGTGGAAGTAAATCTCGCTACACGGGCCGCAAACCCCGTCTGGACCTTGACTTGGAGAACTTGCCGGCCAGAAGTTTTCGGACTCGTCGCAGCGCTGGATCTGCTTCGTCGCGAGGCCAATCTCTTTTTCCCAGATGCCATACGCTTCGTCGTCATCGAGATAAACGGTGACTGTCAGGCGATCTTTGGCCAGTCCCAGCCATTTCTTGTCGGTCAGGAACTCCCATGCCCAGTGAATCGCTTCCCGTTTGAAGTAGTCACCAAACGAGAAGTTCCCCAGCATTTCGAAGAACGTATGGTGATACGCAGTCACCCCGACGTTCCCGATGTCGCCTGTACGAATACACTTCTGGCAAGTTGTCGCCTTGGTGAACTCGAGAGGGCCGATCCCCAGAAACTGATTTTTGAACTGATTCATCCCCGCAGGTGTGAAGAGGACAGACTTGTCCCCATGTGGCACAAGAACGTCGCTTGGCCGGCGGATGCATCCCTTGGATTCAAAAAATTCGAGGTATTTTTCGCGAAGTTCGTCGGTTTTCATCGATCAATTTCAGTCGCAAACAAAAAGGATGCCAGCCGTCTCGGGCCACTCAATGCAGCATCGTATCAGCCACTGAGCAATGAAAGAATAGAGAAGGGGAACACGAACGGACAGAGCACCCCTAAAGCCACTGAAGTAACCAGGGCCACGCCAGCGAATTCAGAGAGCGAATTCCGTAAACAGAAGGGCTCAACACAAGCAAAATCCCCTCGCCTGCTAGCGTAACGGCTGCCGCTACACTTCCGATGATTGCAACTAATTTCCACTCCACTCCACCAAATTCTGATTGAAGTTTAGAAATCGGAAGCGACCAGCCCCTCTCCCTGCAAAGTGTCACTGCCCTCGCAACAACATTGACCAGAAACGCAGCCTAGAAGAACTATACTCCAATCCTAAACGCTAAATCTTCTAAACCAACTAGATCTTTTATGAAGACATGGCTTACTTCACCAATACGACGCAACTAGGAGCCCCAAAGCCCCTAGAAATGGATCACCAAACTTTGATACATTTAGCGAATCGAAGCCTGAACAATGAGACATCAAAAGGATTTTCATAGCGTGATCCTCAACAAGTATCTAAGCAAAAACCGACTGCGTAGATCAACGATTAGACGAGATCTGCGAGACGAATTTTACAGCGATCGTTCTAGGATTGTGTTTTCATCCTCTTTTCGAAGGATGATGAAGAAGGCTCAAGTGTTTTCACTGGAAACGAACACTTCTGTTCGAAATCGACTAACCCACACCCTTGAGGTCTCTGACCTTGGTCGAACACTTGCCCGTCGAGTAGGAAATGAGTTGGAATCAAATGGAAGAGCAACTCAAATCCAGAGCGAATGCATGGTTGCAATCGTAGAGAATGCTTGCCTCCTTCACGACATAGGCAACCCTCCATTTGGACATTTCGGCGAGGAGGCAATTAAAGCATGGTTTACACAAAAGAATCTCGCTGACTTTTTTCCGTCTTGCATTTGTCAAACAGCAGACAATTTTGAAACGTTATTGTCAGACTTCCGAAATTTTGATGGAAACCCACAGGGTTTCCGTATTGCCACGCGACTGCATTCGAAAATCGACGAATACAGCTTCAATTTGACCTGTTCTACTTTGCTTGCTTCCGTGAAATACCCTTATTTTGAAGGCGCAGATCCTAAAAGCCGGTTCTCCAATAAGAGAGGCATATTCCTAAGCGAGAAAGATCGCTACCTAGATGCATGCGACCTACTCAACCATAAGCCCGACCATCGGTATTTTCTCGCATATCTCATGGAACTGGCTGATGACATTGGATACTGCCTGAGTGACATCAGCGACAGTCTTGAAAAGAAGATCACAAATCCCCGCGAGTACAAAGCGGAAATGGAAAAGATCTGTAAAGACGAGCAAATCGAGCAAAGCCCACTCATCCCAAATGGTGATCTAGAATCATTCGAATATCAAGTCGCCATTCCAATTGCCCAGCGTACGATTGAAGAAGCATCTAAACTATTTGCCAAGGACATTGAGAAATACCAGAGTGGAGAAGGAGAGGAATTATCAGCCGAGATTCAATCCGGAAAACATTTAAAGTGCCTGAAAAGATTCGCTCGACGCTTCATTTATACGTCGCCGGAAGCGCAGAGAATTGAAATCGCCGGAAGCAGGATTGTTCGCGGCCTGCTCGATCACTTCGGAATGCTATTACAAATTTCCCGAACGGACTTTGAGCTATTCCTAAAACAACATGAGATGCCGAAAGGCAGCAAACTTGATACTGAAGTGCGAGTATTCAATCAATTGTCACGCAGAATGCTCAATGTATATCAAACACGAATTTCAGAAGGCGCTAGTAATGAGGAAGAATGGATCGAAAGAGCACGATTGATCGTCGATTACATCGCTGGTCTAACCGATGACTCAGCCCGCGATGTATACCAGAATTTCATGGGAATCAGCCTATAGTATACATTTACATTAAACCAGCGGAGTTTACTTACCTGCAGAAGAAAGGCTGCTATCGCAACTACTTATTCATGAGGTCCAGTTGAACCACATAGATTCTCTCACTGTCCCGATCTTGCGGCAGTCGTCGCCCATCCGCAGCACGGGATGAATTTAAGAACGCCCCGACGGCGAATCAATAAAATCGGCGGCAAATCCAGGTTCGTAATTCAGCGAATTTACTGAAACTACTTTTCGCCAATGACATGCGGCCCTCAACTCGGGGCTTCCTGCCTTGATACATGCCAAGATTTCGCAAGAAAGAAAACGCGAGCCACAGTCGATGCGACTGCAAAGGGGGGCATTTCACTCGTCGAGACCAAAGAAGTGGTCCGACTCAGACCTCAATTGACGATCCGGCCGAAGCGATGGCCGATCTCCCGTTCCCATCTTCGAGCCAGAAACGGCTCGATTTCGTCGACTTTCCAACGTTCTATTAAAATGGCCAAGGCGGGGATCGAACCCGCACGCCGCTTGCGCGACACAGGATTTTAAGTCCTGTGCGTCTGCCTATTCCGCCACTTGGCCTGAATCACAAATCGTGATATTTCATCACATTGCGACTACACATCCTCAAACTCTCGCAAACAAGGCGCCGGTATTATGCCTGCCTTGAAAACCGACTCCCGACGAAGCCAGCAAACAGTCGCCGCTGACACACCAGAAACCGGTCGAGACCGAGGTTTCGGAAGTCTACAGATTCGTTGAGATTTAAGAAACCGTATTCAAAGTTTCCGCAGCCACATGAGAGATCGAACCGGACTCGCACCGCCCTCACGAATGGAATCAGAAACAACTTCCTACGTGAGTAAGCAGCACCGGGGAATGCCCCCTTACGATTGAGCCTTGCTTTTCGAATCAGTTTTTTCTGGCCGTCGCTCACTGCTTTTAAAGCCATCGCGCTGACACTCGCCTGAAGCGATCCCCCCCAATAAAACAGGGGGAGACTTTCGAAACGAAAGCTCCCCTGCAGTTTGGATCGGCTCTCTTTACGAGAGATTTCAGAAGCGAATTTGGTTACTTGGATCGCAAAGCGGCCAGAACTTCTTCTGTGATCGCTCGCACCAGCGCTTCGTTGTCGCTGCCGGATGATGACGGTGCTTTCAAGTAGCCTGGGTAGCTCGGTGGGGCGTCAAAAGCTGAAGTCGCAGGCTGAGGAGCATTGACCGACTTGTAGCCTTCCTGAAACGCGGTGTTGCCGCACAGATCGCAATCTTCGAAGTGGAATCGAGGATCATCGAACCCGAGGCGCTTCTTCAGATCGAGCAGTTCTCGTGACTTCTGCTCATTCAGGTAAGTGATTCCCCCCAGTTGCTTGGAGAGAATCAGAATCTTGCAGTATGCGTCAAGGATCTCGGTCTTCCAGTACGCTTCTTCCAGAGTTTTTCCGAAGCTGACGACTCCGTGGTTCGTCAGGATGATTGTGTTCGTTGCTTTCAGGAACGGAACAACAGTATCGGCGAACCCTTGGGCTCCCGGTGTTTCATATGGAGCGAGTGGAACTTCGCCCATGAATACTTCGATCTCTGGGAGCACACACTGCGGGATCGCTTCACGAGCAACAGCAAAGGCCGTTGCATGTGGAGGGTGACAGTGAACAACCGCCTTGATGTCTGGGCGATGCTTCATGATCGTCAGGTGCAGCAGGATTTCGCTGGTCCGCTTCTTCGTCCCGGCGAGCTGCTTGCCGTCGAGGTCGACCATGCAGATATCTTCATGCTTCATGAAGCCTTTGCAGATCATCGTTGGGCTACAGAGAACTTCGTTCTCACCGACGCGATACGAGATATTTCCATCGTTAGCCGCAGCAAATCCTTTGTTATAGACGCGGCGTCCAATCTCGCAGATCCATTCCTTGATCTCAGGATTGTTAAACAGTGGGTGATACATCGTCTCGTCCTTTTCAGTCTCTACCCAACGGCAGATGCCGTAAGTTCACAAATGTCTTGTTCGCTATGCACACAGCCAGTCGTGACCGGCTTTACTTACTCTTCGCAGCTGGGATTCGAATCTCATCCAGCAATGCTGCACAGTACGCATCAATCGGTTTCAGCTTGGGAAAGAACGGGGCCGAAGCCTCTGCTCCATCGCTGATTGCAATCATCGCCCCAGGACCAGAACCGAGTTCGTCGAAAACGATCTGCGGCTCTCCACGCCCTTTGGCATCTCCCTGCAATCCCTGGCGATCAAGCGTGACAACAACCTTCCAGATGGCCCCCTGTAAATCAGGATGGCACTGAGAAAGTGTGACACGACCAATGACTTCGCCAATTCTCATGATTCGGTTTCACTATTTCGATTGCATCTCTCGGAAGAGATTCTTCAACTCGAAGTACGACTTCCCTGTCCCATCCAGACACCAGGTATTCACTCGGAGTTGCTTTCGAATCAGCCGGATGTCGCCAGCATCACGAATCGCCACCGCCTTCACACGTTCGTTTCGATTTGCGAGACAGGCCGCACGGTGAGTCTGTTCTGTGAGAATAACGACCGTTGATGCGCCGCCTCGACTCACTTCAGCGGCCGCTAATCTTGCAGCGTCATCTGGACAGGCGACAAACTCACGAGTCCACTGTGCGGAAACTTCGGTCCACAACTGATCCAGCGGCTTCACATTATTCACCACAATCAGAAGCGAACTCCCAACAGATGAAGCCGCCTTCTGTGTCTCCGTTGTTGAGTTCGATTTCGACTGCAATTGCGATTGTCGTTCGATCAGGAGCTTGCGAGTACGAATCACGTCCTGTGAGGCTGGCGTGATAATCGCCTTTGGCCCAACCTGAACCGTGGCTCCGATCGCAATCGCTTCCAGCTTGTCAGCAGTAATCACTGCTTCACTCAACGCAACCTTCTCTCCCGACGGTGCAACGACAACACGTGCTGGAACGGATGGTGTTGCAGATGCTGGTGTCGATAATTTCGCAGCGGAAGGCGCAACCTGAACCGGGCGTGATCCACTGAGCTGGCTCAGGACGTTCGCAACAATTCGGTCGATAGTTTCAGGCGAAAATGACATCGTTTCAATTCTTGAGACCGGATCGGTCTAATCAGGCTGCCCCATCACCATCCATCGCACTGGCGTCGTTTTGGATTGCATCATCTCTCCAATCTCCTTGCCATCGGAGTTGATGATCACTTTCCCCCCAATTGGGGCACCAAAACTATCAATCGCGAGTAACGGCTCGCCGTCGTCACCACCATCTGCAGTCAATGGTTGCACGATCAACAACCGCCACCCATTCATCGATGGATGCTTTACGGTCGAAGTCACATTCCCAATGACAAGTGCGAGATTCATCTTCGTCACACCGTTCACATCGGTCAGAGATCAGACTCTCGCCCTTCTCTGACCGACATCGACTGAGTTAGTTCACAAGGGAGTTACGACGCTTCTTGGTGAAGGTCAGTGGCGTGGTGACCCCTTCTCCAGTTGGTGTCGCAATACTGAAGGACAAGTACCCTTCTCCGCCCAGTCCGAGTCCAGCCATACTCGCCCCGTTCTTGATGAACAGAGTTGTATTCGCCATTCGCTGCATCAGATTCATTGTTTGCACATCACGTGAGTGAATCAGCGCGGTATGCCCATAACCGTGCTCGAACTCAAGAGCGAGCTCGATCGAATGCATCGTGTCTCTGGTACGGACGAACGGAATGAAAGGCATCATCTGTTCTTCAGGGACGAACGGGTTCTTTGTATCCGTTTCCCCGTAAAGAATCTGGGTTGAAGCAGGGACGTTCAGGCCGATTGCCTGAGCAAGAACTGCAGCGTCTTTCCCGATGAAATCCCGATTCAAGATCGCGTGTCCACCTGGCTCTTTAGGTGGTGCGAATGCCAGCTTCGTCAGTGCATCAATCTGTTGAGCGTTCAGGCGATATCCACCATGACGACTGACTGCGTCCATCAACGGATCAAAGATCTTCTGCTCTGCGAAGACTTCTTTTTCTCCAATGCAGAGCAGGTTGTTGTCATACGCTGCGCCGGAAACGATACACTTCGCAGCCTTTTCCAGATCGGCCGTAAAATCGACAACCACTGGCGGGTTACCTGGACCTGCAACAATGGCCTTCTTCGGAGACTGCAACGCAGCTCGAGCAACGGCTGGGCCGCCGGTGACGAGCAGCAATCGAACCCCTTTGTGGGCGAAGATTTCGTTGGCGGTCTCAATCGTTGGCTTGCTGATAATGGTGACGAGATTTTCGATCCCGATGGCTTCAGCAAAGGCTTTGTTGAAGGCCTGCACGCCAGCACAAGCGATGTTCTTCCCACCTGGGTGTGGGTTAAAGACAACTGTATTCCCGGAAGCAACGATATTCACAATGTTGCCTGCCAGAGTCGGCAGAGAGTGTGTCACTGGAGTGATGGCCCCGACGACTCCAAACGGCGCGTATTCTTCCAGAGTCAATCCATTGTCACCGCTGTAACAGTCCGGCTTGATGAACTCGGTGCCTGGAACCAGTTTGATGATCTTCAGCTTTTCGATCTTGTGATCGACGCGACCGATCTTGGTCTCTTCCATCTCCGCGCGACCCCATTGGTCGGCGTTCTTTTCGCACATGCTTTTCACAAGCTGAACGACTTTTTCACGATCGGCCCAAGTCTTCTTTTGAAGCTGTTTGAACGCTTCTGTCGCAGCATTCACAGCATCGTTGACGTTATCGAAGACACCGTAGTTTCCGCTTCCGGAATACCCATAGCTCGAAGAAGCTGGTGCAGACGCCCCGGCAGAGATCACAGGAATCCCACCCTTGCGAGCCGCCGCAGGTGCAGTGCCACTGAACTTTGGCTGGCGTCCGAGTTCGGAGAGGACTTCTTCGACCACTGCGCGAATTGTATTTTCGTTTGCTTGCATCTCACACGTCCTGCTATTTCACAACAATCGTATTTCTTCGCGTTTCACAATGTCAGAAGCGTCGTCTTCATTCCGCGATCTGATTCGGGTCACTCATATCGGCCTCCTTAAAAAGTCGCCGATGGATGAGATTTCAGAAATCGATCGAATCGCGCCTTCGTCGGGAAGAGGACCAGCATCAGAGCGAAAACTCCAACGAGTACCGCAAGCGACCACCATTGCAGCTCAACGACGTAGGCAACGGCATTCAACAACGCCGCCCCTTCGAGCAAAATGAATCGAACGACCATGCGTCCCTGCCAGATCGATGGCAAATTCGCAGGTTCAGCTTTCTCAGGTGCTGGCAGCATCGACAGGAAAGTCAGGACGATCAGGCCTAATGCCGTCAACCCAACCATCACCAGACTGATCAGATTCCCTGTCGGAGGGATTCTGATGAGGTCATTCTGCCCCAGGAACACGACGATTCCGCAAGTCGACACAATTCCAGCAATCAATGCCAAGGCAATGATCTGAGTTGCCTTGAGCGTTGCTTCAGGAGTGTGTTCGATCTGCTTCATTTTTCCTCAGGTTCCATTCAATCCGTTGAGTCGCGTGCATTCCGTCTGGAGATCAGTCGCCGTTTGCTCGAAATACGTTCTGCCCATGAACCTGTACCGAATCGACAATCCCGATGATCGCACAATCGATCGGCAGGGCCTTTGTTTCTTCGGTAAATCGGGCACTCGAACCTTGAACGATCAGGACAGTTTCCCCTTCACCAGCCCCAACCGTATCCACTGCAATAAACGTCCGTCCGGTTGACTTCAACGAGTCTGGTGACTGCTCATCAATTCGAAGCGGCTCGACAATAAACAGCGTCTGCCCCACCATGGCGGAGACTTTTTGTGTCGCTGTCAAATTGCCGGTAACTTTTGCAAGGAACATGATTCGTGGCTCGCCACAAGGACTTAGGAAAACTGCGAAAAATTGACCTGATCTCGTTGCTGTCTGGACCGCATCTCCATCCAGTCAGTAACTTAATCAGGTATCCGCTTCCTTCAGCGACTGACTACGTCAACAGTCTGTCGGGCGACCACGATCTCTTCGTTTGTCGGCACCGTCCAGATTTGAACTTTCGAACGATCCGTTGAGAGTTGCACTTCTCCCTTTAACGACTCGTTCTTTGTTTGATCGAGCTCAATCCCGGCATACGACATCTTGTCGCAAACCAGATTGCGGACGATCGAACTATTCTCGCCAATTCCGCCAGTGAAAACGATGGCGTCTGCCCCGTTCAACACAGCGAGATACTGCCCGACATAGCGTTTGATGTCTGCGGCATAAACCTGAATGGCGAGCTTCGCCCGTTCGTTTCCAGCTTCAGCTGCGTTTTCGATGTCCCGGAGGTCATTCGAGACACCGCTGATTCCAAGCAATCCCCCTTGAGAAGCGAGTTCGTTCAACAGGGTGTCGTAATCTTTCCCTGTCAAACGCTTCACCAGTCGCAGTGCGAATGGATCAAAGTCCCCGACCCGATTGTTTTGTGGCAATCCGGATTGAGGTGTCATGCCCATTGAGGTCGACTTTGATTGCCCGGCCTCGATCGCACAGATTGAACTGCTGCCGCCGAGGTGACATGAGATCACCTTGGCGTCATCGCGTCCAAGAAGTTGAGCCATTCGAGTTCCAATAAACCGATGGCTCGCCCCATGGAATCCCCAACGACGGACTTCGTAGTTCTCAGTCCATTCATACGGGACGGAATAGGTGCGATATTCAGGTGGAATCGTCTCGTGAAACGCGGTTTCCAGTGCGGCAACCAGCGGGATCTCAGGAAATGACGCCATTAATTGACGCATCGCTCTGGCATACGGTGGATTGTGAGCTGGTGCGACATCGGCCAAAGCCTCCATCGTTTCCAACAGCTTTTCATCGACCAGACGTACTCCTGAAAGTCGTCCTGCAAAAACGGCTTTGAATCCGATTGCAGCAACTTCCGAGACCGACTTGAGGCAACCGGTTTGAGGATCGGTCAACTGGTCCAGACACATCCGGACAGCTGCGGCATGATCAGGAATACGCTTCTCTTCACGACTTGTGTGCTCTCCGACTTCAGCCACACAGATCGAGTCCGCATCCTGACCAATCCGGTCAATTCCCCCGCGTGCCAACTGAGTTTCCGACGCCATGTCGAACAGTCGGTACTTGAAGCTCGTCGACCCCAGATTGGCAACCAGAACCTTCACTCGGAACTCCTGAATATTCACTTTTCGAGATGATTCTCTGGAAATCAACCGCCGTCATGTTGGAGGAGTAACACTCTTGCAGATTGCTCTGCACGCACGACACATCCAACCCTAGGCAGGCTTAGAAGTTTTCCATCAATCCGTTTGCAGGACGTGGGATGACGCGTGCGCTGAGTACTTCACCCACTTTTGCTGCTGCAGCAGAACCAGCATCAACAGCAGCGCGGACGGAACCGACGTCGCCGCGGATGATGGTCGTAATAAATGCATTTCCAATGTTGAGCTGTTTTACAAGCGTCACATTGGCAGACTTGAGCATTGCATCGCTCGCTTCGATTGATGCAATCAGTCCTTTGGTTTCAACGAGACCAATGGCGTCGTTCATAGCAGAATATCCTGAAGCAATTGCGTGGTTCGAATGTCGCATCTACTGGCCGGCAAAATCAAATCATTCGCCGGCATTCTTTCGTGTTCCACAGTCTGATTCCCGGGGGAGATCCCCAGCATTCAGAACGTCGCAAACACGGCATCAATTTCATTTACAAACAGCAACGGCTCATTAAGGAATCGTTGTGTTTGCCTCGCATGAGAGAACCGGTTCTTCACCAGTCACGTCATGCGAAAAGAAAGACTAGTCTTTCTTCTTTGGCAGAATGGTTTCCAGGTCTTCGTGTGGACGTGGAATCACTTGAACGCTCATCACTTCGCCGATTTTTGAAGCGGCGGCAGCACCAGCGTCGACGGCAGCTTTCACTGCAGCAACGTCACCAGTCAGGAAAACAGTTGCGATACCGCTTCCGATTTTTTCCCAGCCAACCATCGTCACGTTGGCCGCTTTCAGAGCAGCGTCGGTCGCTTCAATCAGACAGACGAGCCCTTTGGTTTCAATCATTCCAAGTGCTTCGTTACCACGAGCCATTGTCAATTCTCCAGGAGGGATAAAAGGGATTCTTCGAGAGCGACTCTGCGTCGACTCTTCTTTAACTTCATCCTGCAATCGCAGGTCTTGATTTCACATCTCTATGCCGCAGCAAATGGCAAAGATCCCGTTGCTTCCGAAGCGGAAACTCAACGGGATCTCAACCTATTTTGCATGACAACCACATCCAACCGGTTTCACCAGTTCTACGTGAGTCGCCTTAGTCAGATTCACCGCGTTTCCTTCATCGGTATCGAGGTGAACTTCTAGTCGTATCTTGTCATCACCGCCGCGAATCACAACGTCTTCCAGCACCGTCGTGCAGGCTGGTGACTCGACTCGCAGGTGCATCACGTCACCACTCTTGACGTTGTAGTAAGCCATATCGGCTGGTGACATGTGCACATGTCGCATGGCACGAATGACTCCTTCTTTCAATTCCAGGCTCCCTTTGGGTCCCACAATCAGACAGCCCGGCGTTCCAGCGACGTCCCCGCTGATCCGAATCGGGAGATCGAGCCCCAGAGAGATAGAATCTGTGAATGCCAGTTCGACCTGTGAAGCTCCGCGGGATGGTCCGAGAACACGAACTTCAGGCAGCATCCGGCGACGAGGACCAACGATGGCGACAGTCTCTTCAGCGGCGAAATAGCCTTCCTGATAGAGCCATTTTGACGGGGTCAACTTGTGACCTTTGCCGAACAGAATCTCGATGTGTTCGTCAGTCAGGTGACAATGTCTGGCAGAGATATTCACCAGAAGAGGATTGGGAGCTTTCGCTGGCGCAGCCGCCACTGGTGCAGCTTTCCCAAGATGCTTGCTCAATACGGACCGGACGACCTGCTCGATGTCGTTACGTCCCACGCCTGCAAAGCTTTCCGCCGCCATGAGCTGTCTTTCCAATTCTCACATCGAAGCTGCTGGTCAATTTGCCCAACGCCTTCGAGCCTGAATTCTTATTCAGGCTCGTCAACGATCATTAACTCAATCCCGAAGCTTCTCACCTGCTCTTGCCACTCGATTGGCAATCCGGCATCCACCACCAGACGATGCACCGATTCCAACCCACACAATCGCACCAACTCAGAATGCCCAAACTTGCTGCTGTCAGCCACGACAACAACCTCATCGGCCGACGCCATCATCTGACGCTCAGCCTCCACCAGCAGGGAATTTGAGTTAAATATCCCAGCCGAGGTGATCCCGCCGACTCCCATGACCAACCGTCTGGCGTGAATCTGCTTCAACGCCGCAACCGTCAGTTCTCCCAAGGCCACCCCTGTCTTCGGGTACAGGTAGCCGCCCAGGAACACGACTTCCACATCTGACATCCCAACCAGTTGATTCACAATCGGCAGGGAATTGGTCACCACCTGCAATGACTTCCCAGCGAGGTATCTGGCGACCTCAAGGGTTGTCGTCCCGCCATCTAAAATGATCGTCTCACCGGTCCCGATCAGATCAGCAGCGAACCTCCCGATCCTCTGTTTCTCCCGAAACGCGAGATTGCGACGATCATCAAAACCCGTAAGGGACTCACCAACGAACGCTGCACCGCCTCGCGTCCGTCGAATCTGCCCAATCCCTTCAAGATATTCCAAATCCCGCCGCGCTGTCGATTCACTCACTTCGATCTCGTCGACAATCTCTCGAAGTGATGCAAACCCTTTGCACTCCACAAGATTCAAGATGCTTTGGCGTCGTTGATCCAATAGCATCCGAAATCTCCCCGTCCATCCCGCTTTACCAAAGCACGCGTCGACACAGTCGATCGTAGCCAGTCGCCTCAAGCAAATTCAACCAAATCCAATCAAAATCTTTCAACTAATTCCACATGGATTCGGATTGGCCACGCTTTATCTGCTCTGTTAGACTCGTCCAGACGACAACTTGTCGGCGGATTGCCCATCCGCACCTGCATCAATCCGGTTGAATCGACCACTCCTCTCCAGAGAAAGTGGTCTGGACAGTTAAAGCCGTTACGAATGGAACACTTGACGAGTCAGGGGAATTCCATAGGTCAGCCTATTCCGTCCGGATATCCCCCTCAGCCCAGTGGAATCGATGAGATTGCCCTGAAGCCGGAGGAACTTGCAGCGCTGAAAGATCGTTTACGACTCTTGCAGCGGAATCTCGCGAAAGTCATCCGCGGAAAAGAAGAGACCATCGACATTCTTCTGATCGGACTGCTTGCCGGTGGCTCGATTTTGATGGAAGACGTCCCTGGTGTCGGAAAGACCACGCTCGCGAAAGCGCTCGCGACAAGTCTTGATGCCGAGTTCCGACGGGTTCAGTTCACGCCGGATTTGCTCCCATCCGACATTCTTGGGGCATCAATCTACAATCCCCAAAACGGCTCCTTTACATTCAAAAAGGGCCCCATCTTCAGCAGCATTCTGCTTGCCGATGAAATCAACCGCGCATCTCCCAGAACGCAGTCCGCTCTGCTGGAAGCGATGAGCGAAGGCCAGGCCACAATTGAAGGGGTACGCTACCAGCTCCCGCATCCGTTTCTGGTATTGGCAACACAAAACCCGATTGACTTCCACGGAACCTATCCGTTGCCGGAAGCCCAGCTCGACCGATTCCTTGTGCAGCTCAAGGTCGGCTATCCAGACAGGAACATGGAAGTCGAAATTCTGTACCACGGGGCCGCCATCAACGATGTCCCTACCGAATCGGTGATGAACATGTCCGAGGTCGCCGAATTACAAGCTGCGGTCCGTCAGGTACAAATGGAACGCAGCATTGCGGAATACATCGTCGACATCGTCGGAAGAACACGACAACACCCACTGCTCAAGCTTGGCGTGAGTCCTCGCGGTTCGCAGATGTTCTTTCGAGCAGTCCAAGCGTGCGCGTTCCTTGCCGGACGCAATTTTGTCTTGCCAGACGACGTGCAAAAACTCGCCACTTATGTCCTCGCTCACCGTCTGGTCATGACCCCCAAAGCACGCTACGGAACGATCTCGAAAGAACAGATCGTCGAAGAAATTATCAAACAGTTTCCGGTGCCTGCATGAAACGCCGCCAAAGCTGGCTGATGAAGAAGATCGCTTTCTTCTTCCAATACAGACTGACTCCAGTCGGCCAGATGGCAGTGTTATTGATGTTCCTGAGTGCTTGCGGGATCATTACGGTCGAGATCCCGATTCACCAGATCTTTTCCGGAATTGTTGTTCTCTTCGGGTTCATTGAGCTGACGGGTTCCATCTTCCGGCCCAAGCTGAAAGTCATGGCCGCATTTCCCGAACGGATCAGTGCAGGAGAGACCGCGTCCGGGACGATCACCGTTCAGAATCTTGGCTATTTCCCTGCTTTCGATCTGATGTGTGGAGCGTTTCAGCTTCCGTCAGGCCTTCATCATGTGAATGCGAATTCAATGATTCCCTATCTCGGGCGAGGGAAATTCGCATCACTGCCAGTTCACATTCGCGTCGATCACCGTGGGCACCATGTCATCCCTGACATCTGGATGCACAGCACGTTCCCGCTCAACTTCCTCCGAGTCGGCAACACCGCCGTCCCGATCAAAAGAATTGTTGCGCTCCCCCAGTATCAACCACTGGAACATCTTGAGCTGCCAATTTCATATCGTTTTCAATCCGGAGGTCAGTTACAAGAAGCCCATTCCGGGAACACTGCAGAATACAAAGGCAACCGAGAATACATTCCAGGCGAACCTTCAAAACGTCTCGACTTTCGAGCCTGGGCACGGGTTGGGAAACCTGTTGTGCGCGAATACCAGGAGGAAGTCTGCTCCCATGTCTCCATCGTTCTCGACACCCATATTCCACACATCTGGGGGAGAGTCTCGGCTCAGGCTAAAAAAGAACTCGAAGCGGCAATCAGCCTGACCGCGGCGATTGCAGATTCACTCGATCATCAGGGTTCGAGTGTGGAAATTTTCGCTGCTGGCCCGGAACTCTTTCATTTTGAAACAAACTCATCGAGCTCCACCTATCTCGATTCCATCCTCGAAATTCTCGCCGGGCTCGACCCTAACCCAAAGAATCCGTTCGAAGAGCTCAACTCCAGCATTCGCGATTCACTGGAGTCAACATCGATTGTCATTTGCATCTTTCTGGATTGGGACGATGCTCGACAAGAACTGGTGAATCAGATCGTTCGCAGCGGATGCAGCCTGAAGATTTTCCTGATTCGGGAAACACCAACGACCACTCTGATTTCGACTGACACTCCCCTTACCCAGCTGACATCAAACCAGATTTTACAGGGGGAACAATGTCCACTGTAAATGACGACTGGTTTGGCATCAGACGACTGCCGAATCTCCAGAGAACAGCAGCAGTCATTCTGATTCTCATCCAGAACTTCTGCCTGGCGACACTGATTCAACCCTGCCCGCTCCCTGTCACTGCTCTTGCACTGGCAGGATGGTTTGCACCTCAGTTCCGCCTCCAGATCAGAGTTCCTGCCCTGATGGTCGGGCTGTCCATCATGGCGTTCTATCTCTATCGCAGCAGATTCGTCATTCATGACTTTTCGGCGAAGGGATTCATTGGGACCGAAGGAGCATACGAAATCGCCTGCGCCTGCATCACGATGCAATTGGCCATGCTGTTTCTGAAGTCATACAGCTACCGTCTCCCGATCTGGTTCCTGGCCATTTCCAGCATTGGCATCGTCCTTTCCGAAGATGTCCGCGTATCAACAAATGACCGCGCGACAATCGTGTCCATCAACATGATCTACCTGGCTTGCTGGGTCTTCTTCGCAGCATCAAGTCGAGTCAGAGTTCTTCAGAAGAATGGTCATCATGAAGGATGGCTGCGATTTTGCCTGATTGGAATCGTTCTTACGACCTCTCTTTACACCAGTCAACGCGTCTCCAACCTGTTTCAAAAATACGGAAACCAGCTCGAACGATTCGTCAGCAACCTTCTCTTTTCCAAGGACCAGTTCAACACAAGTCAGGGCTTTTCGGGAACAGGCGGCCTGTCTGATGTCTCCTCGATCAGGCAGTTCGGAAATCGAGATATTGCCCTGACAATCAGATCGACTGATCGCCCTGATTACCTGCGAGGGATCGTCTTCGACTACTTTCGGGGGAATCGATGGCACATGACAGGCGAGAAACGCCCGATCATCCCCTCGGTTGGACGAGGATCGAATGATGCAGATGAAAATGGCAGCCAGCAACAGTTTCTCATAGCGAAAAACACGTCACAGCAATCGAAAGAGATGGTGATTGACGTACTTGAGAAGCAGATCCGCGGGAACTGCTTCATGCCGCTCAATACATATCAGCTGACTTGCCATTCCCTTCTGATCTACATGTCAACAGGAGGCACAATCCGCAGAGATAGCGAGAACAGTCGAGCAACTTACACGATTCATACCGGAACCCTTCCCAAGGTTCCCTGGAACGAGATCAATCCCATCTATCTTCAGGTTCCGGATGAGATTTCGCCATATGTTGAAGACCTTGCGAATGCGATTGGAAAACCTCACCGCACTTCTACAGCAAAGATCAACGCAGTCACGGAATTCCTTCAGAACGAGTTCAAGTATTCGATCGAACATGATCTGATCGCCGAAGTGGATCGCCTGGATCACTTTCTGATGAAACGAATGCCTGCTCACTGTGAATACTTCGCGACATCCGCAGTCATCCTGTTGCGATTACAGGGGATTCCGGCGCGATACGTGACAGGCTTTGTTGTTTCCAATCAGAACCAGATCAATGGCGAATGGATCGTAAGAAACGAAGATGCACACGCCTGGGCGGAAGCATATGACGTTGAAGAACAATGCTGGAAAACAGTCGAAGCAACCCCAGGCAACGGCATTCCAATATCATCTCAATCGGGATTTTTTGAGGCATGGAAGGACGCAATCACTATCCAATTTCGACGTCTGCTGAACGAATTGAGTTCTGCAGACTTCTGGAATCAAATGATCCTGCTGCTTCGGACAACTTCGGTCATTGTTGGTATCTCGGTTTTGTTCATCCTTGCATTGGGAATTGGGTGGAAGCGATATTCTCCCAGTTTCAATCTGCTTCGAGATGCCCACCCACTGGCAAAAGAGCGGCTTCGAATGGACCACGTGTTGAAACGCCATGGATTTTCCAGGCGTATTTCCGAGTCGGTTCTGACGTTTGCCACAAGAATTGAAAAAGAGCGAAACTTGACAACGTCGCAGGATTTGGCGACATGGTACCGTGACTATGCAAGCCTGAGATTCAACTGCGATTCTTCACCAGGCGAAACAGATCTCCATGATCTGCAACTGCGGCGGAAGAATCTGGCTGCGAAGACAAAAGGACTCTCGTGAACAGTTCAGACGTCATCAACGAGTTCGTCGGACAACTTGTCGTTCTCGATCTGATTTCTCCCTACGTCTACCTGGGTATACTGACAGGTGAAGACTCTCAGTATCTCATTCTGGAAGACGCGGATGCTCATGACCTCAGGGATTCGAGCACGACCCGAGATCAATACATCATCGAAGCAGTCCGACACGGGATCAACATCAATCGCACCCGCGTTCTTGTCCAGAAATCCCAGGTCGTGGGAATCTCGCTTTTGGATGACGTCATTCCATAGACCATAGCGGACTAAGCAGACACAGGAACTTCGCTTTCCCAACGGATTGCATTCGCATTGCTTTCCGTCTGGGACAGGAACCATTCGTAGGTCGACTGCAGCCCTTCACACAAATTACGTTTAGGCTTCCATCCGAGGCTTGAAAGTCTGGAGGAATCCATCAGCTTCCGTGGTGTGCCATCTGGTTTTGATTCGTCAAACAGAATCGTCCCCTGATACCCGACGATCTCTTTCACCATCTCTGCGAGTTCGGCAATGGTGACATCGTAGCCCGGTCCAATATTGACGAGTTCTTCTTCGTCATAGTTCTCTGCGAGAAAGATCACGGCGTCAGCCAGATCATCCACATGCAGAAATTCACGACGAGGTGTGCCTGTTCCCCAGACCACCACACTTGGATCCCCATTTGTTTTCGCCGTATGAAACTTACGGATCAACGCTGGGAGAACATGTGAATTCACCAGATCAAAGTTATCGCCGGGTCCATACAGGTTTGTTGGCATGACCGAGATTGCGTTGAACCCGTACTGCCGACGATACGCCTGACACATCATCAGGCCTGAGATCTTGGCGATCGCATACCATTGGTTCGTTGGTTCCAATGGCCCCGTCAAGAGAGCGGATTCCTGAATCGGTTGCGGGGCAAACTTCGGATAGATGCAGGACGACCCGAGGAATATCAGTTTCTTTGCCTCAGCACAAAAAGCACCGCTGATCACGTTCGTCTGAATCAGAAGGTTCTCGCGAATAAAATCGGCGGGATAAGTGCTATTCGCCAAAATCCCACCGACTTTAGCTGCTGCAAGAAAAACGTACTCTGGCTGTTTCTCCTGAAACCAGGCAATTGTGTCGGCCTGACATGTTAAATCCAGCTCCTGACGCGTTGGTTGCAGCAGGTTTGTGAACCCGAGATCTTTAAGTCTACGAATAATGGCCGAGCCAACTAATCCGCGATGTCCTGCAACATAAATCCGAGACGATTTATTCATGATGATCAAACGATCTGTAACCAGCCTTGTTGACTAACTCATCACGCTTTGCAATCGCCAGATCCGATTCGACCATTTCACGAACCAGCTCTGCGAATGTAATTTGAGGCACCCATCCCAACTCACGACGGGCTTTGGATGGGTCACCCAGCAATGTTTCCACCTCAGTTGGACGGAAATAGCGAGGATCGACCGCAACAATCACCTCGCCAGTATTGGTGTCGATTCCCTTCTCATCCAAGCCGGATCCCTGCCATTCGACATCGATATCAAGATAGCTGGCTGCAATCGTCACAAAGTCGCGAACAGAATGCTGCACCCCGGTTGCGATGACAAAGTCATCCGGATTGTCCTGTTGCAGCATCATCCATTGCATTTCCACATAGTCGCGAGCATGTCCCCAGTCGCGAAGTGCGTCCATGTTTCCAAGATAAAGACACGGCTGCAGCCCAAGCTTAATTCGAGCAAGAGCACGAGTGATTTTTCTCGTAACAAATGTCTCCCCACGAATCGGAGACTCATGGTTAAACAAAATGCCATTACACGCGAACATGCCATAAGACTCGCGATAATTCTTCACAATCCAATAGGCATACAGCTTCGCCACTCCATATGGAGAGCGTGGATAAAATGGTGTCTCTTCGGTCTGAGGAATCTGATGTACTTTTCCGTACAACTCAGATGTGGACGCCTGATAAAATCGAGTCTTCTTTTCCAGACCGAGAATACGAATCGCTTCGAGCAGACGCAGTGTCCCGAGTGCATCGCAGTTTGCAGTGTACTCAGGGCATTCAAACGACACGGCAACATGGCTTTGAGCCCCGAGATTATAAATCTCGTCCGGTTGAACCTGTTGCACAATCCGAATGAGGTTCGATGCATCCGTCAGGTCACCATAATGAAGAATGAACTGACGGTCCTCTTCATGCGGCTCCTGATACAAATGGTCAATTCTGTCGGTATTAAAAAGCGAGACACGGCGTTTGATTCCGTGAACCTCGTACCCTTTATTTAAAAGCAATTCAGCGAGGTACGCTCCGTCCTGTCCTGTGACGCCAGTGATAAGAGCTTTCTTTGACAAGACAACACCATTTTCCTGATCTAGATCCGCTGAACTAGCAATATCGAACAATCCATATTCGCTCCATACTGGAGCAAGATGGATCACTCATTCAAACTCTTCCAGCCCATGCCTATTCACTTACGAATGTCCAACGACTGTTGCATTGAAACCTGAAGTCCGAATGCGATCAGCTTTCGTGATGATCTCTGACTGTCATGTGAGGACCAAATTACGTGCCGGCTCTAAGAATTATAGATCGGCAAATCCGAATTGAGAATTCGACAGCAATTTTCCGAGCCGTTCTGATGCACTCTCTTCTGGCAGTTCCGGCACGGCAAAGCACGCATTTCCAAGTAAATTCCGATGCGAGTGTGTACGTCATTGATCCCAGCAAAACGACAGGTTTGAATGGCACACGATGGCTCAATTTCAAGTCGGGTTCTGATGGCCTTCACGCTGTGAAAACATAGTAAAAGAGGGGCAAATCCGAGTCGCCCAAAGATCTGAATCGACATCGAAGCGACACATGGACGGGCAATTCAATCGCGTGTCATCAACCAGCGTTATGGCACGATGAATTTGCAAGAAGACCACTGATCAGAGAGATTCCACGTCACTTGAAAAATCAACGAAATCGCCACCCATTCCAGCACGCAACGACACCTGCACCAAACGAAATCAGGGCACCGAGACTCGCTCAGTGCCCTGAAAGGCGATCGAAATTTCTCAGCCGACTCACAAGCTCAGTGGGCGTCTTACTTGGCCCAGGCAGCCCCTTCGTCCGTATGACCGGCCGGTTTGATTTGAGACTTCGCAGCCGGTTCTCCAGCAGGGACGTCCGTTGCGATCTGTGTTGGCGAGTCAGTTGGCAATTTCGGAGGGCTTGAGAACGCAACTCGCACCGGGATATGTCCCTGTTGGCGAGCCGCAGCACCGGTTGTCGAGTTCTGAACTTCGTTCTTCAGGGCCCCTGTCTGATAAGGGCCAACACCTGCGACAAACCAGTTACTGTCAATCGAGGACGACAATGTTGTCCCACCGGTTCCCAGCACGGCATTCGTCTTCGGATCGATCGCCACCATCCCGAGTTTGGCAATTGCCTGTTGTTTCCGACGTTCAGCGATTTTGACTTCAGGAATCGTCAGCATTCCCGGTAATGCAATTTCTGGAGTTCCGATGAATGCGGTATCTGAATTCGTCCCCACCGCCCCGGATCTCATTTCGAGTACAACATCTGCTTTATCGGCGGAATCAACGAGATGAGCTCCCGCAGCCAGCAAGCGATGCCGTGTCGACGCGATGACATAATTCTTGTCGACGCACTCAATATACTTATCCTGCAGGAACACATTTGTACCTGCAAAGTTCGTGAAGCTCACTTTGTCCAGAGACTGATCAATTGCATTTGCCAGCAACAATTGTTCGGTACAGGTTCTCGCTGTATTCGATGTTGACCCAGTTGCGCAGCCGACCGCCATAACAGCTGTCAGTAGACAGGCTATCCGACTGTTTCTGAGAAGAGACCGTTTCATACACAACTCAATTGCCCGACTGGTATGATTCAAAACGATGATCCAATTGAGATCATCAAAAAATTCCGTATTTGTCCCACAAGGGATGTAACTCACCCTCGAAAATTCGGTCAATGTCGGTGACGCGAAAGGCTGCCATGTTTCCCGATTCGCTCCCAGAACAGACTGATGACTCGCAGTATTTGCCGCACTACACGTACGTTTCAGGTCTGACAACACACCCTCATCGGTCCGGAAACTCCCTTCCTGAGAGCACCGGAAATCACAGTCCCTCGGAACAAGGGCTGCCTCCGGATGCCGCTTCACAGACACCCATCTGGAAGAACGGAGCCAGACTGTTTCAGCATGGGTATTACTGGGAAGCGCATGAAGCCTGGGAGGGTGACTGGATTGTTCTCGGCCGACGTGGGCCGCTCGCTGATTTCACAAAGGCGTTAATCAAACTCGCAGCATGTGGAGTCAAATGTCTGGAGCAAAAGCCGGTCGGAGCGAAACGCCACGCGTTACGTTCATTACAACTGCTTCAGAAACTCTCCGACATCGCTGCATCGGAACTCCCTGACAACCTTCCGGGTCTAACGTTTCGCGAAGAACTTGAAGTGCATGTACGCACCATCGCGAGCAACCCACCGATTGCCACGGAACAGCAGCGACAACAGGCTCGACACGGGGGCGTTCCAGTTCTTGGACAACTTCCTCTTTCATTTTGACTGAAGACTCTGTGTGTCAGGGACTTTTGTCGACGTCGCGGGAAGTGTTCCTGCTTCACAAACAGCAACCAGACAATCCACACAAACCATTACCCTGAAAGAAATAAAACCAAACAAGAATAACCGACGACGACTGTTTCAAACCGACAATCCGACTGAAAACGGAGTCGCCTTTTGAGTTGGTCTTAAAACGCATATGATGTTGGGGACTTCCGGGAAGCAAATTCTGGGGCCGTAAGCCATTGAGAACATGGCTGCTCCAGTCATTGCACCCACATCGCCAGAGCTGCGTCACATGTCGCGGAGTGCAGGTGGAGTTCCCTGAGGACAACTGTCCGTTTTTCCGCGAGAATTGTTCAGGAATACCGCAGCAATGCCTCAAACTGATAAAGCTCCGACCCCGACTGAGCAGGAGTCGGCGCAAGAGACGGATAAAACAAAAGCCAAGAAGAAGGAAAAGCATCAGGAAGGAACTCGAGACACCATCGAGTCGATCCTGTTCGCCTTTGTGCTGGCTTTTCTGTTCCGCACCTTTGAAGCCGAAGCATTCGTGATTCCGACTGGGTCCATGGCTCCGACCCTCTATGGTCGCCATAAGGAAACAGACTGTACGCAGTGCGGTCACCGCGTCGTTGTCGGCGCGAGTCATGAGGTTGTGCCTGAGACCGGCTACCTGATGACAAACATTCGTCTTCGTGGAGCCGTCTGCGATAACTGCGGCGCAGACAACAAGCAGATTCTCGACGATCTCGCATTCAATGGCGATCGAATTCTGGTCAACAAATTCACTTATGAATTCAGTGAACCAGACCGTTGGGACGTCTTCGTTTTCAAATACCCTGCAGAACCACAAACGAATTACATCAAACGTCTGGTCGGGTTGCCCGGGGAATCGATTCGAATCCGCAACGGGGATCTCTACCGGCTTGAAGACAACCAGCGGGAAGTCATTCTACGCAAAGCCCCTGCAAAACAGCGCACCTTGCAGATCCCAGTTTATGACGACACACACCCTGCACAGAGCCTCCTGAAAGCTGGCTGGCCTGAACGCTGGGAAAACATGGTGACGTCTGACAACGGGACAATCGGTCAGTGGTCAGATACTCCTGAAGGCTGGAAACGCGACGAGACTGAGCGCAGCTACTCCATCACCAAAGAGCAACAAAGCAGCCCGAACTGGCTGCGATACCGCCACTTTTTCCCAATGCCGAAACACTGGCGGGCGGCTGAGCACAATTTGCCAATCACTCCAGAGCCCCGCCTGATTGGGGATTTCTGCGGCTATAACGCAAGTTACGGGGACCGCCCGTTCGATGCAGCCACACCTGAAGGGATCGATTACGGCGCATATTGGGTGCCAGATCTCACCATTAACTTCCAACTGGAAATTTCCGACGTCACAGACAAGTCGGAGTTCACAATTGAACTTTGTGAAGGGACGGCCTGGTATCGCTGCCGCATCAACGCAGCCACCGGAGAGGCCGTTCTGGAGGAAGTGAATTCCCAGCTCAATGAGCGGATTCGAGAGTTGGCCAAGGCCTCCACTCCGATCAAGGGAAAAGGGAAGTTCCAAATTGCCTTTGCGAATGTCGACGACCGTCTCTGCCTGTGGGTCAACGATCGCCTGATTCCATTCGGGGAAGGTGCGGATCTGCAACATAACGGGGCCACCGGGAACCCGTTTCCAACGGATCAAGATCTGACTCCTGTCGGAATTGCGGCATCAGGAATCACTGCAAAGATCAGCAATCTGAATCTCGAACGCGACATTTACTATCGCATCGGGCAACCGGGGAAGAACTTCCAGCATCTTGCCAATCAACTTGAACTTCACATGAACAACCCAGGAGCATGGGCCGAGACATACGCCAACTTTTCACGTGAACTTGGCGAACGAACACTCGTCATTCCGGAAGATCACTTCCTTGCATTCGGTGACAACAGCCCTCAGAGCAACGACAGCCGACTTTGGGACGCAGGACATGAAACTGTCCCACGTCGCCTGCTGGTTGGAAAAGCATTCTGGATCTATTGGCCGCATGGTGTTCCATTTCTGAACAACGGCAAGGGATTCCCTGTCACTTACCATTACCAGCATGGAGCAAACGGACGACCCGAAAAGCTCATCAACTACCCTAGATATGTCCTGCCAATTTACCCGCAATTCAGCAGAATGAAGCGGATCCGCTAAGTTAACGTCCGAATAATGAAGTAGGAGAATTATTAATCATTCCTTGTTCGGAAATTGAGCCGGAACAATATTTGCCAACTGTCCTCTGAAGGGGCGTATATCCTGCCCCTTTCAGATGTGATAGTCCTCAAGTATTGCAACTCTGGACGTACTTCCGCTGTTGAAGAATCCCCCAATGGATCCACTTGTATTTCAGCCGTTGATTCATCGTGCTCTCTGGGGGGGGCGGAAGCTGAAGCAAATTCTTGGCAAGCAGACTGGGGATCTCACAGACGCGGCCGAGAGCTGGGAAGTATGCGACCTTCCCGGCAATCAGACGCTTGTCACCAAAGGGATCTTCGAAGGGAAGTCGCTCCGTCATCTGATGGAGACTCACAGGCAACAGCTACTGGGGAAACATGCTCATTTCGAGAAGTTTCCACTGCTTGTGAAATTTCTTGATGCTCAAGAACAACTCTCGGTTCAAGTTCATCCTCATTGCCCGACGCTTCACTCAGACGGCGTGATGCGACCTGGCAAAGCGGAAGCCTGGGTCGTTGTTCAAGCAACTCCTGAAAGCCAAATGGCCCTCGGGTTAAAACCGGGTGTCACACTTGAGGAGTTGAAGGAGGCCAGCTTCAATGGAGACTTCTCCAGCTGCCTGCACCTTTATCACCCAAAGCCCGGCGACTGTATCTTTCTGGAACCGGGGGCTGTCCACGCATTAGGAGGCGGCATTCTTGTCGCAGAGATTCAGCAACCCTGCGATATTACTTATCGTCTTTATGACTGGGGCCGACTCGACCAGAACGGAAAGCCACGACAACTCCATGTTCAGGAAGGACTGGCTGCCACTCGAATTGACCTCGGCCCGATTCATCCTGTCACCCCTTCCCGCGAAAGCACCTACAGCAAGCACGGGCAAGTTCTGGTTCAATGTCCTCATTTTGAAATTCGTCGTCACTTCGGCCCTGAGACACTGACGTTACCTCACGATCAACAGATGCATGTCCTGGTCGTCATTGAAGGAACGATGAGCTCTGCGTCCGATGCCTGGGAACGGGGCACAACCATTGTCGTTCCCGCCGAACGCCAACCATTCATCGGCGAGCTCAGTCCGGATGCGATTGTGCTGCATTCGTTCATTCCAGATGACGCACCGACATTTTGAAACCGATCCCAATTCGGTTCGACAGCAGACTCTTTAATGCTGTTGAAACGACAACCGGATGAAGGACTGTTTCACTCAAGAACTTGAGATTTCCTTGCACATCAAGCAAACCTGGAGAGCTGGCTGCCCCACAAAGACCATGTCGGCCGACACTGGGATACTGCTCTGAAATCCACTCGTATACACTGTCGGAGGATGCTCATTCCGCATCCCTGATCCTCAATGGCGAGCCACAATATCTCGCATCATGCAAGACAGCCAGAACAACTCTGACGTCAACCACGAATCAAATCAGACAGGGTGAAAAGAGAATGCTGCACAGCGTCATCATGGCTGGTGGAAGCGGAACCCGGTTCTGGCCACTCAGCAGGAAGTCACTTCCAAAACAGTTTTTGTCACTGAACGGCGAACGATCCCTGATTCAACAGGCGTTTGATCGCTGCCAACCCTGGATCCCGGCGGAAAAGACCTGGGTGGTCACAGGGCAACATCTAGCAGAGCTGACTCAGCAGCATCTTGCCGATGTCCCGACATCGCAAATCCTCAAAGAACCAGCGGCCCGCAACACTGCCCCGTGTGTGGGTCTCGCTGCCAAATGCCTTCTGGCTCAGGATCCCGATGCGGTCATGCTGGTCATGCCAGCGGATCACGTCATTGAGGACGCCGAACGTTTCCATCAGGATGTCCTGCGCGCCTGTGAACTTGTTCAGGAGGACCCGCAACGTCTCGTGCTCTTCGGTGTTCCTCCAACCTACCCTGCAACAGGGTTTGGCTACATCGAACGTAACAAGACGATTGGAAATGGAGCCTTTGAAGTCACCGCGTTTCGCGAGAAGCCAAATCGAGAAACGGCAGAAGCATATCTGCGAGCTGGGACCTTTTTCTGGAACTGCGGCATCTTCGTCTGGCGTGCAGACAGAATCCTGGAAGCGATCACACAGTATGAACCTGAACTCGCAACAGGTCTGAATGAACTTCACACGTCCTGGGAAACAGAGAACTGGGACAATTCACTGCACTCGATTTTCCCGACTTTGAAGTCGATCTCGATTGACTATGCGGTTCTGGAGCGTGACGCCAATATCGCCGTTCTCGAAGCGAGATTTCCGTGGGACGACGTCGGAGGATGGGAAGCCGTCTCACGCATCGTGCAGAACGATGCGAATGGAAACGCGACTGTCGGAACCGTCCTGCCGGTGGATTCTCATAACTGCATTATTCGCTCAACGGCAAATCACGTCGTCGCCGTACTCGACATGCAGGACTGCATTGTCGTCCATACCGATGACGCAACACTCGTTGCGAAGCGTGGTGATGACGAGGCAATTCGCCGCGTCATCGCAGCATTGCAAACGGACAGTCTGAAGTCGTTCCTGTAACCAGAACATTCCGGCTCTATCTTGAGGTTGATAACCAGCGACAGCCTCAGCGATTCAAAACAAAATGCCCACTGGAAGTCAGTTGACCTCCAGTGGGCATCACTTTTCCGTAGAAGAACGCTGCAATTCGGGCCAGGACGCAGCGGTTACGGATGAAAACAAAACTGAACACAAAATCAGTGTCAGGCAAAAGTCGAATTCTGTGTTTCAGAAACTCGATCTCATCTCCGGACTTGTTTTAGTTAATGAATGGAATGACGAAACCGGAACGGCGTTGATCAGCCGGGACAGGTTCCTGATTCACAGCATCAAAATCCGGTCGAGCCGTTTCATGCTGCTGTGGGGAATCTTCAGTGTTAACTCGCGCTTCACGCGGACGTAACGCAAAGTTATCTTCGCCCACTTTGATACTTGAGATCTTCAGAGACGATGACGGCGACGAGGCAAACGTCAGCGTCCCTCTCTCATTCTTCGCAGTCGTATCCCGATTCAACGTCAACCGCACAGTTGTCTCGTCCGGGTAAGACAGCACGAGTGTCAGTTCTTTTGGTTGAGGTGCTGGCCCCAACGAAAACCCACGCTGATTGTTTGAAGCGAACTTGAGATCGTAATAGCCCTTCCCTCCTTCGACTTGAGGATTCGCGAGGCGATTCCCGTCTTCAAACGCTTCCAATCTGGCCAGATGCAACTGCCAGACATTCCCCACTCGAACCAGAACCTGCTCAGATCCCTTCGTCCCGCGAGGGTATGCCTCAAGAGAAGCCAGAATATTGTTCACGACCAATGGTGGAGTTTTTTCCGCTCCGATCATGGCAGCACATCGCAATAGAACAGGTGCAGGAAGGTGAGCAACCGCCTTCGGGTTATTCAGCATCGCTGTCAGTTTTTCTTCCTGATGCGAAAAGAAGTACAACGAGGCGAGAAAGACCTGACTTTGAGACTGCTCAAGTTCCACATCGAGATTCCGGAGAATTGCGTCTTCCGCGTCGGCAACCTGCCCATGACGCTGCAACACCCGGGCAGCAATCAAGTTTGCTTCCCAGACATCCGTTGAATAGTCGAGGGCCTTTTTGGCGGACGCGACGGCAGTACCGTCTTTCTGGAAGTCCAGAATCGCAGCTTGATTTGCCATCGCCGTTGCCAGCAATTCATCTTTACGAAAATGCCCCTGCCCGAGTCGTTCGAGGCGATCGTAGATGTCGACGGCCTCGCTGAGTTTCCCCAGCTCCTGACAGGTTTTCGCGACGTAATACCAATACGGAGGATACGCCTCCATATAGCCTTCCATCCGACGCAGAATCCGCAGGCGGACCTCAGCATCACGTTCCTGAGTTGCCACTTCCAGTTGATCGAGATCGTCGCCTCGAACTAACCAGCGATCCGGAATCTCCTTCTTTCGGGCCATCTTCCAGAACGTATCGAGAAATGTATTTGACCGCTGGATGACGGCGAGATGGCGTCCCTTGTCGATATTGTAAATGGTGACATCACGCTGATAGACCTGATTGCGGTAATCCCACCAGCTGTTCGCCCCCGTCTTCACCGCGTTGCCGAATTGAGCCGACATCAGATCGGTCCCGAAGGCGACGGCATCCCAGGTGATCTTGCGATTGATTTGCGAGTTATGGTGCGTTCGGTGCAGCACTCGCTCTTGATCGGCGATCGAAATCTGTCCGATCTCTTCCAGAACAGAGGTATAAAGAGTGATCACTTCCTGATCATTCAACTGCCCCAGATTGAGATTGTTAAGAATCTTCTCCTGCTCTTCGTGCAACACCCGATCTGACGGATCTTTTCGAATTCGATGGAAGGACGCACGGCAATAGTTCAGCGCCACGGCTGTGGAGCGCGCCGAATCAGACTTCTCCTGAGCAGCGATTTGCTCGGAGGCTGCGATTGCTTCTGCAGTCGCCACATTCTCCTTTGCTGCTTCAGGAGATTCCAGCGCTGTTGCAGCGGGAGGAGTTGTCACGTCGTTGGCGTAGACAGACTCAACACCACACACTGCATGGCCCAGTACAAGCGAAACTCCCACAGCAGCAAATAAGAACTTGCGCGTGGAAAGTGACGGTCGAATGCAATTGGTGAATCGTTCTGGCATGACACATTATTCACGAATCAGGACGGGATCGATTTCTCACACGTGACGCTCAACTCTAAATGAGAGATTGTCCTTCTGCAGGAATTCCTTTGCAGTTGCCGTGCCTAAGTCCGGAAAAGCGTGTGCTATTCCGGTCAGGAAAGCTTGTCAGCGGGCTCAGAGTTTCGCCCATCCCGACAAGCAATTTAACAGGAAAAGTCGCGGCGATTCGTTGGCCGTACGCCCTCACTATTTCTGCCGAAACGGGCGTAATTTCACGTAACAAGATGAACAACATCGGCAAAATCTGCCGGTTTTAGGCAGCACGAATGGACTGCGTCTTGCAGTGGGAATGCAAATTTTGCAATGAACGGAGTCGTATTCAGGCCAAGAAATACAATACTTCGGCCTCGATACGAATGTTCAAAGGCGCTCATGAAATAGCGTTCATGCAGCAGTGAAAGAGAAGTCTGCGCCCCCAATGTGAGTGGTTGCGCCGATCTGCTTAATCCCCGGGATCTCTTCCAACGAGGATCTCTATGAACCGGTGATCGCTTTTAATTGTGAGAACGTCTCAGGCTCAGCGGGATAAATGAGTGGGCTGTGGTCTGGCAGCAGCGTCGGAGTCACTTCAAAGACTGCCCCTGCTCCATCCGCCTGACGGCCAATCTGCCGCAATGGAAACAGATAGGTCTTCCCGACGCGAGCCTTTGCGGTCGAAAGGTTCTCGATGACGATTTCATCCTGTTCCGGCCAGGCGAGCCCGCCGATGTCAGAACGCGTAATCGTCCCCTTCCCGGTCACAGTTCCGACGACAATCAGTGTCGATTCCTGAATCTGGACGCGGTTCAGAGTGATGGGATTGGCCGTAAAGATCGTCAGAATGAATAACAGCAGAATCCAAACGCCAGCGACTCCCAGTGCAAGCATCAGCCTGCGATCCGGACGTACAGCAGCGTCATTGCTCAAGACGGTTGGCGGGCTGGATTCTGTTGTCGTCATCACAACCATTCAAAGACAAACACCAAGATCAATCGCTGAGATCTCAAACACCCTGCCGGAAAGAAACTCCAAAAGAGTTATGCTCCAGAGGGTGATTTGGAATCCTGGTTGATCAGCACGTTAACACTACTTCGAACAGTCGATCGCTTTCGAGATATCGATCTTATAGTCCTGATCGAGAGCCTGATCGAAATCGTAGACGTCATAGAAATCGGTCAACTGATCCCGGTCAGTCTTCCGCATTTCACCGCGTTCGATCAATTCGAAAACAATACGGCCGAAGTCTGCAGTACTTTTTACGCCCCAGTATGCGAAGACATTCTTCGCCAGCAACCCGTAGCGTTCGAGCGCAAGATCCCGGACACCGAACAAAAGTTCCGGCCCGGTGATGTGAGCACGATCGTCATCGAGATCGGCGGCGACAGGTCGCTTCAATCGTTGTTGCGTGTGGTGCAACGCTTCGAAAACGAACCGATAGGCATCGTTGTGATAACGAAATCGTGGCAGAGCTGATTGACTGGTTGCACTCATCGATACGCTCCGCTTGATTGATGGGGGATCAATGACCCGCGGGGAGAAAATCAGGAAGGTGGGGCACCGGAATGTATTCTGGACGTTTTCCTGATTCAAAATGACCGACAATTCCGGGCTGGAATTCGGGATTTCTACCAGATGAACGTAATTGCCTCCATCGTCACTTTTCAAAGTGACACCGGACCTCAAAGAGAATCATAGTCTCGAAGGTGGAGCTGTGGAAAGATCTCTCATTCCTCATTCTGCGGAATCGGCCTTTTCCCGCGCAGATTCGCTACCTCGATCTGCGGAACCGGCCTGTCCGCCGACGACGGTGATCACATCAGAGGCATCGATCATCATGCGCCGGTTATCTTCAAAGCTGACCAGAAGCTTCTGGGCAAGGATTTCCTGAGCAAGGACTTTTCCTTTGCCCTGCTTGGTGACGACCAGCTTTCCGACTTTGGGAAGCTCCCGCTGATACTCCTCGTAAGTATCGTACTCGTATCGAAGGCAGCATTTCAGGCGGCCACAGCGACCGGAGATTTTATTCGGATCGAGCGATGCCTTCTGAACCTTCGCCATCTTCATCGAGACAGGTGGCATTTCCGTCAGGTGCGTGTTGCAACAGACCGGCTTTCCGCAATCCCCGTAATCTGCGAGCAATTTAGCTTCATCTCGAATTCCGACCTGCCGCATCTCAATTCTGGCTTGGAACTCTTTTGCCAGAGCTTTCACCAGTTCACGAAAGTCGATCCGGACTTCAGAGACGTAATAGACAATCACCTTCTCACCGCCGAACAGGTGTTCGACGTCGACGAGCTGCATTCCGGCCGCATGCGCCCCGATCAGACGCTGGCACCCGAGAAAATACTCCTGCTCCTTATGCCACAGTTTCTCTCGGATCTGTTCGTCATCCGGCGTGGCTTCTCGCAGTATTTTCCCGACGGCTTCAGCTTTGCCGAGATACTCTTTCGTCCGTTCCGTCGCTTCGCACAGAATTTCTCCCCATTCTGTTCCACGCGGACTTCGAACGATGACGTGAGCCCCACGAGTCAAATCTGACGGCCCTTTGGTAGCGAATTCGCCAACTTGCCGAGTATTGCCGTACCGAACGACGTAACGTTGAGCCATGATGCAGTGCTTACTTCAAAACGAACTGTGGAATTCCTGAATACTTTAAACAAGATGAACCAGTATCGGGAGCCCGACACCGTCATTGATCATGCTTAAAGGTCAAAGGTTTCAGGATCAGTGTGTCACCGGTTTCTTTTTGAAGTTCAAGCAATGTCCGGAAGAGCTGCATCGCCCGCTCTCTGGCTTCCGGACTTCCCCCTCCATCTGCGAGAAGATCCCGTGTTTCCAACGGATCTTTGGCAATGTGATAGAGTCGGGCAACACCAACAGTCGGGTAGTAAATCAGCTTATAGCCATCGACTGACACCATCCGCTGAGTTTCCATGTACGCCCCGTAAACGGGTCGATGTTCCGGAATGCCAGTTCCGTCGAGATAGGGAACCAGACTGCGGAAGTAACTCTCATCTCCAGAGGACTTTCCGGCAAGCTGCAACGTCGTCGGAGCAACGTCCTGAACGTAAACCGGCGCCGTAATCCGCTTCCCGGCCTCGATCCCGGGGCCACGCAGGACAAATGGAACTCGCACGCTATGCTCGTAGAGATTCTGCTTCCCGATCAGTCCGTGGTGGCCAACTGCCAAACCATGGTCTGAGGTCAGGATCACCAGTGTTTTATTTTTCAGACCTGATTCATCCAGAGCTTTCAACACACGACCAATCTGAGCATCCAGATGGGTGATGATTGCATAGTATTCGCGGCGATGAACCTGAACGGCATGATGCGTTCGCGGATACGGAGCAATCCGTTCGTCGCGCAGAGTTTCGATATTCATTGCCTGCCGGTAAGGATACGCAGGCAGAAAGTTTTCAGGGATCTCGATCGATTCGACCGGGTATTTCGCCAGATACTCTGCTGGAGACTGCCGAGGATCGTGGGCCGCATTGAACGCAGAGTAAAGAAAGAATGGCTCTTTCCGCGTTGCCGACTCTTTCAACAAGGCAATCGTGTCGTCAGCGGTCACTTCGCTCCAATGCTTACCGCCGGTCCAGTAACCGCCAAACTGTGGATCGCTGGGGTCCCAGGTGTCAGGCTCCCCTGCTTTGGGGCGATCATATTGTTTGGAATCCGGAGGCATTCCGCCTCGTGGATTTCGAACATCATCGAAGACGGATTCCGGCTTGATGGGGAGATACCATTTTCCTGCCATTTGCGTTCGATATCCGGCCGCCTTCAGTTGCTGCGACCACATGCGCCCGCTGGCAATCTCCTTTTGAAAATCATCTGCTTTCTGCGGGGATTTCCACAGTGGATAACCGGTATTCAGCATGGTCCGACTGGCCACGCACACGGCCCCGTTCCACGCCCCCATGCTGTAACAATGAGTAAAGGTTGTCCCCTCGTTGATCAGACGATCAATATGGGGAGTCTGAACCTGCCGATTGCCTAACCCTGCGACAGAATCGAACGAGAGGTCGTCCGTCAAAATGAAGAGGATCGAAGGGGGATCGCCAGCCTGACACCAGCGCGAACCGACGCCCCAAAAACAAAGGAGTCCCAGCGCTACGGTCCGCAGTACCGAATTTCGCAGCATTCTTCTGGCCCTTTTTCTGGTCTGTTCCCCAATCCGTCACTCCATCAGGACTTCCGGCCACCAATCAATGTTGTTCGACCAAACGAGATCGAGACAAAATTCATCGCAACCAGTACGCACCAAAGATGAAGTGCAGACTTCCCCTGACCTGCAGACTACTATTCTAGAGGCGGTCTGACCAGCGACGGCCGATCCAACAACGGTACGACCCCGTAAACCGATGCAATTGTTGAGTCCGACTGACTTAAGCCGGTGCGACAGCAAAAAAGCACCGAAGCGACAGTCCTCCCCTTTTCTGGTCTCCACTCCACTTCGACTCTGCGTTTGAATTTCCAGTTTGTATTTCTGAAAATGAATCGTTCCCTGTCCCCGGACAGTCCACACGATTTGAGACGACGGAACAGTAATGAAGACAGTTTGTCTGTTTGATATCGACGGCACACTTTTGAACACTGGCGGTGCCGGGCAGCATGCAATGGAACAGGCACTTGCCGAAGTTTTTCAGGTGCATGGGCCCTATCACGACATCCCCGCCGCAGGTCGAACAGATCGGGCAATCACGCGTGACCTGTTCGATTTTCATTCACTCTCAGTGAATGAAGAGGAATGGCAGGGGTTTCTTCAGGCATATTTGCGACACTTGCCACTCTCCATGGCATCACTGAATGGACTCGTTCTGCCCGGAGTGGTCGACCTGTTACATCGATTGAACGAACGTGACGATGTCGTCCTTGGGTTACTGACCGGAAATCTCGAAGTGGGGGCCAGATTGAAACTCCAGCACTTCGATATCGATCACTTCTTCCATTTTGGCGGGTTCGGTGATCATCACCATGACAGAGACGATGTCGCGCGCGTCGCTCACGCTGCAGCACGACGCCACCTGAATTCCGAGATCCACGCCGACAAGGTCTGGGTCATCGGCGACACTCCATCCGACGTCAAATGTGGACGGGCAATCGGAGCCAAAGTGCTGGCAGTCGCAACTGGAATTCACACAGCTGAGGAATTGGAGTCTTCTCGCCCTGATGATTTGCGAGACTCACTCAGTGACGTGGATGCCGTCTTGAAACTGATGGTTGGCTGAACCGAATTCGTCAATCTTCTAGGTCCAGGCAAAAACTCAATCCACCCGAGACACCGCACGAACTACTGGGCGCGAACGCCGTGGTATTCGTGCGGCATTTCATAGTCTTTCCGAAGAGGATGCCCGACCCAGTCTTCTGCACAGAGAATCCGCACCAGATTCGGATGGCCAGTGAACACGATTCCCATGAGGTCAAACGCCTCTCGTTCGTGCCAGTCCGCGGCAGCCCAGACTGTTGAAACCGTTGGCACCTCAGGGAGCTGCCCTTCTAAATTGCCTTTCCAACGTGGCAGCTTCACTTTGACAACGACTCGATGGCGCTGAGTCAAACTGAAGAGGTGATAGACCACTTCAAGGTGCGGCTCATACGGGAACTTCGCAGCGAACTTAGGATTCGGTTCGAAGTAATCCACAGCCGTCAAATTCGAGAGCATGTCAAACGCCATCGCTGCGTCCGACTTCAAGAACGCGGCCACATCCGCGATTGCCTCAGACGCCACGTCAATCCACGGATCGCACGCATCCTCTTTCAGATGCAATACGACCTGCTCTCCGAACTGAGAGAGTAAACGCTGGAAAACTTCGTGGATCGTCATGAATGGACCATCAGCAGGCGCTAGGGCGAATTTCGAATTCGAGGCGGTAACACCGGCCCCTTAGACTGAATTCAATCAGACCAGGGGACAATTCTACCAAACACAAGTCCGAAACCGTCAGGACACAGGTGGAACAGACGAGAGCAGGCAATTGCAGCACCGTGCTCTGTCGATTTTCCACCAGAAGTCCCACCACCATAAAGAAGTTGCCCACGCGAGATCAAGCTGGCGGAGAACCCTGTCGACAATCGACACCGACGCATCAAAAGTCGCTCGTTCGATTTGTCGCCATTCGCACTCATCTGTAAGAACGGAGTGCATTCGCAGAATCGGCATGACAGATAAGGCAGTTCAGAATCAGCATCGCAGTTTTGTGCAGGGACGAACGAATTCACCCTGACAGTCAACTGCGATACCGATCCGAGGAGATCACTCTGTCTATTTCAAATCGATTTTCAGGTCTGACGTTCCCCCTTTAGGGATCTCCACAACCAGTCCTGACGTTTCCGCCCGATGATACTTCTGTGGGATCTTCACTTTGGGCGGAGGTGGTGGAGTGAAATCGGTGATCCCGGCCTCTGGATTCGTACTCGGGGGGCCAACATACACCAGAAAGACCTTGTGACTTCCAGGCGCCGCTCCGTCTCCCTGCTGATTGGTCCCGAGGCTGAACTTTCCGTCCGCATCTGAAATGCCAGTCGCTGGGCGATGTCCTTCGGTTGAGAAATAGACTTGATGAAACTCCAAAGGTTTCCCTTGATAACTCAACGTCCCAGACGCCGAAACCGTGGATTCGCGTGTGTCACCATTACCGCCGAAACAGCCCTGCGCCATCACCAGCGTCAGGGAAGCGAGACAAGCCATGTGCCAATTCGAGACTCTGCTCATAAGATTTCAATCGGTGTCACTGCCTGACACACGCTTTCAACGTCGGGCCACCAGCATCATGCGACCGGCATCCGAGATGCGCCAATAAGAAGTCGACATCCTGCCGACCGCGAGAGAGTACAGCGTTCATTACAGCGCCCCCTATCACCTGAAGAACCAATCATGAGGTGAAAGGCTCTTCAGGAACAGAGGATGCACAAGCATTAGTACTTATCAAACAAGGCAGTCATCGGTTTAGTATTCTCCGATCACTTCCCCATTGCTGATGGTCCCAACAGCTTTCCACGCATTAAGGTCGACGTTGTCACTAACAAATCGGACAGAACCGTCCGCAAGAACAACTGATGCCCCACCAGTATGATAGCTGCGAGCAGCAGCATGGCCTTGTTCAGTTGCCATACAATCTCGCCGGCGGGCATTTGGCGTCAGCGTATGGGTATAGTAGGTCGCCACCATCAGTGCTCGATAATACTGCAACCCGCGATACGCCCAGGCATTCCCTGGAACATCACAAAGCGCGGGATTTTGATCCAGCTGATCGGCCGTTGTCGTAAAGCCAGCGGCAACGTTGGTCGCAACGTTATAATAGATTGGATCACCGACAGCAGGATCCAGGAATGACGTGGTATTGTTAGGGCCTTTGCGAATCTCAGCAAACAAGGCAGTATTGGACGTTCCGTCCTTAATCGCACCAATTCGAGTACTGGAATTGCGGAAGAACACCCCGGCATACGGCTTTGTCGCGGCAACCGGAATCATCAGCGCCTGACTTCCAAGACACTGCATGTAATTCGCGCTCGATGCCGTAATCGCGTTTGCAACCAAATTCACAGTTGCGCCGGGATCGGATGGGCAGTGATAGCTGGGAATATGCTGTATGCGGGCTGCAGCGTTGGCCGCGTTTCCATTGACCTGATAATTAAAGTCAAACAGTGCATAGACGTTCCCGCCATCCAGATAGGGAAGCAAATATGCATGAACAGTCGCCATCGGGATGCTTGCAACGGTGCAATCACCCATCGGAAACACGTTGTGCGTTGACTCATAATTATGAAGCGCAAGACCAATTTGCTTCAGGTTATTACGGCACTGCGTCCGCCTTGCGGCCTCACGAGCTTGCTGAACCGCCGGCAACAGCAGTGCGATTAGGATTGCAATAATCGCAATCACAACGAGCAACTCGATTAATGTGAACCCAACAAACTTTGAACGTCGTGGAACCGAACTGAAAATTTCCGCAGGCATCGACAACTCCACTCAGAGATGGGGGTGCAGCGCAGCAGCAAGAAACCAATAGACATGGAGGCCCCCACCAGATCATTGATCCAATGCAACCACGGCACATCGAGAGAAAAAGAACGAAATGCGAATCGAAACGATTAACGGTGCTCGAACGAGCATAAGACAAAGGTCGAAGATTGATGTTACTTGCGTCTATTCCAAACCGCTAGAAGCAATCTTTCTCTTTCTATGCAATGTTAGTTGTTTACGATGAAGATTATAGCTGTCCTGAAAATCACGCTGCCAACTAATCGCAAGCAACAAAACTGGAACACAGCGTTCCAACCTGCAATACGATGAGCTCTCTGCTCACAGAGAAACGACGGCATGCCTCAGCAGATGCAGACCATAAAGCATCCAGTTACGACTTCGCGATCAAGGGGTATGCAGCCACTTCCCCCTCAAAGAATCACCGCAAAGGAATCGGAGAATGACACTGCCGCCCCGTCATTCCAGAGTTGAAATCTGGTGCAACGGGGCGGCAGAGAAAATTCGAATGTGATTGTCTCCTCAAGAATGACCTATGAGAACGCTCGATTCAAAGAATGCCCTTCGAACTGTTCCTTGGCATCCCAGAATTGCTCAACAGAATCAATCTCGCGTGTCATGACGTTGTCGTCATTCAACGAGATAGAGAGTCCAGTCTCGGCAAGAATGACTTTCTGAATCCCGGCAGGAGTCAATTGATCGCGACGAACCGACACAGTGCGTAACTTCGCTTTTGACTTTGGAATCGGCGATGTGCTGGTCTGACACTCTGCCCCTTCCGGTGGCAGATAAATCGTTCCGTTCGAGAAGTCGATTGCGAAGGCAATGACCCCGGGGATGAAGAGAAAGAGCAATCCCAACCCGTTCAACAGAACAATTCCCCAGTCGAGTCGGCCAGCTGGCTGACCGCGCCGTTCAGGATAAAGCAGCGTCCCGCACCCGGTTGAAACTCCAGCAAGCACCGCCAGCGCCATGTGACGCAACCAGTTCCGTCTTGATCCAATTCGAACCACTTCGCACTCCGTCGGCTCTGCCACCCGCGTTGACAGGGCCGAAATAACGGAGACTGCAAATTTTGGAAAGACTGATTCTAATTGTGAGTCCGCCCGCAGCTGCAGACGAGATCCTTCAAACACACCAACACAAAAGCGTAACACTCTCACAATAAACCAGTTATGCCAACACAGCAACAACTCACCTTGGTGTCACTTTCTGCCGATCCACCAACAAAAACGCCCGTCTTCAAAATCAATTAAAGACGGGCGGAAAGTATCTAGGCGAGACAGAAAAGCCGATCAATCAATCTAAATAAATCGCCTCATTTAAATTCATTGCGACGAGGCAGAAGTTCTTTATTGCTGTTTCTTCTGACTGGCCGTATTCGTCCTGCAGGCTTTTCAGCAGTGAAACACCCTTCGCAATTTCTTCTGCCGACGGTTTTCGTTGCGTCGTTCTTGTCAGAGCCAATTCCACCTGAGCGGAAATGTCGTCGCCAGCGACCTTCTTGAGATCTGCCGCAAAGATCTTCGCCTGTTCGTTCATAAAATCGCTATTCAGCATTCCCAGAGCCTGAGTCGGCTGAGTGGTTGCGAATCGAACAGGACAGGTGAAGTCTGAGTCAGCAACATCAAATGACGCCAGCAATGGAACCTGCAACGAGCGTTTCACATGAATATATAGGCTTCGTCTTGCACTCTGGTCATCAGGTGTTGTCGGCCAGTTATGTCCTGGCATCGACTGTCCAGCCAGTACAGCGGCAGGCAACTTTGGATAGATACTTGGCCCGAACATCTGATCGAGCTTCAATGACTGGTTGACGAACAAGACCGTATCGCGGACTTCTTCAGCTCGGAGTCGACGCATCGCTACCCGCCAGAACAACAGATTCTGGGGATCTTCTTCCAACGAAACTGGATTTGTCGCAGACGACATCTGATAAGCATTCGACAACAGAATCAGGCGATGCATCTGTTTGATGCTCCACCCTTTCTGCACGAATTCCGATGCAAGCCAATCAAGCAATTCGGCATGCTGCGGACGCGCTGTCGTTAACCCGAAGTTATTTGGAGACTCCACCAGACCGGCATCGAAATGCCACTGCCACAAACGATTGACCATGACACGTGCAGTCAACGGATTCGCTGGGTCAGTAATCCAGTTCGCAAGAGCAAGTCTTCGCCCAGAACTCTTACGATGCTCTGGAACATTGATGTTCGGCTTCGGTGGCGAAAGGATCTGCGGAAACGCAGGAGGAACTTCATCCCCTTCGGAGCCGGGATTTCCTCGAATCAATACGAATGTTGCCGGTGCATCTGGCCCATTTTCGGTGACGCAAAGTGCCTGAGCAGCACTTTTCGGAGGATTATTCCTCAACTGATTCCATTCCCGGCGTGTCGCAGCGTATGCCTTGAACTCAGCTTGAGTCAGCAGCTTGCCAATGTACTTCCGGATAATATTGAGACGAACAGAATCCGCCTGAAAGTCGTCCTTCTCGCCCCCTTTCAACTCAGCCATGATCCGGTTCTCAACGAGATCCAGCTTCGCTCTCTTTTCCGCAACAGCGGCCTCGTATGCCTTGATCTCGACCTCAAATACCTTCTTCTCCTCCGGGGTTCCGACATCTCTGACTGACCGTTCAAAAATGGAAGCGTCATTACGAATTCCGTAACGCTGCACATTCTGGAAGAACGCCAGAAAGCTGTAGTAATCCGCTGCCGGGATTGGATCCAGTTTATGGTCATGGCAGCGCGCACAATTCAGAGTGAGCCCGAGGAATCCCTGGCCGACGGTCGAAACGATGTCATCGAGTTCGTCGTAACGTGCCAATGGCGGATCGGCAGGTTCGTCATCCCATTGCCCCAGGCGATAAAAGCCCGTTGCGATAATGGTCTCTGCGGTGGGCTGCGGGAGTTCATCCCCTGCAAGCTGTTCCCGCAAGAATTGATCATAGGGCTTGTCATTGTTCAGAGACTGAACGACATAATCTCGATACTTCCAGACGAATGGCTTCGGGTTATCACGTTCGAAGCTGTTACTTTCCGCATACCTTACGAGGTCGAGCCAATATCGGGCCCAGTGTTCCCCGTAGTGAGGCGATGCCAGCAATGAATCGACAAGACGCTCGTAAGCATCTGGACGAGTGTCACCAACGAAGGCATCAATCTGAGCCTGAGTTGGCGGCAAGCCTGTCAAATCGTAAGTCAGACGGCGAATCAGAACTCTGCGGTCTGCTGCCGGATTTGGCTCGAGCTGATTTTCTTTCAGCTTGGCAAGCAGAAAAGCATCAATCGGATTGCGAACCCAATCTGACTCCAACTGAGGAACAGCAGGACGCTTGACCGGCTGGAAAGCCCAATGCTGCTTCGTGGACTCATTGACCTCTGGCGGACCTTCATGCGGGGCGATCACATCTTTTCGCTCCGGAATGGGAGCTCCCATCTTCACCCATTTGGTGATGATGTCGATCTTCGCCTGAGGCAATTTGCCGCTGGGAGGCATCTCGAAAGATGAGTAGTTCACCGCATCGATGATCAGACTGGCGTCCAGATTCTCTGAGTCGATGCCGGGGCCGCTTTCTCCACCTTTCACCAAGGCTTGCCGTGTATAAAAATTCAGTCCGCCGCGGTTCTGCCCGTTGCCGTGACACCGATAACAGTTTTCAACGAAAATCGGCTCAACCTGTTCCGTAAAGAACTGAAGCTGTTCGGCCTTTTCCTTGTCCTTCAGGAAGGTTTCGGAATACCCAACCTGAGCAAGCAGCCCTATTCCCAGGAACAGAGTTGAAAAGAGAATTCGGCGCATGAATCAGGGTCTCGGTTGGATAAAAAAGCCGCCAATGAGACGAATTACGCATGGATTTCATCCATACACACAAATCAAACGATTTCATTATCTGAAGACAATGCTCGATCGGTCAAGGCGTCGCCCCTGTCAGGTTATTTCGGTAATCCAATGGTGGAGCCTGATCCGGAGCAATCAACGGATTGTATTTTCGCTTCCCGATTCGCTGATCAAAGTCCGCCTTGGCCTGTTCCACCAATTCCGGAGTCGTCAGCAAGTCCGAGGTGGTCGCAGCCAGAATCTGTGCCGCCAAGACCATTCCCTGTCGAGCAAGATCCATCTTCCCACAGGCGACTGCCTGCCATGAGTGGCCGGGTGTGCCCGGCGCCCAACAGCAGACAGAAAACCCGGCAGTTGGCGTCACCCAGGAAACATCGCCGACATCGGTTGACCCCATGCTCACAACACTTGCGCCCACTTCTTTGGACAGGATGTTGGCACGATCCAATGGAAGCGGCTTGGCAAGAGTCGTTTGAATCCGCTGTGCAAACTCTACGTCACTCTCGGTCAGTTTAATATTCAGGCGCTCTGCAAAACGCTTTTCCACCTGTTCAGACAACGGTTGATTCGGGAGCAATTCCATAATGCCCCCTTCATGCTTCACTTCGAGTCGAGTCTCCGTCGCCAGAGCCCCAGCCTCGGCGCACTTCACCAATCGGCCGTACAGCTCGCGAACAACTTCCGCGTTCGGATGACGAATGTAGTAATAGACCTCGGCTTCGTTTGGCACGACGTTGGGAGCCTTCCCGCCATTCGTGATGACATAGTGCATGCGTGCCTGCTGAGGCATGTGTTCTCGCATCAGATTCGCTGCATAATTGAGCACTTCGACCGCATCAAGAGCCGATCGCCCCTGCTCCGGTGCTCCTGCCGCGTGAGCACTTGTTCCGTGATAGCGAAATCGGACCGCAATTCTGGCAAGCGTTGATTTGTCTGCAGCAGAGTTCCCCGAGGAAGGATGCCAATGCAATGCGACATCCACATCATTGAACAGTCCATCCCGAACCATGAACGCCTTGGCCGATCCCCCTTCTTCTGCAGGGCAGCCATAAAAACGAACGGTTCCTTTCAGTTTTCCACTTTTCAAGTCGTCTGCAAGCGAGATCGCCGCCATAGCACTGGCGACTCCGAAGAGGTGATGACCACAACCATGTCCCCAGATCGTTCCATCACGAGGCTGCTCGACAGGAACCGCATCCTGAGACAACCCCGGCAACGCGTCGTATTCACCGAGGATCGCAATCACGGGAGAACCGGTCCCAATTTCAGCAGTAAAGGCTGTCGGAATTCCGCCAACGCCACGCTTCACTCGAAACCCAGACTGCTCCAACCAGTCAGCGAGCAGTGCGGCCGATTTCTTTTCCTGATAGCCCGGCTCGGCCCAACCCCAGATTTTGCAGGCGTTTTCCCACCCGACAACGGACAAAGACTGAACCGCTTCGTTGATCTTTTTCTGAGAATCATCTGCCTGAACAGCTTGAAATTGAGCGGCTCCAAGCACCACCCCCAAAAGCAAAACACAACGGAAGTTGATCAACGGTGCCTCCAAAGTGGATCTGTAGAGTGGTCCCAGGAAATGCCAGATCGACACTGTTCACATCAAACTGAGCAAACGGATTATGAAAACCCACCATCAGGAAAGCAAACTCCAATGGGAAATCAGTTTGAGACCCGTGACAGACGCTAAGGATTGTGATACAGGGAGGGGCTTGATGGCCAAAACGCTGGCTGCATGGAAAAGTCCCGATAAAGTCGGAATTTCCTCCTTTGCGGAACGCACAAACGTCCGTCACAATGAAATAAGAGACTGAAATCGAAGAGAACCCGTCCGAGAATCCAAAGGACGAAACGTTTCAGGGAGCATGGAAGCGAAGATGCGGACTCCATAGCTCTTGAAACAAAAACGGTGAATCGGTCCATGGGATCGGTCATTATCAATGCGGACAGGAGATGGGTCCGCTGATTGAATTTGGTGAGTGAAACGAGATCGCATGCCCCCCAGGAAGAAAGCGAATTCCCGCTGGACATTACCTGCCACTCATCTCGTGGCGGCCAAGGATGCCTTAGGCTATTTAAATTTCTCCAGCGGAAATTCCGACCCTCAGTTTGTTCGAAACATTAATTCCCTCTGGGAGATTCTCCCTGAAGGTGTGGACCGTCGTGAGCTTCTGCAGCAAACCCTGCTCTCCGCTCTAGACGACCTCGCAGTAACTCTGCCTGCATTTGCAGATGCACAACAGGCAAAGACCGTCATCCCACTCGCACTGGAAGACCTGTTTCGGGCCTATAGGACATTCCACTCTGACCTGCTCTTCCATATCAGGACAGAAGATTTAGACCATCCAGGTTTTTACGCCGTTCTGATGGAAGCGGTACTCGCTCAAGGGGGGCCGTGGAACGAAGCTCCGCGTATTCTCAGCGGAGCAATGCGCCAACTGAACGACTATGTCGGGTATCGACCTGTCGCCGTCCTCGAAAACGGACGGAAGATGGAGATTTACTCCCATGAGCGATTCCGCCCGATTCCCCTGTTCTTCTCAGGAAGCGGTGTTGCTGCAGGGAAGTATCACGATCTGATTGAACAGACACTTGAGTTGCTGCGGAATGCACCACAGGACATTCTGCACGACTCGTACTTCGATCTTGAGAACCTCGAAGAACTCGTCCTCGATCAACGCGCCTACGACCACCTGCATCCGGTCAACAAGCGAACCAACTATCTGTTCGGCGAGTGGGACCCGCACCGCATCGATAATCGCGGTCTCTTCCGTCGTTTCGTCGTGCGCCAGATTATTCTGGACTCATTGCAGGACTGGATCGACGACAAGAAATCCCGCACTGCTCGCGCTGAGCGTCTGTTTGATGCCGCGGCAGCACTCTGCGGAACAATGTTAATGGCGAGTTCTGTCAGCGGTTCCGGGCCGAACACGCACGACTCGACAACCTCTCTGACGACTTTGCTGCCGATCGTGGCTCGCCGTAGAGACAACTTCTATGCACGCATGATGGAAGTTGCGACCGGAACGCGCCGGGAGCGTCTCTTAAAAGAAGAGAAGAAAACGCAGCAACCCTTCGGGCATGTTCGCCAGTATCTGAACATGCGACTCGCAGGGTACGGAGCCAGACAGGTTCAGCACCGGGAACTGGCACACCTTTACGCTGTGATGGGATATCCAGAAGCAAGCCTGCAACAGGCTCAGGCGATCCCTGCCGCGTCAATTCGAATGGAAACCGACCTTGAGTGTCTGGTTTCAACATCGCGACGATTACTGCATCGCGGACAGGTCGAAGAAGCGTTTACCGCACTGCGTCAGGTTCCAGATCTGTTGCGCCGGGGAGTCCGTTGCGGAGCCTTGGTTGACCCTTGGAACATCCTCGGATTCCAGGGACAGTTCCCACTCTTCTCCTCTCGGGAAGACGCGATTCCAGATAGCCGCATTGAAACACTGCTGTCGATTATGGAGCAGGTATTCGACGCGTTCTCAAATTGTCTAAGCGAAGCTGCTGCACGTGGGCTGGGTGCGCTGCGCGAAGAGATTTCGTCGATGTACCTCGGCCTCGCAGAGTGGTGGGATCAGTTCGGCAGCGACGTCATTGAGGAACTTCCAGACGTCTCTGGACAAGAGAGCTGGGAATCGGCGACGCATGTCTCCAATGCGCTGATGGAATGGCGTCAGGCTGGCGAATCCGCTGGCGACATTTCTTTCTGGCGCAGTCACGTTGAGAAATTCCAGTCCGCACAATCCTATGCTCTCGTCGTCGACTCACTGTTGCAGCGAAAAGACTATGTCGCCGCGATGGGACTGCTGATTCAATGGGTCAGTCAGCTGGATGATGTCGGAGTCGAATGCCCTCAACATTCCATCTTTTCGCTTCTCATCCGCTGGATCAAAAGCATCTCGTCTGCAGATGCCTCGGTCACAGGTGCGGAAACGATTGTTGGAATTCGCCGGATGTTCGACTTCCTTGAAGCGAACGCTGAAGAATGGTGGAGTGTTCCTCGCTTAGGGCGCGTCGTTGACTCTGCACAGCCTCCCAAAACAGATGGGCTGGAGTTCGGAGGCTCAGAAGGAAGTCCAACCGACGATTCCGACAAGGAAGACGATCTTTTCGGGGCGGCCTATGATGACATGGTCTTCCGCGATAGTGCCTCTGACGGACAGTGGGGAGACACTGCCGATGGAGACAACAGCAATCGAAATACTGAATTCGAAGCGATCAATCGTGAGCTTGAACCACGTCTGAAGTTCCTGAACGCAGTCGGCCAGATGTGGCAACTTGCGGCAGCTCGATTCGCACTGGAGCGGCAACGCGGGGGCGAAGACTGGACTCGAAATCAGCAGACCGTTGATGCCATGACTCATTGGCATCGTCAGGCTCAGCGGTGGCAGATTGAACTCGCGGAACTGATGGAGTCCATCTGGGACCACGAGATCACCGCTTCCTCTGGCGATCACGATGCGAATGTTGAATACGACATTCAGATGCAGGTGAAGTTCTATCTGCTCCAGCAGGTCATCACGACGCTGATCTGTTTGCGAAATGGAGAACGCCTGCTGAACGGAAACATTCCGGATGACGTGAATGTTCCGCGCGGTACAGAACAGGATCGGCAACTCGCCAAAGTCTATCGGGCTGTCGTTCAACGAGATGTTCAGGCGATCCGTGAACTCGTTCCGCCGTTGCTGGACAGACTCTCACGCAATCCACTTCTGTATATTCCTCTTGAAAGTGGGGGTGCTCCCGGGCAGATCCTGCGCACTCAGGCATTGCAGTCTGTTGTCCGTTTTCTGCTGCGTGAGTTGCCGCGTCTCGGCTTGCTTCGAGAAACGTGGCACACGCTGTTCACTGCGTTTCGCATGGAACGCAAATATCGTCCCAAAGGTCAGGCGATCACCGAGTTCGATCGTCTTTTCTCCATCGCATTACGAAGCACACTCGACGCGCTGGTACGAAGCGTGAAGAGCTGGTCCAACGGACCTGTTGATACCGAAGATCTCGTCGAAGCACTCGGGCAGATTATCGAGCCGTATCAGTGGCTCTGGCTGGAACACAGCCGCACCATGCGGATCTCTGCCGTGGATGGAGTGCGCAAGGGCGATGAGTGGGAAGAAATCTGCGAGTTCATCAAACGGTATGGACACGATCTCTTCCATGCCAGCCAGCTCACACTCGGCAACCTGCGAGCGATTCTGCACAATGGCGTCGACTGGTTCCTCGATTACCTTGAAGAAGAACAGGACCCGATGCGGCCGATTCGTCTTCTCGAAGATCTCGATTCCGGGGTCATTGATCGGGACGATGCTGAATGGTGTCTCGAACAGGTCTATTCCATCATTGTCGACCGCTTCGATCGATTCCTCGAATACAACACAACGACGACTCAGTCAGACTATGGCGAGCAGATTTATAGCCTGCTCGACTTCCTCCGGCTGGAAGCGGTCTACGATCGCGACTACTGGAATCTGACTCCTCAAATCATTCTTCACGAGGTGCTCGTCAGGAATCAGCTGCTGGAAGCGGCAGAACTCCGGGAAGCGACCTTCGCACTCCAGACGTCCGAGATCGCAGATCAACATCTTGCAGATCTGCAGAAACTCCAACGTCGCTATGGAATGCGGATGCCGACAATCACGGATCACCTGAAAGAGCGGTTCGTAAAGCCGCTGGCAGTGAACCGGATTCTGGCACTCGTAAACCAGTCTGTTGCAGATGCCCGATCAATTGAGCCTAAAGAATCCGCGACGTTTGATGTCCTTCGCGAAGAAGTTGACGAGTACCTGGAGGACTCTTGGGGATCAGGAATCGATGTTCCTGACTGGTTGCGGTCACTGGAGCGAGAAGTCTTCGCGGCAGCACATCCGGAAGAAGGGGGCCGCCCGGGAATGGAAGCTGATCTGGAAGTCTTCCCTGTCCAACTGACACGAGAAGAATTCCTGCAACAGATGCGGTCATGGCGTGACCCGTTGTCTGGTCAAAAATCAGGCTTTGGAGATTCACAGCACGATCCTGATGGCCACGAAATGCTGGATGACACCAGCGAAGATGATCTCGATTTCCACCATGACGAGGACCATCCTCAACCATGATCAGGCTGAGTCGTCTTTCAGATTGAACTGGCGGTCACCGGCACGGCTCTGTCGCCTTGGACAGAGTCGATCATTTCACCCTCAACAGTGTTTTCGGCGATGTCATTTCTGAACTCTCCGCTGCTGCTGGGTTTATTCGCGCTGACCGTGCCGGTCATCCTTCACTTTCTGCTGAAACAGAAGCCACGGAAACTGAATTTCCCGGCGTTGCGCCTGCTGAAACAAAAGCAGCAGCAGAGTACGCGCCGCATGCGATTGCGCCATCTTGCCCTGTTATTACTGCGAATTCTGGCGTTTGCTTCACTCATTTTCGCACTCGCCAGACCAAGTGTTCCCCCGGCAAATTACAGTCTGACAACTCAGGAATTGATCACACTCGGGATTGTCATCTTTGGTGGAATTGCGGCTTATTTCTTAGCCACACGGCGAGTGAGCAACACCAAACTTCCGCAATTCCAGAAGCAGGAACGCCAATCAACCCTGCGAAATCGAGCCACCATCGGTTCCCTGATCGCAATCCTGCTGCTGGTGGGCTGGCCCTATCAGCGTCGCATCGCCGCTGAGTTCTCCCAGCCTCGGAATGCCGTGACGTCTCTCGACCTGCCCGTCGCAGGTGTCCTTTTATTCGACAACAGCCTGAGCATGTCCTATCTGGAAGCAGGAGAGACCTCGCTTCAACGGGCCATGACAATTGCGAAGAATCATCTTCAGACACTTCCAAACGGCAGTCGTGTTGCGATCGGAGAAAGTGGCAACGAACACCCGATTCCGTTCCAGCAGACCATGACGTCAGCAAGTCGGCGGATTGAAACGCTGGAGGCTTCACCGGCTCAAATTCCGCTGGATGACCGGTTGCGTGAAGCAATCAAATCATTGAGCGAGGATCGAAAGCGGACTCTCGCATCACAGGAATCTGTTGACGAGAAGAACCGCAAAGACCAGTACATCCGCCGCATTTATCTCTTCACGGATCTGGCGAAATCGGCCTGGCGCACCGCCGGAAGTTCTCTGCTGATTTCGGATCTGCAACGCGAACAGAACATCAACGTGTATCTGATCGATGTTGGCAGAACAAATGGTCACAATCGGGCGGTCACAGCGGTCAACCTGTCAGGGGAGCGAATTCCAGTCGGGGGCGAACTGACCATCTCAGTCACCGCTCAATCGCAAGGTGAGGACATCGCGTCACAGGGACTTGAGCTGTTGATCGAGAACCGGCAAGGAGAGAATCTCAAGCAAGGTCAAACGAACCTGCGACTTGATAACAACCTGCCAGCGCAAGCCGTCTTCCCTTTGATCACTGGTGTCACACAACCGTGGCTGCAAGGGGAAACCCGACTGAACGGGACTGACCCAATCGCATTCGACAACTCACGATTCTTCACAGTTCAAGTGAGCGAACCGCCCCCTGTCCTGGTCCTGGCTCCTGACTCAGACACAGCACAAGCCTGGGTCACCGCACTGGCTCCCCACGACCGCCAGAATGTCTCATTAAACAAGTTCAAACCGCATTTCGAGCCGATCTCAAAGCTGCCGGAACTCTCTCTCGAAGTGTTCCCGGCAGTGACGCTCATCAACTGCCCTCAACTCCCGGATGCGGCATGGTCGAAGCTCGGCCGCTATGTCGAACAAGGGGGAGGCCTGATTGTGATTCTGGGAAGTTCAGACCTGCAGGCAACCTCGTACAATCGTGCCCCTGCACAACAGTTTCTGCCGGGCCAACTCGATGCGTGGCACCCCATCGGCGAATGGAGTTTTTCGGTCTCGCTTCGCAATCATCCGCTCTTTTCGATCTTCCGACGGCTCGAAAACTACGGCTCGTTTTCGATGTTTGAGAATCTGGTCTACGTCACCCGCTTCTGGAAGGTCACCCCAGCAGAGGGAGCTCAGGTTCTGGCGAACTATACCGATGCGGAACGCTGGCCGGCGATTCTCGATCGCGGATACGGAAAAGGTCGTACCGTAATGGTGACCACCTCAGCGAATCTCCCGGAAAACCCGAATCAGCGCTGGAACAATCTTCCGAGCCCGTTGCTTGATGCCTGGCTGTTTCTCAGCTTCGTCGAGCAGATGACCGACTATGCGTCCAAACTGAGTGACGCGCGTCATCAGTTCGTTTCAGGTCAAACCGTCACTGCGAACGTCCCTCCGCTTCCGGCAGATCGCCAGTTTCTGTTGAAGCAACCTGACTTACGTCAATCCCGCATCACGGTCACGGCCGGTGAAACTCTGATCACGATCAAAGACGCATTCGTCCCAGGTCACTACCAGATCATCGAACCGGATAGTCGCGAAACGATCTCGGCGTTCAGCGTGAATCCCCCTGCGGAAGAGAGCGACCTGACGCGACTGACGAATCAAGACTTGAATGATCGACTGGGAGTCGACCGCTACCAGATCGCCCAAAGCCTTGAAGAGCTTAAAGATCGCATCAATGCAGCCGATCTCGGGCAGGAAATCTACCCATTACTGCTTGTTCTGGTGGTCGTGATTTTCTGTGGCGAACATCTCGTCGCAAACCGCTTTTACAGACAAACCGGGGACTCGGCCTAAACAGGTTCTGGTCTCAAGGAAACGCTTCTTCTGGGGCGGCACCGACACGTCAGAAACGCCGGTCTGCTCTCTCGGAATCACATTTTTTAAGAACCGCTCTTCTGAGGTTGGGCAGTTAACGGTAGGTTCGTAGGGTGAAATCTAATTTTCCGAGTGAAGCTGAAGAATTTGATCAGTCGACCCTTTCCAGTTGTACAAATTTAATGAAGAATTGAAGTGTTGTCATTGCTGGAAGAAGCCGCTGAAGCGACGAGCGATTTGGGCCGCCTCCCCCCGACCGACGCAGATTGTTTCAGGCCAATTTGAGCAGGAAAAAGCAAGAAATCACTGTCAGAATCGGGTGACCAGGTCACGCCTCATTGCCTTGCAACTCACTGAATGGCTCTTGGTAGCCATGAGCGTTCGGCAGACAGATGGCGCCCTTGGAAGACCTTTCCGGTTTCGTCAAATTTCCCATCTAATCCTGCCATACTGCTCACATCACCAATAACGGCCGATGATAGTTATGCCGTCTTTGGGAAATCTGAGGTTGCACCTGAAATTTCGTCCCCACGAAATTACGAATTGAAGTGTCGCCGTGACTGGCTCGTGAAAACAGGATTTCAACTGATCAAGCAGCTGTTACACGGCCACCTGAGAGATTAAACCGGTCTGGTTCCTATTTAAGAGGCGTGATCACCTTGTCGATTCGGACACGTCAAAAACTGGGCAAATACCGCATCGAAAAGCGTCTGAGCGAAGGCGGTTTTGCGACGGTGTATCAGGCATTCGACACCATTGAAGGTGTTCGAGTCGCTTTAAAGATCCCTCGAACCATTAAACCGACTGCTGAAGCTCTCCTCGATTTCAGGCGGGAAGTGCGAGTGGCGGCCAAGCTTGAGCACCCCAATATTCTGCAGCTCAAGGATGCTTCCCTGATTGATGACCACTTCGTCATCACGTTTCCTCTGGGCGAACGAACTCTCGCCGATCGTCTCTCGCGTCGTCTTTCGCTGCGGACCGCGCTTTCGATGGCCGAGCAGATGCTGGAAGCACTGGCCTATGCCCACCAGCAACGAATCATTCACTGCGACGTCAAACCAGAGAACATGGTCCTTTTTGCCGGGGATCGGCTTCGCCTGGGTGACTTTGGAATCGCCAGATTCGCTCAGAAGACAATAAAAGGGTCTGGCAGCGGAACACTGGGGTACATGGCCCCGGAACAGGCAATGGGGAAGCCCTCACAGCGTTCTGATGTTTTCTCCGCAGGTTTGATTATCTATCGTATGTTGGCAGGGGAATGGCCGGAATGGCCGTACTCCTGGCCACCCCCAGCGATCGGAAAGCTACGATCTCGTGTGCATCCGGATTTCATTGCCTTTCTTCAGAAAGCCATTGACGTTAATCCGAAACGACGCTTCCGTGATGCGGAACAGATGCGCAATGCCTTTTTGCGACTAAAGCCAAGGGTTTTGAGTTATGCCGAACGTCGCCGACGCAAATCGGCCTGAGACCATTTCGACTGATGTTTCTTCAGAAGACACGCCGGCACAGGTTCAAGACGCCCCGAGCGCGACAGCCCTTCTCGATACGATCGGAGCTGTTGCCAACGCAAAGATCGAAGTCTCCGAAGCAAAATGCGGTGGGGGACATGCGGCATGGACGACCTTCCGCTCGCCCTTCAAATCCGGCATTAACGAAGACACCATCGCGACATTCAATCTGAGTGAAGGACGCGGCATTCTGCTGGTGGCCGACGGACTTGGAGGCCATCGGGACGGTCATCTCGCGTCTCAAATGATCAAGTCCAGGATCGCGAAAGCGACCAGACATCTCGCGAAGCCATCCAAAAGCCATCTGCTGAGTAAGATCGTTCCCGTTCCGACGGAGTTCTCCGGAACGAAGAACACGGAGTTGCGGACGATTATTCTTAATGAAATCGAACTGACGAACCAGCGACTGCTGCGCTCGCGAACAGGGTCTGCAACGACACTGGCGCTTGCCGAAACCAATGGCCGCCGCATCAGGACGTACCACATCGGAGACTCAGAAATTCTGATCTTCAGTCAACGGGGGCGTCTCAAGTTCTCAACCGTTTCGCATTCCCCCATCGGTTACGCTGTGGAATCGGGGATGATTACGGAAGAACAAGCTCTGTTTCACCCAGACCGTCATCTGGTTTCCAACGTGATTGGAAGCGAGCAGATGTCAGTCGAGCTCGGTACCTGGGTGACACTCTCCTCGCGAGATACGGTTTTGCTGGCATCGGACGGCCTCTTCGACAACCTGATGCAGTTCGAAATTATTGAGCATCTCCGCAAAGGGAATCTGGCCGATGGAGTGCTAGAAGTGACGAAGCTCGCCAGACAACGGATGTTATTCCCGGATTCAGACGCTCCGTCCAAACCGGACGACCTGTCGATTCTGGCGTATCGTTGCGCTTGATTCCAACGTTTGGCTGCAGTCGCCTGTCACGTTCCCAGCGTGAGATTCTTGAACCGAATTCTCTCGCAGAGATCAGTGGGAAGAGTCGTTCCGCTTCGCATATTCTGATCGCAAGAGATCAGCAAAGCGATCGATCATGGCTTGCACGGAAAACGTCTCTTTCATTCGTTCCGCCGCAGATGCTCCCACTTTTTCAGCGAGTCCCGGCGTTCGAAACATTCTCAATGCGAACTGCGCAAAGCCGGCGCAATCACCCGGTTCGACCAACCAGCCATCCTGATCGTGGCGAACCAGTTCCCGATTCGGTGGAATGTCGCTGACGACGACAGGGACTCCACAGGACATGGCTTCCATCAGGCTATTGGACATCCCTTCGAAATCACTGTTCAACCAGAAGACATCAGCAAAGTGCAGCAGACTCGCGGCGTCCTTGCGGTGACCTGCAAATACGACACGGCCATCTGTTTCGCACGACTTTGAAAAGTTTTCGAGGAAGAACCGTTGTGGACCATCTCCAACCACAATGAAGTAATACGAAGGATCCGACTGCTTCAGGAGATGCGTGGCCCAGACCAGATCCTGTATCTTCTTTTGAGCGGCCAGGCGTCCAATATACATCCCGATCGTGGTGCCCTCCGGCAGACCCATCTGGCTGAGAAACTCGCTTCTGGTCATCGATGGTTGCGGGGGAATCTCAACCCCATTCGGAATGACCGTCACTTGTTCCGTCGGGATTCCCAGATTCGTATAGAAGTCAGCGACACTTTGCGAATTCGCAACCAGTCGATCCATACGAGAACGCAACAAGCGGTCGAGTCGAAGTTGCCAGCCAGCTTTCCAGGAATCGACACACCGTTCCGAGATGATGGTGATCGGGCGATTCTTCATCCCGATCGTTGCCAGTCGGGTCACGGTATTCGCGGCAAAGAGACAGGAAAGAACAATGTCCGGCTGTTCTTTCTTCAAATGCTTTCGCACCTGCATCACGTGTCGCAGATCAAAGCGTCCACGTTTATGGAGAATGGTATATGGAATTCCATGCTCAGTCAGTACGGCCTCAAAAGGACCTCCACGAGACAGAGCCAGCACCTGCACTTCAAACTCATCACGTGGCAAACCGCATGCGAGCAACGCAAACTGCTTTTCAGCCCCGGACTGGTCGAGAGTCGGGATAACTATCTGTAATCGGATCACGGCATCGGATTCAGTTGGAGAGCATTCCGGAGAACTCACAATTCAATGATTTTATCGCGTGGTCGCATCTCGAGTCGATCCTTTGAGAGCGTGCCTGTCTCTCTGGCGACACGGTTAGCGGTAGAAGCCAGGAGCTGCGGAAACTGGCGGAACGGCTCCAGAATACGGGGACGCCACGGCGGGAGCCGGATACCCTTGCACTGCACCGGGAGGAACTTGCATGAGGCCAGGGTGAAGTGCGCCGGGATAAACCACGGTTGGTTGAATCGTCCCTTGCTGGACGGGAACCATTTGAGACGTGCCACTGGGTGCCGATGCATAGATCGGCATCGCCCCTGCTGGCATCTGCCCTGTCTGAATCGTTCCGGCCGGCATGGCCCCGACAGGAATCGCACCAACCTGCATTACACCGGGTTGAATAATCCCCGCCTGCATTGTCGCTGGCTGCGGTTGATAAACGTACTGGGAGTTCTTGGGGAGCTTCGCCATCTGAGGGCCCATCATCGGCGGCATCCCCGTTGTGACGGGTGCCCCCGGTTGTGGAACCGATGTTTGTGGCTGATTCCCGAAATTCGACCGGAGGAAACTTGAGTAGTAGCGATCCTTAACCTGTTGTGCCGACGAACGTTGATTCTGAAAGCCCAACGGACGAAAATTCATCTGTGGACCGACGCTGGCATCTGGATAAGGGTCCTGAACCTGAGCAGCGCGCCTTTGAGCTTCCGGATGCCGCATTGCAAAGTCCGGATACTGCATCTTGCTTGGAGAAAATGCACCACACCCCGACCCCAGCAGAATGCTGGCGAGTAAGAAGATCGTGCGTGAAAGGGGCATTTTCAAAGGAGAAACCATCCGATTTTTACAGGATGGGGCAGTTCTAACGAACTTTGCCAGATTCGCCCAGACGAATTTCCTGCAGGATGAATCAACCGCACAGACGCAGCGAACTACGTCCCGTTTTCGGCCCAATTCAGGCGATGAATCCCCTGATTCTGAAACCCGACAATGGCCCATTCTCCGAGTGGATCACACAGCACATCGACAATTTGATCCGGTGCTTCTGTTCGCCAAAGTTGATCGCCATCCGCGTCGAGCCAATACAGCGACTGCTCGATGGTGGAAATAATCACTCGTTCCGGTTCATAGCTGGCATCGACCCGATTCACGGTCCCTTCGACGATATAGGAGCCGACGAACTCGCCATCCCCGTCGATTGCCTGAACTCCTTGAGCGAACGACGCCATGTAGATCAAATCACCTTCACCAGTGATGACCATCTTCCCGACGTTCGAAAGGTTGTTTTCTCGCCAGATTTCTGCCCCGTTCAGATTGTGGCAACAAATCAGGCCATGCTCGGCAGCAGCGAAGATGAGTGGCTCAGTGACACAGAACCGGAAGAATGAGAGAGGACGCATTGTCTCATACTGAGCGATTTTACGATTTCGCTCGTTGTAGATCAGCGTGATTCCGCTCGCCAGCGAAACTGCCAGATGATGCCCAAAAGGAGAAACGGCAGCAGCCAGGCAGACATCAGGAAGAGTGAACTTGTGAAGCGTGTTCAGGTTTGAACCAAGCCGGATGACTTCATTCTCACCGACGATCGCGACCCCTTGAGATCCGTCGTCACTCCATGCCAGAGAAATGATTGCAGGTGACAGTCGTGTTAGACCGGTGACCTGCCCATTACGACTGATTCGCTGAATGGACCCGGTACGATCTGCAGCATAGATGTCGCCGGATTCGCGACTCAGACAGAGAGCTGCCAGCGGTCCATCTGTTCCAATGGACCATCGAAGAGAAGGTCCCAGCCCGCGTCCCTTTAACCAGGGAAGTGATTTCGGGTTCGCGGGCTCGTTACCATTACTCATCGAAGAGACAATTCGCTTCCTTGCAGCTGGCGAAGTGCTTCGCGGAGATCCGGATCACTTTCCAGATCAACTTCACCCAGTCTGCGATTTACTGGACCGTCCTGAACAACAACATCTGGTTGCAGGCCGATTTTACCCCAAGTGTGCCCGTTCGGCGAATAGAACTTGGCGGTTGTCAGTCGAACGGCAGTTGAATAGCGGGAATCATAGATCGATTGCACGCTCCACTTGCCGAAGGATGTGCGTCCGACAATCACTCCGCGTTTGTGGTCGCGAACCGCACCGGCCACGATTTCACTGGCACTTGCACTGTGTTCGTCAATCAGAAGAACCAGCTTTGTATTCCAGGTTCCCGGGCGATGAGCGGTGTACGTCATCGACTGATCAGCGGCACGGCCTCGAGTCGACACAATCACCCCTTCATCCAGAAACCGATCCAGCACCTCAATCGCGGCGGTCAGCAATCCACCCGGATTCTCACGCAAGTCCCAGATCAGTGACTTCATTCCTTGACGGTTCAGTTCATTCAGGGCGTTATCCATTTCTGCGACAGTGCTCTGCTGGAACCCTGTCATCTGGATGTAGGCAATCCCACGCTCTTTATCGATGATCTTATAGACCGGAATGCTCTTCACTTTCACTTCACGACGGTTGCAGGTGTAGCGAAAGATCGAGGTTCCTCTGGTGACTTCAAGCTCCACTCGAGTTCCTGCACGACCTGCCAACAGACCAGCCGCTTCTTCCGTTGAAGCGTTTCGGATGTCCCGTTGATCAACAGTCACGATGCAATCGCCACGCTGAAGACCGGCTTCTGCTGCCGGGCTTTCAGGGAGTACCTGACTCAGGCTCATTCCTTTTCCGGCACTCGCTTCCATGACGATGCCGATTCCAACGAATTCACCTTTAATATTCCCAAACAGATCCTGCTTCTTGCCTGGGCTCAGAACGCTGGAGTAATCATCCAGACAGTTGCAGGCCCCGAAGATGTATTCCATTACGATCGGACCAGTCTCGAGTCCAACGCTCTTGCTGCAAAGTTCGCTCACATCAGCGACGAGTTTACGAGCCCCGGAAACTCCGTTGACCGGCTTGTTCCAGAAACCGTCGTACAGTTCACGACGCAATTTCTGGACTTTATCGTCGGATGCCCCGAACAGATTCTCTTCCAGAAATCGTGGGTTCCCCAATGCCAACCACAGACTCTCAGTTCCGTGAGCGACCAGAGAAGTCGTGTTAATCGGGTCGACATAATGATTCTGAATATTGATCAGTACATCGTCGTACAGAGCCAGTGCTGTATCCATATTCATCGGTTTCAGCGACCGGATGAAGGTGTCATCGCTATAGCGACGAGCAATGGAGAACTGAAACTGTGAACGACGCAGCCCACGACTCAGTGCATCCTGCTCTGGCCATTGCTTGAGTGCTCGTTTGTAGAAATCAATCGCTTCTTTCCAGTTGCGCTGATCCTCGAGTTGTGTCCCACTGCTGACTGCAGCCTGCACATCTGAAGGAACCTGTGCCTGAAGCGTCGTTGCCCAGAACAACATCCCCAAAACGATACTGGAGAATCCCAGCAGTCTCGCGTGAAAAAATGCGTTTCTGGTTGTCCGCAGATCCATCCTGCTCCCCTTTGAAATAGCAGACGGTGGACATGTCATTCGAATCATCCTTGAGGATCAGCTGGCTCCAGTCCGAGAGCCCTCTGCCAACAGCAATCCATTTCCTTAAGCTGTCATTCGAACTTAGTTCACAATGCTACGACGGGCAAAAGAGGACACGCCTAGAACTTGACTAAAAAACCTGTTTGAAACCAATTTTCAAAAGATCAAATCAGATCGTGCGATTCAGGGTCAGTTTACCTACAGAGCAATTCCGATAATGCAGGCAATCCATACCGGCAACAACAGCGCACAACACGCATATCCACTACAAGCAGAACTCAACGCTGCCGTCGCAGCCTAATTATCAACACAACCCCAAAAATCACCTCAATCGACACGTTGACCTGGCGATTCAATTTCTCAACAAGCGTTTCCGAGAATCACCACAGAACAACGAGCCTGTGTTCGCCAATTGCAACATTTGCGTCGAAAACAGGCGTTAAAAGCACGGATATCTCCACCTGAATTTTCGATTTCCGGTCCCCTTTCCGGAAACGAAGAAGCCCCTCCGGAGATCTCTCCACAGAGGGGCTTCACCAATTCACTCACTTCTCAAGCGAGAGCTCTATTCGAGTTCTTTCCTGACTTTGGAGAGATGCAATGCGTCTCTCCCGCTGAATCGCCAGAACAAACCGGGGTGAATCAGGTATTCACAAATCGTGGATGTAATGAGCCCGCCAAGAATGACGGTCGCGACTGGATGGAGAATCTCCTTCCCAGGTTGATGCCCTCCGATCACGAGCGGAATCAACCCAATCCCGGCAGTCAGTGCTGTCATTAAAACCGGTGCGAGACGTTCAAGGCTCCCTCGCAAGATCATCTGATACGTGAACCCCTCCCCTTCTTCCCGCATCAAATGCAAATAATGGGAAACGAGCAGAATGCCATTTCGGGCAGCAATTCCGCCCAGCGAGATGAACCCGACCAGACTGGCGACGGTCAACGTCTGTCCAGTAATCCACAATGCGATGGCTCCGCCCACGAATGCAATTGGCAACGCAAACATGATCTGCAAGACAATGCGAACCGACGGAAACAGTGTATAGAGAACGAGAAACACACCTGACAGTGAAACAAGACTCAGGATTCCGATCAGCTTTGTTGCTTCCTGCTGTGCTTCAAACTGTCCCCCGAATTCAATGTAATACCCTTCCGGGAATTTCACCTTCTCCTGCACTGCACGCTGAATATCAGCGACAACACTCCCAAGGTCGCGGTCTGTTGGATTACAGCGAATTGTGATTCGACGGCGGACGTTCTCTCGATTGATCGTGTTCGGGCCGCCAGCTTCATAGACTCGCGCGACTGCTGACAGTGGAACGCGCTCTCCATTCGGAAGGTCCAGAGACAGACGATGCAGATTTGCGTAATCCGTCCGGTGCTGATCATCAAGTCGAATGACCAGATCAAACGTCCTCTGGCCTTCGAGCAGAGTTGAGACGACTCGCCCGTTCAACGCAGTTTCGATGAATTCATTAACGCGTCCGGGTGTCAGCCCATACTCCGCAAGCTTCTCCCGATTCAGCTCAATTCGAATTTGCGGAATCAACTGTTGAGGCTCAACGACCGGTGGAGCAAGACCTTTGATCCCTGTGATCGCAGCTTTCACCTGCTGTGCTTTCTCACGCAGGACATCGAGATCATCGCCGTAAATCTTGATCGCAATTTGCGCCGTGACGCCAGACAGCATGTGGCTGATCAAGTGAGCGAGTGGCTGTTCGACTTCGTATTCGATGCCGGGGATCTCTTCCAGTTCTCCTCGTAATGTTGCCAGGGAATCCTGACGACTCACACCGCTCTCTGGATTAAAGGTCACAATGTACTCTGTGACGTTCACTCCTTCTGCATGTTCATCAAGCTCTGCCCGACCACTGCGTCGGATGAATCCGGTCACGAGTCCTTTCGGAGTGTTGTCATCCTGCATATGCCTGCGAAATGCCTGATCGACCATTGCCGAGACCCGATTCGACTGCTCCAGTGAACTTCCCGGTGGAAGGACAACGTTGACCTGAGCTGCTCCTTCGTTAAACGGGGGCAAAAAATCGGTCCCCAACTGAGTCAGGAGGAATCCGCTGAAAACAATGGCCACCATTGCACCAGAAATCAAAACCGTGCTTCCCAGCGCACTACAGCTGAGCCGAACAATTGGAGTTGCCATCCACTTCAATCGGGTGAGCAACCAGCTGTCTTCTGTTTTGTGTTCAAAGGATTTCGTCTTCAGCAGCAAACTTGCCAGGACCGGAGTGACCGTTAACGAGACCAGCAGAGAAGCCAGAATCGACACAATGTAGGCCGTTCCCAATGGAGTAAACAGGCGGCCTTCCATCCCCTGCAGTGCGAACAATGGAATGAACACCAGAATGACGAGCATTGTGCCGAAGACGATCGAACTGCGAACTTCCAAACTCGCTTCATAGATAACACGCAGTGCCGGTCGAGGGTCGGGAAGCTGAGCATTTTGTTTCAAACGCCGGAACACGTTTTCAATATCGACAATCGCATCATCCACGAGTTCTCCCATGGCGACTGCAATTCCGCCGAGCGTCATGACATTGATCGACATGCCGGTCGCGTAGAAGAACAGACCCGTTAACACAATTGAGAGTGGAATTGCCGTGAGCGTGATCAGTGTTGTTCGCAGATTCATCAAGAACAGGAACAGCACAATCATGACGAGAATTGCCCCGTCCCGGAGTGCTTCGAAGACGTTATGGACTCCAATGTCGATGAATGATCGCTGGCGGTACAATCTGGTTTCCAGAACGATGTCTGGATTCGTTTTCTCAATCGATTTCTGAATGTCTGCAACGGCAACGTCAACGAGTTCTGTCAGTCGTCGAGTATCGACATTCGGTTGTTTCGCAATGGTCAGCACCACGGCAGGGTGTCCGTTGACGGAAGAATCTCCACGTTTGATTTGGGGAGCCTCTTTCACGGTAGCGACGTCCTGAATCAGAATTGGACGTTCGCCGGGCTTAACAACCGTCATTCCAATGTCGCGAGCCGAAGATGCTCGACCGATTCCACGAACCAGAAACTCCATCGAGGCACGTTCCAGATAGCCCCCAGTGGAATTCTGATTACTCTCGTCTAAGGCAAGCTCCACTTCCTTCAAAGTGACGCCGTATGCGATCAGCAGATCGGGATTCACCTGCACCTGATACTGCTTCCGTCCGCCTCCCATGACGATGACCTGAGCAACACCTGGAATCGTCAGCAGTCGCTGGCGGACCACCCAGTCGGCTTGAGTCCGCACATCCATCGGCGTCGTGGATCCATCGCGACTCCACATGCCGATCATCATGATCTGGCCCATGATCGAACTGATCGGAGTCAGCTGTGGCTTCGCGATTGCAGGTAGCTGATCAGCCACAACAGCAAGTCGCTCGTTCACAATCTGTCGAGCGGTATACACATTGGTATTCCAGCCAAACTCAACATAGATCACCGAAAGACCGATCCCAGAGGCACTCCGTACTGCTTCAACACCCGTTGCCCCGTTGAGAGTCGACTCCAACGGGAAGGTCACCAGTGTCTCGACCTCTTCCGGAGACAGCCCCAGAGCCTCTGTCATAATTGTGACACGAGGTCGAGTCAGGCTCGGGAAAATATCGATCGGCAGTCGAAAGCAAACGGCGCCTCCTCCCAGCAATGTCACAATTGCCAGACAGACAATGAGAAGCCGATGCTGTAATGAAAATCGAATGAGCCAATTCATTCGTCAAATCCTGTCTCAACAATGATTTCGCTCTGATCAGGGACGGGAGCCCTGTGTTTTCTAATCACTCGCAGCCTGCATTTTTCACTTCAAGACGCAACGGCGAGTCCACATCTGCGCGAGAAAGCCGAACTAGTGGTTGTGGCCTGCATGCAGGTCGACACCGCCCCCCTGTGCTTTTCTCAGAGCCAGATTCAGCTGATAGGCTTCGTTCATGGCAATCGGGTCATCCGGAAAAAGACTGCCATCGTCCGCGAGCACCGCAAAACGCGAGTCCTCATACATCACTGATACCGGAACACGTTCCATCAGCGTCCCGTTTTCGCGAAAGACGTACGACTCGGCTCCTTCCCGAACCACAGCGGCAATCGGCAGTACAATCTTGTCTGTCCAATGCTCGACCGGCACACGGAGTTGCACCCGTTGTCCAGGTTTGAAACGCCATGCCCGAAACATCATCCCGTCAGGATTCTTCAGGTCTCGAATCACTTCGTTCTTGATCGGAAGATAGAATCGCAGCAATCGGGATTCAGGATCGACAACATTGTCTGCGTACTGAATCTTCAGGTTTTCCCGCAGCATCGGCTGATCATTGTTGGACTCAAAGACAACTGTCACCGGACGTTGTTCTTCGATTGTCTGATTGATCAGCTCAGAGTCTTTCTGAAACGCCATCCCGATCACCCGAAGATCGGTATGCAGCGCCAGGGTGCACAGTTCATCACCGGGGTTCACGAGCTTCCCGGGATAGACCTCCAGATTCTCCACTGAGTACACACGATCATTGGGTTTAACAGATGGCGGTGGCGATTCGACCTTGAAATCCACCTGATTAATGATGGACTTCACTAACTTGGAAGTTGTGCTGGCGGGAGTACTCTCTTCATCGGAAGGGACACGAATGGTGAACGACCTTAAGAGGATTTTCGAGTCCATGATCGCGCGAATCTGGTCGGTATCTAGTCCTCGAACAAGCAACTCCTGAATCTGTACAAGCTGCTGGGTTTCCAGCCGCTGCTTCTCATACTTCTTCTCAAGGACACGAGTGCCGGGGATACTTCCCTGCTCGACCAGTGGCTCAATTCGTTTGAGTTCCAGATCGACCAGCTCGATTTCCTGAACCGTCTTCAACAGACTCGACTGAGCATTTGCCAGCACTTCACCCGTCGTTTGAATATCAACCAAAGCCTCACCGGGCCGGACGGTCTGTCCAGGCAGCACATAAACCTTTGTCACGACTCCATTCACATTAGTCGTAATTCGGCGTTCGCTATGCCCCGGTTGCTCGGAGATGGTGCCGGGGACAACGATCGTCCTCCAGAACTCCGATTTCCTGACCGGCTCAACAACCAGACCAAGGTTCTTTCGCGCCTGCTCACTCAGGACGATCTCATTGGCTGATTCATCCCCGTGATCATGATCGTGGTCGTGATCATGTCCCTCGTGTTCATCCGAACTTGTCGCTGCTGTCTTCGAAGAAACGAAGCCACTGGAGATCGCAAGGGCATACCCTGCTCCCACTCCTGCAGCCACAAGAATTGCATAGATAACGAGCTTCTGAGTCATCGGATGACTCCTTATTCCATCACAAATTTGAATGCGAACAATAATGAAGAAAGGCAACTGCAAGACTGTTGAATCAACCAAACCGGTTTAGACCGTTTCGGTCCATCATGTGGCCCCGCAGCAGCCTTCCGGATTGGAGAGAGGCTGAATTCCGCGTTCCAGAGACGCTGCATGATTTCTGGAAAGCCCTAATGGGCGTGATGATCAAACGACACCTTTCCGGCGTAGCTCCGATTCTGAATCGACACGCGAAACACAGCTTTTGTTCCATGTTTATGCAACGAGCTGATTAAGAGTTTGTGCTGAATCTGAAAGGTAGATGGAGCCTGTTTCCCTTCGTTTGAAGCGAGTGCAGGCAACTGATACTGCTTCGAAGTCGTTCCACTTTTCAGATTAATAACTGCATAGAGAACGTCCGTAACAACAGCTTGTTTCCCGGTCTTATCAAACAGCCGAAACGTCAACAGACTCTCGGCCTCGTTCAAAATGACCTCGGCTCGATATTCGTGATCTCCGAGTTCAATAAACGTCCCTTTGGCGGCATCGCTGGGTTGATGAGAGCTCTCATCATGTGCATTCGCATCACGGATACCGCGATCAGAAGCATGAACCACCAGCACCGCGAACAACAATGTCCCGAGCTTTAATACAGTCGCCATCACATTCAACCAGTAAAACATTAGAAATTTAAACGACACGTTTCAGAACAGCGCAAACCGCAACAGGATCGACCGCAGTATTCAAAACGTCGAACAGATCATTTCCGGACTGTGAACGAATGCAACTGGCGGATTCCTGATGAGTGACAGGACTCCATCGCGCAGCACAGAACCAATGGAACATGCGGAATTGAACAGATCTCGACGAAATGCATCGGTCGCCACGCGCTTTGACAGGCTTTCATCGCGCGAAACCCTGTCAGGCGGATCAGCAGCACAGATCCAGCCGATTACACGAGATAGACAGAGAGCACAGACCTGGGAGGATGTGTCAGCCAGTCCAGAAGAGACAAAGACGAGAAGGACTCACACTGATTCTCCAGCGAAAGAACCAGTTCACCAGCGTCAATGAATGTACAGCCAGTCAGCAGATCTAGCGTGCGAGTCACGTCAGGCGAGTTGTAGAAGAGATGTGTTCCCACACACAGGTGGTGTTGATGCGGTTCTTCAGAAGTCTCAACAGGCTCTTGCGAGTTCGATTGCTGAGCAATGTTATTTTGCTGCGATGCCGACTGTCGTGTCGTTTCACTCTGACATCGGGAACGGGCTCGGGAACTGGTATTGTGTCCGCAGCAGTGACTCTTCGAGGAAGCGGCTTGTACTGGGACTGCGATTTCCGCCTGAACATCCGCGCTCCTGACCTGATGCATCCCAGTCAGATCGCAACAACAGATCATCTGCTGTGCGATAAAGGTGACCAGTGAAATCAGGCAAACAGCGCCGCGCATCCTCTGCTCCGAAACAAACCGACCAGTACTTTCTCGACAGTTCACAGCATAAACCAAAGATTCGACAGAAGTATAGACAAAGCTCGCAGAATCCCTTTGATGTCATCTGACCGTCATGATTTCCATGTCAGTTCAGACTCTCAACTCAGAGAGTTGCCGCCGGGCAGGTCGGCCCCGGTAATGGATTTGAATTGAGTTTCGAGCTGATCGCGATAAATCCGGCTGCTGCCAATCACATGACACCCTCGCAATCTTGCCTCCTGAAGCAGCGAACTCTCCAGTGGCAGATTGCTGATATCAAAGACTGTCATCGTCGGTCTAAAGAATGACGGGTTGAGCTGGCCATGCATGACGCCTGCTTCGAGACCGGGGTCCGCCAGAATCACAATGTCCGTGAGTGTTTCATAAAGGTTTTGAAACGGGACGAATCGGCACTGATTGACTTGAGCCGTCTTTTGAGACTCTTTGTCGTCAGGCCCACAAATACTGACAAGCCCCTTCCGTTGGCTGATCGCGTAAACCATCGACTGCGCAATCCCGCCGTTTCCCATCACGAGAACCGTCTTTTTCTCGATCGATTTCCCGGACGCCTGCAAATCCTTCTCTAATGTCTTTAGAGCGGAACGCCAGAGTGTGTTGTATCCATGCCAGCCATCGTCGCGTTTGAGCAGCAGATTCACAAACTGACACTGGCGGTCAAGTGGATCAAGATGGTCGGCCAGATCAATGATTTTCTGCCCATGGTCCCGCTGAATCAGGATCGCCTTGATCTTCAGAACGTCGAGCATTTTCGGCAATTGTCGTGTCTCTCCCAGTTCCAAAGGCAGACAGCAGGCGTTCAGATTCATCGCACTGAACCCGTCATTCAACGCGGTTGTCGTGATCTGCTGAGCCTCTCCAAGTCCGGCAATTCCGACGAAAACCGTTTTGGAATTGATACGCTCACAGTGATACGTTTCTTTCAGATCGAAGACCGTTGCCTGACCGGGATACGCTTCCATTCCCGGCTCCAGAGCGGCATAGATCCATGGCGAACCGTACTTCAACCCGAGGAGAGAAAAGGTCAGTTCGGCCTGACCGAGACCCATTCCAACAACGGGGAGTTCTCTTTTTTGACTGACTGCCGCCAGTAATGGCCAAGCCGCATCAAGAGTTGGGGTGGGCCAGGCAAACTTCACCACATCCGCTTTTGCATTGGCCGCTTCGTTGAAAATCCCTTCGATATTGGTTTCCGGACGATCCAGCCGCGTGAAGCTGATGACCCGTTTCGTCTTTCCGAAGCGAGGAATTCCCGGGGCGATATCGAGATCCAGTTCAACGTAATCCGGCCCGGCAGCGATCGCCTGACGTAGAAGAGTCAAGCGTTGGGCTTCAGTCCCTTGCCACTTCCCCCCATCCTGAGGACGCCGGCAGGAGACGATGATCGGCTTTTTAATTGCCGTAATCAGGTCCTGGACATCCGGTTCATTAACGAAGTTGTCCAGACAGAGTTCAACAATGTCTCCCATCCTCGCTGCGTTCAGAAGGTCCACTTTTGCCAAAGTCCGGGAGATCGGTGTGACGGTGACGCAGATCATGCCTGAATCCAAACTGGCAGAAAAAATGGGGAACGATCCAAACCTTGCAGGGGATTATAACCGTGTCGAATACTATCGTCTCGGATCAGCACCGTTTTGAGGGCTCAGTTCACAAAATCACATTCACTCATGTCAGAAAGCCGATTTGGACCCATTTCACTTGGATAAACTGGACTAGACAGCTTACTCCGAGAGTCGAGAGAATCCCGGCAGGTTCAACTTCCATTGAAATGTCCCGGCGAAGGCTGTCGTAAAACACTGCGAGCGCTCGCAGGTTAGCCGGGACTTGAGACATGACCTGACAACATGACCGTACCTCACAATTTCGAAGGTTATCTGACCGAAAATTTCTATGACGAACTTTTCTATTCAGATGGCCATCCGAGACCCGGAAGTCAGCTCCTGATCGATAAGATCAACTCACTCCCCCCCGGTGAATTGAAGCATCGACAGGAAGCAATTGAACGAGCGCTGCTGCGAATGGGGATCACATTCGCCGTCTATGGAGATCAGGCAGGGACAGAGAAAATCTTCCCGTTCGATATCATCCCGCGAATCGTTGAACCGTTCGAATGGAACCACATTGAAGCCGGGCTGAAGCAGCGCATCAAAGCGCTGAACCTCTTCATCAATGATATCTACCATGATCAGGAGATTGTCAACGAAGGCATTCTTCCTCGCCCGATGCTGGAGAAGGCCAAATCGTACCGCAAAGTCTGTCAGGGACTGACTCCCCCTAAAGGGATCTGGTGTCACATCACCGGGACAGACCTGATCCGCCACAGCGACGGAGCAATCTACGTTCTTGAGGACAATCTGCGATGTCCGTCCGGGGTTTCATACGTCCTGCAGAACCGACAGGTGATGCAAAGAACGTTCCCGCATGTCTTCTCGGCATCGAAGATTCGCCCTGTTACGAATTACCCGAGCAAGCTCTACGAAACACTTTCTCACCTCGTCCCGGAACATATTGGCGAACCGACAATCGTCGTGATGAGCCCCGGCATTTATAACTCCGCTTATTACGAGCACTCGTTCCTTGCTCAGCAAATGGGAGTCGAACTTGTCGAAGGACGTGACCTCGTCGTGAAAGACGGGTTCGTCTACATGCGGACAACTGACGGCTTCCAACGTGTCGACGTGATCTATCGACGCATTGACGATGACTTCCTCGACCCGGAAGCATTCCGCCCTGACTCCATGTTGGGAGTTCCTGGGCTTCTTGATGTCTATCGCAAAGGGCGTGTCGCTCTCGCCAACGCCCCAGGCACAGGCATCGCCGACGATAAAGTCATCTACGCTTTTGTCCCAGACATGATTCGCTTCTATCTCAATGAAGAACCGATTCTGCCAAACGTGCCAACGTATATCTGCGAGCGCGAAGACGATCGCAAGTACGTCCTTGAGCATCTGGACGAACTCGTAGTCAAAGCTGCCAACGAAGCTGGCGGGTACGGAATGCTGATTGGCCCTCACTCAACCAAGGCAGAACAAGCCGAGTTTGCCCAGAAGATCATCGAAGATCCTCGAAACTATATCGCCCAGCCAACTCTGGCACTTTCCCGTGTCCCAACAATGGTGGGTGATCATTTTGAAGGACGCCATGTCGATTTGCGGCCTTATATTCTCTATGGAAAATCGATCTGGGTCCTCCCTGGTGGATTGACCCGAGTCGCCCTCAGAAAAGGTTCGCTGGTCGTCAACTCATCCCAAGGGGGCGGAAGCAAAGACACCTGGGTTGTCGCGCAGTCCGAAGTCGAGATTCAGAACGGAACCAAAGAACTGTAAAGCAGAGACGTTATTGATCCGCTGCAAACTGCAACGGAAAACGGAATGCGCATTCCGTTGCTCATGAAGTCATTTTATTCACGGAGTCGCTCCCTTGAATAAGATGCCCGACCAACTTCAGAGCCTCCCCTACTCGAACATATTCTGATTCCATGCTCAGTCGCGTTGCAGAATCAATTTACTGGATGGCCCGTTATGTTGAACGAGCGGAAAATCTCGCACGTTTCATCGACGTCTCGCAGAATATGATGCTGGACCAGCCAGACATCGCTCATCAGCAGTGGCAACCCCTGATCTTCGCCACTGGAGATCAGGAGGAATTCAAGAAACGGTACGGAACACCAGATTCTGAAAATGTCATCCACTTCCTGGTGTTCGATCGGAACTATACGAATTCCATCATTTCGTCACTGGTCATGGCCCGCGAGAACGCTCGAAGTGTGCGTGAGGTCATTTCCTCAGAAGCCTGGGAACAGCTCAACGAATTTTATCACTTCGTGCGGGATTCCGTAAACAATCACCGCCCGGCAGTTGAGCTCAACGACTTCTTTACGGCCATCAAAGAGCGCAGCCACCTGTTCAACGGAACGCTGGATGCCACAATGTCGCATAATAAAGGATGGCATTTTGCCAATCTGGGGCGACTGCTGGAACGTGCTGATAAAACCAGTCGCATCCTTGATGTGAAGTATTTCACCTTGCTTCCACATGTGCAGGATGTTGGAACGACCGTCGACGATCTGCAATGGTCATCAGTCTTACGCTCTGTCAGTGCATTTGAGATGTACCGTAAGCGTTTTCACAGCATCACAATCCACCGTGTCGTTGAGTTTCTGACACTGGATCAGTCATTCCCGCGAGCGGTCCGTTTCTGCATTGATCACGCCGATGATTCGCTGCATCAGATTGTCGGTTCCCCGAGCGGAACATATCGCAATACAGCGGAACAAAAGTTGGGCCGTCTACGTGCAGAACTCGCTTACACCGACGTTCACACGATCGTGAATCAGGGAATTCACGAGTTTATCGATGGACTGCAAACACGATTGAATTCCATTGGCGAAGCGATTCATGAAACATTTTTCGCACTGAGACCGGTTGAACAATCGCAGCGTCAATCACAACAACCAATGCAGCAACAACAAATTCAGAAATAGTTCACGACGCTGAGTGCTCTTGGCTCAATATCATGTTCCGTGACGATTACAACCTTCTCCAGCATTTCGCACAGCGCCCCGTTCGAAATGCTTGGAATCGTTGCACCTCTATCAATCCGTTGAGAATTCACTCATGGCGATCCGTGTCGCACTGCACCATAAAACAACATACGCGTATGACCGTATGGTGGGGATTGGTCCGCAAATCATTCGTTTGCGTCCTGCACCGCATTGCCGTACCCCGATTGTCAGCTATTCGCTGAAAGTCTCACCCGAGAAACACTTCATTAACTGGCAGCAGGATCCACACGGAAACTTCCTGGCCCGATATGTGTTCCCGGATCGCGCAGATCACCTCAGCATCGAGGTTGATCTGGTCGCGGACATGACAGTCATCAACCCGTTCGACTTCTTCATCGAAGAGTCTGCGGAAATGATTCCGCTTCAATACGAAGACTGGCTCACGCGTGAGTTGCGACCTTTTCTGGAAAAGGGATCAGCCGAACCTAAGTTCCAGCAGTTTCTCGACAGCATTGATCTCACGCCCCGCAAAACAGTCGATTTCCTTGTCTACCTGAATCAACTCCTGTCAGGGCACATCAAATATTTGATCCGGATGGAACCCGGAGTTCAAACGCCGGAAGAGACACTGACCAGTTGCTCTGGATCCTGTCGTGACACAGCCTGGCTATTGGTACAGACACTGCGTCATCTGGGACTGGCCTCCCGATTCGTCTCCGGGTACCTCATCCAGTTGACCCCCGACGTCAAAGCACTCGATGGGCCAACCGGTACCGACGTGGACTTCACTGACCTGCATGCCTGGGCAGAGGTCTATATTCCCGGTGCAGGCTGGATCGGTCTCGACCCGACATCAGGTCTGTTTGCCGGCGAAGGTCACATCCCGCTCGCATGCACACCCGACCCACAATCTGCCGCACCGATCTCTGGTGGAATCGATGATTGCGAAGTCAGCTTTGACTTTGCAATGTCGGTCACTCGCATTCACGAAGACCCCCGCGTCACCAAGCCCTACACACAAGAGCAATGGGAGGCGATTCACAACTTGGGACATCAAGTTGACAAGCGACTCAAGGAGAACGATGTCCGCCTGACAATTGGGGGCGAACCGACCTTCGTCTCCATTGACGATATGGAAGGTGCGGAATGGAATTCTGCCGCAGTCGGGCCAGATAAACGCCGCCTCTCCGAGATTCTGATCAAGCGTTTGCGGACACGTTTCGCTCCCGGTGGTCTGCTCCATTACGGTCAGGGGAAATGGTATCCCGGTGAATCTCTCCCTCGCTGGTCGCTCGCATGTTTCTGGCGTAAAGATGGGGTTCCTGTCTGGGAGAATGCGGATCTCATCGCCGACATTGATCGGCATGATCATTTTGGTTCGGAGCATGCCAAACAGTTCATTGAAACGTTGGCACAAACTCTCGGCGTAACAAAAAAGTTCATCGTTCCCGCATACGAAGACGTCGCGCATTACCTCTGGAAAGAACAGAGATTGCCGGTCAATGTGGACCCCAAGGATCCCAAGCTGGCCGACCCTGAAGAACGTGCGCGCATTGCCCGCCTCTTCGAACGAGGTATTGGCAGCCCAAGCGGTTTTGTTCTGCCGTTGAAACGACAATGGTGGCAGGCGAAGGCTCGCTGGGTCACTGCAGAATGGTCGGTTCGCAATGACAAACTGTTTCTGCTCCCCGGCGACTCTCCTGTTGGCCTTCGACTTCCACTCGACTCCCTGCCTTTTGTGCCGCCGAGTCAGCAGCAGGTTGTCATTCCTGCAGACCCGAGTATCACGCCAGAGCCACTTCCGACACCGGAAATAAGACAACGATCAATTCAGGGATTTCCCGCAGAGCGATCCATCGCCGGGATTTCCGAGCAGATCCTCGATCAACGCGAAGAGTCCGAGTTCAAAGACAAAGCGTCCAGCGAAACGGCACTCGCTCAGGGTCAGGTTCGGACCGCACTGTGCATCGAACTCCGGGAAGGGCGTCTTCACATCTTCATGCCTCCCGTGGAGTCACTTGAAGACTATCTCGAACTGATTGCTGCCATCGAAGCAACGTGCGCCGCGCTGAAGATGCCGGTCGTCATCGAAGGGTATCTTCCACCAAGCGACAGCCGCATCAATAACATCAAGGTCACCCCTGATCCTGGTGTCATTGAAGTGAACGTTCACCCGTCAAAAGACTGGGACGAACTTGTTGAAACAACCACGGCACTTTACGAGGAAGCCCGACAAACCCGTCTGGGAACCGAGAAGTTTGACCTCGACGGAAAGCACACCGGGACTGGCGGAGGAAACCACGTCGTACTGGGTGGCCAGACAACACTCGACAGCCCGTTCTTAAGACGACCTGACCTGCTGAAAAGTCTCCTTGGATTCTGGGTGAATCACCCTTCCCTGTCCTATCTCTTCAGTGGACGATTCATCGGCCCGACCAGTCAGGCTCCGCGCGTCGATGAAGGTCGCCGCGACGCTCTGTATGAATTGAATCTGGCATTCTCCCTTGTTCCAAAACGGGGAGAGAATTGTCCTCCCTGGCTGGTTGATCGCCTGTTTCGCAACCTGCTCATTGATATGACAGGAAACACACATCGGGCCGAGTTCTGTATCGATAAGCTTTTTTCACCAGACAGCAGCACCGGACGGCTGGGTCTTGTTGAATTGCGCGGGTTCGAAATGCCTCCGCATGCCCAAATGAGCCTGACTCAACAGCTGCTGGTTCGAGCGATTGTCGCTGCATTCTGGGATCAGCCCTATGATCATCCAGTGATTGACTGGGGAACCGCACTGCACGACCGGTTCATGCTTCCTCATTTCATCTGGCAGGATTTCGGGAGTGTGCTGGACGAACTGGGACGACACGGCATTCAGTTCGACCGCCGCTGGTTCGCTCCGCACTTCGAATTCCGGTTCCCGATGATCGGACAATCTGTTCGGGATGGGATTCAGCTGGAACTCCGCACGGCCATCGAACCGTGGAATGTCCTCGGTGAAGAACCCGCCGGGGGAGGAACAACCCGATTCGTTGATTCATCCGTCGAACGCCTCGAAGTGAAAGTCCAGGGACTCATTGACAAGCGGTATACTATCACCTGCAACGGACGTCGGCTTCCGCTCACACCAACAGGCGTGACAGGAGAGTTCGTCGCCGGACTGCGATATCGGGCATGGTGTCCGCCAAGTTGTCTTCACCCGACAATTCCTATTCACACTCCATTGGTATTCGATATTCTGGATACATGGTCCAGTCGGTCACTCGGGGGCTGTATGTATCATGTTGCCCATCCAGCTGGTCGAAACTACGCGACCTTTCCCATCAATAGTTACGAAGCTGAATCGCGTCGAGTTGCCAGGTTCTTTGAGACAGGTCACACTCCCGGCGTCGTTTCTGTTCCACCAGTCGAAAACAACCCAGAATTTCCGTTAACACTCGACTTGCGTCGTGCTGTGATGCCTGCATGAACCCGTCTTCGTCTGAACCAATTCAACCAGAACGGCCAACGCCTCCAAAGGCGCCGCTGACGCCGTACACTCCGAAGACAGGAGTCTTTGACGAAGCTTTCGACGAATCAGGAAAGTTACGCCCGATCTGGGAGACGCTCTCCAAGGATTTGAAGTCGCTCGGACCAGCGGAACTGCAACACCGTCTCGATCAGGCACAACGTCAAATTGCGCGAGACGGCTTCACGTTCAATCCATATGACCAGGATGGAGGCGCCTCCCGTCCCTGGACCCTCGATGCGATTCCCCTGCTCATGCACGAGCAGGAATGGCAGAACATCGAAGCAGGGTTGGCTCAACGCGCTGAACTGTTCGACCTGATTCTGAAGGATCTGTACGGGCCACAGCAATTGCTGAAAGAGAAGCACCTGCCCCCGGAGGTCTTGTTCGGGCACCCGGCGTATTATCCGGCTTACCACAATCTCCATCAGGGCGAACACGGGTTTCTTCATCTGTATGCTGCGGACTTGGCGAGATCAGAAGACGGACTCTGGTGGGTCGTCGCAGATCGCAGTCGTGCCCCGTTCGGACTGGGCTATGTGCTGGAGAATCGAATCGTTACGTCGCGAATGCTGCCAACGGCATTCCGGCAGTGCCATGTTCAGCGACTTGCTTCGTTCTTCATTGCCCTGAAAGATTCTTTGCGAGAACGCGCAAGCCGATTCACAGACAATCCCCGCGTCGTCATCTGGTCGAAAGGGCCGCAGAGCAAAGCCTACTTTGAAGATGCCTACCTCGCACGATACCTGGGATATCAGCTTGTGGAAGGTGGGGATCTGGCCGTTCGCGAAAATCGGGTCGCTCTGAAAACACTCGGTGGACTCCTCCCGATCGAAGTCATCTTCCGCCGACTTGAGGACGACGATTGCGATCCTGTTGAATTAAACGCTGGCTCAATCAGTGGCGTCGCAGGGTTGATGGAAGTGCTGCGTGCCGAAAACGTCGCCATTGCGAATCCGCTCGGCAGTCGCCTTGTCGAGTCCCCACTCTTCATGGCGTTTCTCCCCAGTATCTGTGAGGAATTGCTGGGCGAGCCACTCAAGATGCCAAGTGTCGCCACATGGTGGTGCGGAGAAGAAGAAGAATGCAAATACGTCCTTGAGCACCTTGATGAACTGATTATCCGCAAGGCATTCCGTAAGGTCGATGAACCGCCGTTGCGGCCGGCAGAGATGTCCAAGGCGGATCGCGAGACCTTGAGAAATCAGATTCGATCACGACCTTCCGACTATGTTGGTCAAGAGACGGTGAATCGTTCGACAACGCCCGTCTGGAGTCCCAACGGAACGGCACCGTGGCCACTCGCATTGCGTAGCTTTCTTGTGCGAAGTGGCGGCAAGTACACTGGTCTTCCGGGAGGGCTTGCCCGAGTTGCCAAAGAGTCGAATCTGCTTGAGCAATACACCACCACCGGTGAACGCAGTCAGGATGTTTGGGTCCTGTCAGACAAGAGTATCGAAGAAGTTTCGCTGCTCAGCCCTCCTGGCCAGATGATGACTCTGCGCAGAAGCGGAGCCGAATTGCCCAGCCGTGTTGCGGACAACCTGTTCTGGCTGGGCCGTTCCATCGAACAGGCAGAAGGGTCTGCGCGACTGTTGCGAACGCTGCTTGTTTCGGTGACGAGTGAAGACAGCTACATGGTCGAGCAGCAGGCATTGCTGCGTGCTCTTGTTGAACAAGGACAGATCGACCCTGACTATGTTATCCCCGAGCTGACAGAAAGCCTGCCACGCATTGAAACAATGCTCCCGCAGGCGATCTTTGACACCAACCATAGCAAGAGCCTGCGATCGTCCATCATTGAAGCGATGCGGCTGATCTCAATTGTTCGTGATCGCATGTCGATTGATGCTTGGCGAATTGTCCAGCGCATCGATGAACTGAGCCGACGCAAAATCGGAAACGCTTCAGACGTTATCGAATTCCTCGATCGGGTGATTCTGGATCTCGTCGCCTTCTCTGGTCTCGCTGCAGAAAGCATGACGCGAACTCAAGGCTGGCGATTCCTCGATCTTGGACGGCGTGTTGAGCGTGCCCACCAGACGGCGATGCTGCTGAAATCAACACTCACGACGATTCACGACGAAGAGCAGCCTGTACTGGAAGCCGTTCTCGAAGTCGCCGACAGTATCATGACGTACCGCAACAGATATCTCGCGACACTTCAGGCTGGTCCGGTCATTGATCTGCTGTTGAACGATGAAACCAATCCTCGCTCAATCGCCTACCAGATGGTCGCCATTGCCAAGCATGTCGAGAATCTTCCACGAGACGAAAAACAGGCAACCCTGGACCTGGAGCAACGTATTGCATTGTCACTTCTGAATCGCGTGCGACTCGCTGAAGTCCATGAACTGGTCAAACTCGATCGCCCCAAACAGCGCCTCTCTCTGGATAAGTTACTCACGGAAATTTGCGATGACTTGCCACGGCTCGCCGATACAATGTCGAGTCGGTTCCTGATCCATGCCGGATTACCACGCCATTTCGGTTCAATCCAAGGTGAATCGGCATGAACTACAAAATCACTCATGTCACAACATACGACTACAGCACTCCAGTCCGGGTCTGTCACAACCATGTAATGCTGACGCCTCGGGAAGAATTTCCGATTGAGTGTCACCACCACCGGCTTGTCATTCGTCCGAATCCAACGGTCAACAGTCGTCGCAAAGATGCGTTCGGAAACACCGTCCACAGTTTCTCGATCGAAGAAAACCACACACAGTTGTCGGTCTCTGCAACAAGTCGGGTGACCATTCACAAGCGGACTTATCCCGATCCAAAGACAACCACTCGCTGGGAAGAGCTTAAAACGGGAATCGCCAGCCAGGACGATCCAAACTGGTTGGAGGCGTGTCAGTTCCTTTATGACTCACCACGCATCCAACGATCCCCGGAGTTCCGCGACTTCGCGAAGCATTCATTCAAGAAGAACCGGCCGATCCTTGAAGCCGGAATCGACTTGAATGAACGGATTCACAAGCACTTCAAATATGACCCACAAGCGACCAACGTCTTTACGTCGCCGCAAGAGGCATTTCGCTTAAAGGCCGGTGTTTGTCAGGATTATGCACACGTTCAACTCGCATGCCTGAGATCCTTAGGACTCCCGGCACGCTATGTCAGTGGATATCTGCGAACAATTCCGCCACCGGGAAAACCACGCTTGATCGGGGCGGATCAGTCCCATGCCTGGATCGCTCTCTATTGCGGAGCAGAATTGGGTTGGGTCGACTTTGATGCAACGAATAACTGCCTGATCGCAACGGACCATATTCCCATTGCGTGGGGCCGCGACTATTCAGACGTTGCCCCGATCAAAGGTGTCTTCCTTGGCGGGGATAAACACCAGCTTTCCGTCTCCGTTGATGTCTGCCCCATTGAGTCTATTTGATTCTGCTTTCCAACCAGGACGTGTTGAGCGAGATTTTGTTCATCCATGAGAAACAATCAGCTCATCATTCGATCCTGCGTTGCCGTTGTCGTTCTGATCAGCCTGATTCTGGCGTTCCGCGCAGCGGTCATTTTCGTTCTTGGACCACCTGCTCCCACAGGGTACTCGTCCTGCCCGATCGCCTTTTTTATCAGCAGCCTGTTTATGATCGGCACCGCTGCGGGAATGGGTCTGGCAAGGATCACTGATTCTCGCGAAAAGTTGACAGGCCGAATCCTGCTGACACTTGCAGTCGGCGTCCTTTTCCAAGGGATTCAACAATACGGGATCTGGAATCTGACAATCGAACCTGCGACAGCAGAGAATCACTTGATCTATGTCGCGATCATTCTTTCATCGGCTCATAGCCTGAGCTGTATCGCCGTTCTGTTGTTACTCAGCTTCGCCGCCGCATGGTCAACAGTTGAATCGGACATCGAGCCGATTCGAGCGTTAATCACCTACTGCACAATCTTCTGGTTCGGTCTGGGACTCGCTTGGGTTTTCCTGCTTTGCGCATTCGCGGCAATGATTTAGACCGGACCGGCCTGAGATCGAATCCTGATAATGGGTGCAAACACAATTAAAAATGGGGGAATCACAACGCTGTGACTCCCCCATCAGTTCTTTGCAATCAGGTGCAGCACTCCCGATGACCTCAGCGGGATCGTGGAGCGGGCTTTAAGAAATCAGGCCCGTACTTCTGCTGCATTTCACGGAGAATTTTCGCCCGATCGTCGGTCAGCATTCCCCAGATTTCAATCCGCTGTTCACTCCCCTGACGTATCGCCGCAGCCTGGCGTTCACGAACCTGCTGAAGGTTACTCTGAATCCGATAGCTCGAATCGCTAAACCCAACACCGCCCCAGAAATTGACGGAAGCCCAACCGGGATTGAATTGGGCATCATACGTCAAGGTTCCCTGCTCGGCGTTGATCGCCAGCACCTGCCCCTGAAGTGACCGACTCAATGCTCGAAGTTTGGAGGCTGTTCTGGCACCAAACTCAATCAGTGCAGGGTCCACATTCTGAATCGGCAAGTCATCGATCTTGCGAGCATAGCTCTCATGCCACATCGCAGTTCTCGACGCATTATTCGATCGACGCCCTGACCGTTCGAGATCAGTCAGCATTTTGTCGATCGCCTGATAGTACCTTCGGGATTCCTCCAGCCCATTGGAGGATGCAGGTGTCCCGGCCTTGGCGACCAATCCAGATGGATTCGAATAAGACGGAGAGGTCGTAATCATCGACATCACACGACTCAGACTGTCATCGCTGAAAGTGGTTTTCAATGTCGCGTACTTCCCGTTCGGGAACATCACACCATTCTCAAAGTCTTCAATAGCAGCTCCCTGATAATTGAGAACCTCGCCAAAGATGTCTTTCACAACGTTGGCATAGTCTCCGACTTCATCCGAGAACTCGAATAAAACCTGAACCGATGTCACTTCGTCAATCGTAATTGAGAGCGTGATATCCTTTAACCCGGCAATCAGCGCCGCAACTCGCTCTTTCTGAGTAGTGGCCAGTCTGGAACCAATTCCGGTTTGAAGGTGCGATAGCACATGATCTCGATCAAACGCATGCTCAAGATTGATTGCAAAGATAATATGCCCAGACTCTGTGATTGCTTCCTTTAGAAAAGCAGACTGAATTCCTGTTCGCTTCTCCGAAATGTCCTGAATCCAACGGACCGCTTCTTGTCGAACGGCAGGGCGACGAACGCCCAGAACACCTGGAGCGAGCTTCAGCACCAGAGAATTGCCATGCCCACTGATTGAGGGAGTGCCCGCAATCTGCACGATTGGAGAATTCGTTGATTTGGCCAACGATTCCAGAGTGACATCTTTTGAAGTGCCAGCCACACCAGTCGCCCAGACTTCTTCTGCAGATGCAGTACGAACGAAAAAGCCAACGACAAGCGTGTCGACCCAGGAGGGAATTCCGCCGGTTCCATTAATGAAACTGACGTCGGATGATCCCTCCCATCCCTCGCGAATCGCTCTGGGAGACTTGAGCATTTCATCAACACGGACGACTGAAACCGCATTAATGTCGTTTGGAAGATAGGCTGCCAGACCTTGAACATCTGCGGCTGCTACCGGAGACTCACTCATCAGAAAGCACGGGAACAGCAACGCGAACGTTCCTGCGATTCGACGCACAAAGTGACTCCGCTGTCCTTGTCGCCTGCACATTTACTCACCCTCTTGAATGTGTTCTGATCAACGCCGACTTACACATTCATCCTAAACAGAACAGAGGGGCATGTCTCGCCTGCAACCTGAACAAAATTCCTTCAGTCACGACGAATCCACCTGCTAACTGGTCAATCGTCAGAAACTGAACCGCACTGGTGAATTTTCTCACCATGACGCTGTTCAATTCATACACGCTGACGACATAAAGAAGTGAAACTACCTGATTCAATAATCTGGTCTGAGCCAATTCATCAGATCAGGTAGTTACGAATTCCAGTTCGATGTCGATTTCGCGAATGCTCTAAAAGTCACCGACGACCTGACCGTCGTCCCGACAAGCAATCCGAGCGAGAGTGGAGGTCACATAGTTGGGCCAGCCGAGTCCCACTGACTCCTTTCGGTAGTCAATGTTCTCACTGATGAACCGGACCGCTCCGTCACACATCACGAAATGGGCTCCTCCAGCGTGCTGGCTGCTGAAGCCGCGACCTTGATGCTGGCGATCCGTGGCTGTCCAGTTAATTCCATTATAGATCAACCCGATCACTGCCAATTGGCCGGACTTCACGCTCCATGAAGCCCCTGCAGCAGGCGTATCAGCACTGAACCCGAGAGCATTGGCTGCTCCGACTGTCAGATTCCCATACTTCCACGCACGCTCTCCCACCATCAATGTGTTACTGGTCCCATCTGTGATGTCGCGGAAGTTGATTCGTGAGTTCTGGAAGAATTGACCGTGACAACTTCCATAAGCCGGTACCGTGACAACCGGAGGAGTTGTGCTGTCCGAAGTCCCTGCCACCGCGACATAATTGGACATCGCAATCGCAATACGGTCTGTTCCGTTCGAAGTAATATTGCGGTTGTAATAGTTGTTCCCTGTTGAATCCGGGGTATAGGCCGCATCGTCAAAGTTGTTCAAAGCTTGCCCAACGTCGGAAGGACACCGGAACGCAGGAAGCGGCGTTTGCAGCAGGGCCAGCAGTGTTGCATCACCTGCAGCGTTCTCAAGTGGAATGTTTCCTACCTGAAGTCTTGCGAACAGGCTTCCCTGATCAATATTCGGAAGGATGAAGGCTCCCCATCCATACAGTCCACGCTCGCGAGAGTCCTGCTGGCCAGGGATTCTCGCAATGTACCCCGGTGGAAATGTATTGAAGGTGTCGTGATAGTTGTGCATTGCCAAACCAATCTGCTTGAGATTGTTTTTGCATTGCGTTCTCCTCGCAGCTTCTCGTGCCTGCTGCACTGCTGGAAGCAACAAAGCAATCAGAATCGCAATGATTGCAATCACAACGAGAAGTTCAATGAGAGTGAAACCACGCTTCGCGTTCAACTTCATGACCCACCCCACTCCGTAACACGACTTCATTGGAATATCGAATCAGGTAACAATTAAAAGGCATTGATCTCGATCTTCATCAGTAAACGCTAAACACCGATTCAGGTGCTTTGCCTGCTTCCACTTAGCCCATTCCGGTTAGTCCACCGGCTTCACAGGGCGTCTGGACCGATCACTTTTCACTTCCCAATCGAACTTGTTTGAGCCGGCAACAACGTCTGCGACCAGTTCGGACTTCACTCCATGCTTTGGGTCAATCGGAACACCAGGAGATGCAGTCGGCCATTCAAAATTCACGCGACATTTTCCAACTTTTGCCCCTTTGACGCCGTATGAATACTCAAGCGCGTAGTTTCCTTTCGAATCTGTCGTTGCTGCCGCAGGGCGACCACTCTCAGGTGAAAACATGACGATCAGCCCCTCGACCGGTTTGCCATCAAGAGTGACGACCCCATGTACGCGCCCAAGTGGTGGACGATCTCCGCGCCCACATCCGAATGGAATTAAAGCGGCCAGAAGCACAAATGACCGGAAAATCGTTCGCAACACCAGAGGGTTCATTCATTCTTCCTGCTCTATGGCATCGTCCGCATTCCAGGACATTAATGTCGCTTGAATACGGCAACACAAAGAAACGACACGACCACCGTCACCAGCTGATTGGTGGCTCGATAGCACCTGAAGCGCGCAGGGATTTGACGCAGTCACGTTAAACGCGACGTTGAATCAGGAAGTCACAATCTCAATGTCTTCGACACTGCAAACGAAACAAACTCTCGCCCGCCGATGGAGAACGCAATAACGGTTGAGAATTGAGAATGCTCGATCGCATCAAAAAGTTGGTTAAGAGAAACGCCTTCTCACCAAACAAATAACCAACAGTTCAAAGGAGACAGAATTCAATTGGAATTATCGTGACACCGAGTTCATGAACAGTTCGTGGACGAAGTCCACTCCCCCGGTTTGTTGTGCGAATGCAATTGGGAAATGCTAATTCAGCGAATGATTCGCTGCATGAGTTGAACATGAATTCAACTCAAACATGACGCTACATGAATGAGCAACATTGTCAACAAGTTTTCCATCCAGTTAAGCACAATTAGTCGGAGAGTGTGGCGAAGAGACGACACTGATCAACTCCAGACTTCTCCGCTTACCTGACCAGCGAAGCCAGCAGAGATCCTTCCAGGTTCTCTCCACTTCGTCGATCACTTTGGATCACCCTGCAAAGTCACTCAGGTCGCAAACGACTTGCCCCGAGACTTTCGCAGACTGCTCAGCACGTCGATCCGAGAGAGCGGACCAAGAATTAAGGACGCAGATCCCAGGATTTTGTCCGGCGATTCGAGCTCGAATCCGGTCCGAAGCAAAGCCTAGCGCTGCACCGGAAGATCACTCCAGCACGCATCAGTAAAAACAAAAAGGCCGAGCCTTCCTCCAATCACGATGGACTGAAGGAAGGCTCGGCCAATGTCACAACAGCAATCTTAATTTGTTTATTTAAGAGGCCCAGGAGATCATGTCACCTGAAAATCGTTCATAGAACAAGTATCCAATTCTGTCACTCAGGCGTGACAAGTATTCTTTCTGGAACGCATTAAGAGACTGATCAAAGGACTGCCGTGGCACTTTAGTCGGGAAGACGAAATCGATTTCCTTTGTGAAAATCCGCTCCCCTTCTCCTTCTCCTTCGGCATCCATCTCCACAACGTGGACATAGGCTTCGGTGTTCCCTCGATAGAGCGTTGTGCTCGTTCCTTCATGCAGTGAGAATTCCGCGAGCTCGATTTCAACCACATAGGTTGCATTGAACGCTTTGCCGATCTCCGATGCTTTCTCCCAGCCGGGATGTGCATCGGTCCAGGCTTTCACATAGTCCGGGTGGATCATCGTGATATGATTCTGCCCGAGCCTGTAAGCGACAGCCGTTGCAACCTGATGGTCGATCTGTGGAAACTTCCACTGCAACTCTTTCGGAGCAAAGCAGACGACAGCAACCGTTGTTCCCGGCTTGGTCATCGACTTTCCGGTTTCAGTATCGAAGTCCGGTTCAATCGTAGGTGGCCCGTGAATCAGATAGCTAAGAATTACGAACTGGGCACAGCCGGACATTCCCAGACAGGTCATCCACAACGAACACCAGACCCCGAATCGGAAGACAAGGGCGCGGAATCGAGTTGCTTGGTTCGTCAACATATGTAGCATCCGAATGGGCTTTGCACACGACTCCGGTACGCGGCAAATCCAGGAGTCTTTCAAGTCTGAAACACAACAAATTCTGTTGTGACCAAATCAAGTTCTTTATCAAATTTAAAGACGGTCGCTGTCAGTAACACGCGGTGATCGGCGTACTGTCAGTTGGCATACTGTCAGTTGGCATACTGTCAGTTGGCGTAGTTATCGCTACGATTCGTGTCGTAGAACGACGCACCGAGTGCATCAGCAATGTTGTCGATGAACCGGCGAATGAAGACATTCTGAGGTGTCTGATCGACAGCAACCGGATAGGTCGTGGGATAGATCGCCTGAAATCGCTGATCGAAAACCTGAACCGCATGGCGACTGCCGTTTTCATCTCGCACTTCGTACCCAACAATCCGACCGGAAGAATTTCCACGGTAAAAGTTAGGACTTGAGTCCTCGCGATAACTGAATCGTTCCACACGAATGTGGAAGATGTAATCCATGTCCTGAATATCTTGTGCCAGTGCCTGTGGGTCGAATGTTCCTCCCAGGCGGTCTAACGTCTTATTCGCACTGTCTCCGTTCACCACAATCAATTCATGACGACGCATGCGGCGTGTCAGTTCCACTTCGACATCGGATGTCAGTGTGTTGTAGTTCTCCGACACGGTTGCCGGTGCCGTACAGTGAATCAGAATTCGCTTTTCGGATTTCTTCAGCGAAACGCCGGATGCAACTTCAAAACCCGACTTCTGCATCGGGTCTCCCATCAACACTTTCCCCACCATCACCATGGTGTTGATGCAACCTTGCTGGCTAAGAACGATGCCGGCAAGCAGCAATCCGCAAAGGACAGTGCGAGTCCAATGTCGGACATTGAGAAAACGAACCACTCGAGACCCCCGAATTGATTTCGAGGCCTCTCGCGAATTCAGTTTCTGGCCCAATTTTGAAGAGCCGGTCTGCATTTGGCGTTCCTTCGCTATTTACGAAGCATCCTGCTTCGTTCGCCTGACATTGAGTTCAGGTCGAAATCGTCACGACTCGCGGTCCACTCAATTCATCGAGAGAAGCCACCAGCCCCATTGCAAAAGTGCAATGGCACATACTGTTGCCATGAGCCAGATCAGTCCCCAGGCAGGAGACTCGATCCCGATCGTCCGACCATAAAAACTACTTAGCCAGGACCACGGGACCAACAAACTACAGCTCAAAGCCAAAACAAAGCACGCAACGTTCGCCCGAATGGAATCAATCCATTCCCCACGAACAAAATGTGCAAAACTCGTTGTACCGCCACAGCTTGGACAGGGAATCCCTAGAAAAAACCGGAACGTACAAGGAGGAAATCCCAGCTGCTGATGAGTCCCAAATCCTCGTGAATCAGGGCTCAGGGACCATGCCAGACCAAACCCCGCCACCAGACAGACCCCGAACATCCACAGCAAAACACGCTGCCACCAGTTCAAAGGAACGCCGAGAGGTAATCGAGAGGTCATGAGATGATCTATACTGAGGTCGACCCATTTCTGGACCGGGGTTGGTTCTATTCCAAACTTGAGTAAATTGGAGCCGGGATCTCAAATTTTCTTCAAAACGTCTGCTCCTCCGGCACCGTTTGCCGAAATCCTTCTTCGCAAGATCCCCGGGGATCCCCCCAAATCGGCCTGCAAATCCGCCGTTCCTCTTCATTTCATTGTGAGCGAAATCCCCTGACGAACGACTGTCCGCTTGTTCACACTCTGTTACACTAGGATCAAAAGCTCTTTTCAGTGCCAGACAGCACCCATCCTTCCCCATTGTCACAAAAGTAGTCTTGCCACAATGGCTCGCAGCTTTGAAGAACTGACACCGCAGAACTTTTCTTTCAACAGTCCGCTGGGATGGTGCCCGGCCTGTGAAGGTTTGGGAACGGAACTGGGAACCAACCAGTCGGCAATCATCGCCAATCCGAATATTTCCCTTCGCGAAGGTGCCGTCTCTGCGTGGCCCCGCCCAGACAGCTCCCCGATGTTCGCGGCGATCCTGACTGCCCTCGGTGAGCAGTTCGGAATCGATCTCGACCTGCCGTGGTATCAGCTCCCGGCACGTCACCAGCGTCTGGTTCTGCAAGGAACCGGCGAACGCTGGGTCAGCGTGAAACTGCCAGATCACAAACGCCCTATCTCGATTCAATATAAAGGGCTCTACCCGGCGATTGAGGAAGCATCGCGAGTCTCCTACTCCTATCGAACCTCCCTTCAGGATCTGATGGGCGAGCGTCCCTGCTCTGTCTGCAACGGCGATCGCGTTCGAGAAGATGCCGCTGCCGTCCGACTCGAAGAAAAAACACTCCCTTCCCTGTGCGGGTTGCCACTCAATGAAGTCCTTGAGTTCCTGAAATCACTGACGCTCGATGAGAACCAGACGAAAGTCGCTGGCGACCTGCTGAACGAAGCGATTCACCGTCTCTCCTTCCTGATTGATGTTGGGTTGCACTACCTGTCGCTGAATCGTGGCATGCCGACTCTTTCCGGGGGCGAATCCCAACGCATTCGACTCGCCGGCCAGATTGGACGCGCGCTGACGGGCGTTCTGTATGTCCTCGATGAACCGACCATCGGACTTCATCCCCGCGATAACGGGCGTCTCGTGCAGGCGCTCACAAAATTGCGAGATCTGGGAAACACCGTCGTCCTCGTCGAACACGACCGCGAAGTGTTGGAAGCCGCCGACCGGATTTATGACTTCGGCCCCGGTTCAGGACGGTTTGGGGGAACGATCACCGCTGAAGGAAGCCCCAAGGCGTTAATGAAATCGCCACAGGGATCACTGACGGCCGCCTATCTTTCCGGTGAAAAGTCGATCCCCATTCCTCTGCATCGCCGCATGACCCGGCTCGATGAAAAAGCCGGTCCCGTTCTGAATCCGGAACTCGCTCGCGAGCTGTATCACGTTCCGCCGGGTGGAGACTGGTTAGAAATCACCGGCTGCCGGCAGAACAATCTCCGCGACGTCACACTCCGCATTCCACTCGGCACCCTCACCTGCATCACAGGTCTGTCAGGTTCCGGGAAAAGCTCACTGATTCAGGACACCCTCGCCCGAGCAGTTGCCCGACATTTGAATCGTCAGGGTCCGCCGCCTGGGCCGTACGACACGTTGTCAGGCGTCAATCAGATCAGTCGTGTCATCGCAGTCGATCAGGCTCCATTAGGGGCAACGCCCGCGTCCAACCCAGCGACCTACACAGGGGTCTTCGACCCAATTCGCGAGCTGTTCAGCAAGTTACCGGACTCCAAAATCCGTGGTTACAAGCCGGGACGATTCAGCTTTAATCGCGCTGGTGGTCGTTGCGAAGAGTGTGAAGGACTCGGTCAGAAGAAGATCGAGATGCACTTCCTCCCGGACGTTTGGGTGGAATGCGATACCTGTCACGGAAAGCGATATAACCTCGAAACACTCGCTGTGAAATATCGAGGGCACTCGATTGCTGACGTGCTCAACATGTCGATCAGCCAGGCCCTTGAGATTTTCGACAACATCCCGAAGATCCGCGCCCCACTGGCGACGCTCGCTGCGATTGGTCTCGATTACCTGACACTCGGACAATCGGCGACAACACTGAGTGGCGGAGAAGCGCAACGTGTGAAGCTTGCCGCTGAACTTGCCAAGCCCAACACAGGGCGCACGCTCTACCTGCTTGATGAACCGACAACGGGTCTCCACTTCGACGACATTTCCAAGCTCCTCAAAGTCTTGAATAGCCTTGTCGAACAGGGAAACACGGCTGTTGTCATTGAACACAATCTGGACGTCATCAAAACCGCTGACTGGCTCGTCGATGTTGGCCCGGAAGCAGGGATCGGCGGCGGTTATGTTGTCGCTACTGGGACACCGGAAGATGTCGTCGCTCAGTCCCGGTATTATCAGGACAGCGTCAGCAAGAAGAAATCCGCAGCCAAAGACAAGACGCGACCAGCAAACCCGATGCGAAGCTGGACCGGTGAGTTGCTCGCTCCCATTCTTGAACAGGACGAGCGGAAAGCACTGGACATCTTTGATGTCGCCGAAGCAGCCAAGAAGAAGTCAGGCGACCTCGACATTGCCGCAGTGGGGCGACAGACCGCAGCCCCGTGGCAGACGGACGGACGTGCATGGCATACTGAACAGCGTCTCGCCCGAAACGGGAAGCCGTGTCGCTGGGAAGGGAGTGCGCTGGCCTATGTTGTCGACCAGCTCGCCAAAGTTGATGGACTCAAGGCCGTCAACTGGAACGATCAGGCCAGCGTCGAGATCACAGCCGAAAAGAAGGCGGGAACCGGCTGGTTCATGCACGCCTTGACCGGGGATGAATGGCTGCTCCGCTTCTACTTCCGCGTCCCGAAAGGAACATTCGAGGAAGAGAAACTTCAGCGACGTATCAAGCTGAAATCGGTGAACGAACTTGATGAACTCCCGATCTATAACCGGAGCGATCGAGTCCGTATCAATCCGCAGAAGGGGGCCTTTCAGGAAGTGGTCATCGATGTCCACTGGCTGGAAGAAATCAACACGCCGGAGTTCCGCGAGTTCCTGAAACAAGCAGCCGCTAGCTATCTCGGTCAGGTCGAAAAATCCGGGCAGTCGATCGAAGATCTCTCGCCGTGGAAGGTCCTCGGCCGAAAATGGCACACTTCCCGAAAAGGGTTTCCATCGAACAAACGAGTTGCATGGAAAGCGGAAGTCCTCGATGAACTCTTCACCGTTCTCGATGATTCATTTTCAAAGCTGACGCCGGATTGGTCCAACAAAACGACTGTCCCATATCGATTCAATGGGTCCAAAGCGACGATCGCGGACCTTCAAACCAAACGACGAGAAACCATTGTCCTCAACCTTTATCCCCCGGCAGGCATGATTGCTTTGGGAGAAATTGCCACACTGGGGCAGGAAAGAGAAATTCAACCGCATAAAAACGGAACGGATCGCATCTCAATCGAGTTCACAAACTACGATCATGTGCGTTCCAAAGAATTCAAATCATTCCTGAAGCGATTCATTTCCGGTCTTCCAAAGTCCTGAAAAGAGTCTGGTTTCCCGACGACACAGACATGACACAGCAGTTGCTGCAACATTGATCATCTTACGGCGATATGCCGACCTCTGTATTCATACAACGTTTCTATGAGCAAAGTAACTTTCAAAATCGATGGACCGAAGAAGGCCAAAACCTGCCTCGTCCTCACTCACGGAACAGGCGAAAGTTCTGACTCCACGTTTCTGTCCTATTTCGCGGAAGGGATCGCAGCCAATCGCCGACGTGTTGTTCGTTTCGACTTTCCCTATATGGCAGAGCGTTCCACGAAAGGGCGTCGACGACCACCAGATAGCGAGGAAGTCCTTCTCGACACCTGGCGCACGGTGCTGAAAGAGTTGCCCTACGAGCGGATCATCATCGGTGGAAAAGCAATGGGCGGTCGCATGGCCACCATGATTGCCGATGAATGCGGCGTTAACGGTGTCTTATGTCTCGGCTATCCGTTTCATCCCAGCGGTCGTCCCGAGAAAGTGAAAGTCGAACATCTGGAAACACTCGCAACTCCAACGTTGATCATTCAGGGAGAACAGGATCCGTTTGGAAATCGCGACGAAGTTGCAGAATACAAGCTTTCAGAATCGATTCGACTCCACTGGGTCCCGGACGGTGATCACAGCTACAACGTCGGTCGAGGAAGCGATCGCGCCCACGAACAGAATCTGAAGAATGCACTGCGAGCAGCAGAGTCATTCCTCTTCGAATGCTGGGGCATGTAATCCACAGAATGCAAAGAGCCCTCGATCCAGAGAATTTCCGGATCGAGGGCTCTCTTTTTATGCAAACTAACGGACCGAGGTTACGCCTGCGCTTCGAAGTCTGTCATGAACTTCACCAGTTCTTCAACCCCGGCTTTCGGGAAGGCGTTGTAGATGCTGGCTCGCATCCCGCCGACACTTCGGTGTCCTTTCAGACCATCGAAGCCGGCCTTGGTTGCAGCACTGATGAACTTGGAATCGAGTTCTTCGTTTCCGGTCACAAACGGAATATTCATGAGTGAGCGGCTGTCAGCATCGGCAGTGCCTTTGAACAGACTGCTCTGGTCCAGGTACTGATACAAGACAGCTGCCTTCTCTTTGTTGGCCTGTTCCACTGCCTGCAGACCACCTTGATTCAAGATCCACTTGAACACGAGGCCCATAATGTAGATGCCGAAGGTCGGCGGCGTGTTGTAGCACGATTCATTCTCTGCGTGCGTACGATACTGCAGCATCTCTGGCAGATCTTTGTTGGCTTTCTCAACCAGATCTTTTCGCATGATGACCAGTGTGACCCCGGATGGCCCGAGATTCTTCTGGGCTCCAGCGTAAATCACGCCGTACTTGGAGATTTCCAGTGGACGGCTGAAGATATCGCTACTGGCGTCACAGATCAGCGTGGAACCGGCAGGGACTTCTGGCTCGCTGGCCCATTGAGTTCCATAGATCGTGTTGTTCGATGCATAGTGAATATACGCCGGAGACGCAGAGTAATTTGCGGTCTTCGGGATGTAGCAGAAATTGCGGTCTTTGCTGCTGGCAGCAACATGAACCTTACCGTATCGCGTGGCCTGTTCAGCGGCTTTCTTCGCCCAAACGCCTGTCACCAGATAATCGGCAGTCTGATCTGCTTGGAGGAAGTTGGCCGGGATCATGAAGAACTGGGAGGAAGCCCCTCCCTGCAGGAACATGATGCTGTAATCGTCGGAAATATTGGCAAGCTTACGGCAGTTTGCTTCCACTTCATGCAGCACCGCCACGAACGCCTTGCCGCGGTGCGAGTGTTCCATGATGCCGATCCCGGTGTCGCCGAGACTCAGCATGTTCGCTTTGGCTTCTTCGAGGACTTCGACAGGCAGAACGGCGGGGCCTGCTGAAAAGTTGAAAATGCGATTGCTCATGAAAACCCTTTATGAATTTGCTTCACCGTGCAGGACACGGGAATGTTGTATCCAGTTCAGACTTCGGCGGTCATTTTTGATGCGTGGCGATAATTATTGTTCCCTGAGACCATCGTGAAAATGGAACACAGAGACGTTCTCATTTACAGCCACAGCTCGACCCGATCCCGCATCGATTCCGGGAGTTTCTTCAGAACCGACTTACGAATCTGATCGTCATGGTAGCGAGTGCTGAAGTGACCTAAAATGATCAGTTCATTCTTGAATCGCTCAGCTCGGGCGACGATATCATCAAGATGCATATGCCCAAATTTATGAATCTTCTCTTTCCGGTGTTCCGGACGGAAGAACGTCATCTCGGTAATCAGAATCTTGGCTTCGTACGCAGCTTCACATACGTCCAGACCACCCGGTGCGGTATCCCCGGTATAGCAGACCAGAGGAATACGGAACTCAGCGCTGACATCAATTCCAGTGAATCGTAAGTCCCGAATCTGATCGCCCGTCAGGTGGCTGTATTCCGGTTTCAGCTTTCGTCGCCGTTCCCAGACAATGTATCCCACTGACGGAACCGTATGCTTCGTCGGGAAAGTCGTAATAACGTGCTCGCGTGAGAGCTCGTATTCGCCGTTATCAGCAGCGGGAACAATGGTGCATAACATGCGTCCCCGATCCAGCTTCTGCCAGGACCGCAGCATTTTGTCTACTGAATCTGCAACGCTTTCCGGCACATAGATTGTCGGCGGCTCCATCTTCATCATTTTGCGTCGCGCGACATACGCCGGCAGTGCTGCCATATGATCCAGATGGGCATGGGTGATCAGGAAAGTCTGAGTCCCCATGAACGACCAGGGGCTTCCCCCCATGTCAAAACCAATTTTCAGTTCTGGAATTCTCCAGTAACTCTGCACTGCCGCACGTGAATACCCTTCGATCGTCAGATCTTTGTGGGTCAGTGTTTTAATTGGAAGGTTATCAAGCATAACGCATTCAAAATCGTAAATATGAAATTCGAGTCGTTCTCGACGGGGGAACGCCTCGTTTACCGGGCATTGTGCTTCCATTCGATCAACACGGCGAAACGGATGACACAGCACGCAGCCCAAGGCTCACTTTGTAACAAGACATCAAAGGCGTCTTGCTCAGGGAGCAAATCACAATTGTGTCCACTGAAAGTGATTTTGAGGATACTGGAGGCTCTGCTTTTCTGCGATTTTCAGGACTCAGCCGCCAAAGCAGGTCCGTCTGCAACAAATCCTCAATCAACGCCCTGCAAGGTCGTATGGATTGAGGAATTTGAAGGGACGTCGCGGTCTTTCCCGACGTCAAGAGCGTTTCATCAGGCGAAACTCAACTCCGCGCCCAACAACACTTCCAATCAAGAGAGCAGACCGCCGTCACAACTGGGCTCAGTTTTCCTGAAACTGAATCGTGGCTTTTTCCCGTTCCTGCATGACCACATCGGACCATGTTTGCCGGGAGATCTTCTTCATCATCTCGCCGCGAGCATCTTCCATGCTGAAGGTCCCGGCCAGACGACTATCGACTTTCACGACATGAACCCCGAACCGTGTTCGGAATGGAACGCTGATATCTCCCGGCATGAGTTCAAAGGCCACTTTGGCAATCGCCGGGTCGACTCGCCCATGATATTCGAACTCTCCCATCGAGCCGCCGTTTCTGGCAGATGGGCTCTGAGAATGCTTGCTTGCGGCCTCGGCAAACGACAGTTTTTCAGCTCGGATCTCGCTGAGAACCTGCTGCATTTTTGCTTCGGCAGCATCCCATTCGGCGGAGCTGGCTTCCGGCTTCACATGGAAGACAATCTGCGACGCCTTCACTCTGGTGCCGTCAAACTCCTGACGATGATAATCCCATTCCAGATGGAAATGATTTCGCCGGACAACCATATCCATGTAATTTGCCCACGCGGCATTCACAGCCAGCAACTCGCGAACACTCGCTTTCGTGAGGTGAAACTTGGCGAGCACCTCGTCCACGTTTCCTTCCCGCTTAGTGATGAAAGCTTCCAAACCTTTCATTTCACGGTCCAGCACCTCAGGATTTGGCTCAATTTTCTTGCTCTGCAGGAACTGGCGAACAAGTTCGCGATCAGCCAGCACATTCAGAATGCGCTTACGATCTGCCGGACCTGCGTCCTCCGGCAATTGCCCCAGATAGAACTCAAGGTTCATCAAATCCGAAGTCACGACCTTACCATTAATAATGGCGACGACACCGGGCTTCTCTGCAGCTGATAGCGAAGACAGATTTCCTGCCACCATCAGCAACATCATGGCGAGAAGACTGAAGCAAATTTGTCGCATCGTTACACCAATCCATACTGTTACTGCAGAAGCCCCGTCATCGCGAACCGCGATCTATCATCAATCAAAGCGACATTAACCGCCATTCGGACCACTTAAGAAGATTACCATATCCCCCGACTTTGCCTCCACTCGCCCTTCCGCATCCAGAATGGTCAGGCGATTGCCAGCAACGAGGAACAGGACGGTCGCCTTTCCATCTGTCGTCTCTTTGAATTTGGCGAAATCATACTCTTTCGACAACTTGGTCATTTTGACCTCCTCGCCACTTTCGATTCGCTCCAGCAACCGCTCAAACGTCAGCCCCGCAGTAAAGAGATAACGGGAACGGAGGTGAAGCGCCGAGGATTCATTCTTCTCCGCTTGTCGCCACGGAGTCAGTTGAAAGACATTCGCCCGCCCAAACAACTCAGCAAAGTTCATAGAGGCGAGCGTATTGACCTCATCATTTGAGGTCATCGCCAGCAACCGACCAATCCCGCCAAGATCCATTCCCTCTGATGCTTCGTCCTGAAGAATATTGAGTTCTTCCGTCTGCAACCCCGCCATCTTCGCTTCACGGATATTGCGATGGTTTGTATCGACCAGCAGGACCGGAAACCCGGCCTCCTGCACCGCCAGAGCAATCGCCTGAGCGCCTTGATGGGCCCCGACAATTAACAATCCTTGAGGGTCACGACTGGCCAGTCCCAGCCTTAACGCCAGGGGATATGCCGTCAGTCCATAGACGACAACAGTTCCCACGATCACAAGAAAGATCGCAGGCACGAGCCCTGCCCCATCTTCCGGGCCCAACTCAATCGCAAAGATCGAAGCCACCGCTGCAGCCACAATTCCACGCGGTGCCAGCCACGCCAGAAAGACTTTCTCTTTCCAGTTCAGGTTCGAAGTCCAGGTCGACACCAGCACACAGAGCGGGCGAACAACCAGTATCATGAACGCAATGAAAGCGATTCCATTCCAGCCCAGAACAGTAAATGACTCCGGCTGCACGCGTGCCGCAAGCAGGATGAACAACCCGGATATCAGCAGCAGACTCAGACTCTCTTTGAACTCCCCTACATGCTTCAGGGAGACACCAGAGTTTGCCATCAACACGCCCATCAGAGTCACCGCGATCAGGCCAGATTCGCGGTGAATGAGGTTCGAGACGGTAAATGACAGCACCACAAACAGCAGCGTGACCAGACTCTCCAGATGATCCGGCAAGGAATGAGAACGAATCAAACGCACAACGATCGTTGCCGCCGCCACCCCGCAGGAGATTCCGGCAACCAGAGAGACAATCAGCCCCTGCGCGACAACCAGGTAACTGGCGTTCGATCCGGCACTGACCGATGAGGAATAGGCATCGTAAACGAGCACGGCAAGGATCGCGCCCACCGGGTCAATCACGATCCCTTCCCACCGTGCGATCGGGCCAACCGGTCCAATGGGGCGAATCTGTCGCAAAATGGGGCCAATGACGGTCGGCCCCGTCACGACAAGAATCGCTCCGAGCAACGTCGACGGGAGCCACTGCATATTGAGAATGTAGTGTGCGCCCAACGTCGACAGACACCACGTCACCAGCATTCCGCCTGTCAGGAACCAGAGAAGAACCGCTCCCATCTCCTTTAACTCTGAGTAGTAAAGGGAGAGACTTCCTTCAAAAAGAATGACTGCCACACAAAGTGAAATGAATGGAAACAGAAGATCACCGAACATCTTGTCGGGCTCGACGATTCCAAGCACAGGTCCGGCAAGAAAGCCACACCCGAGTAACAGCAGAATCGAAGGCAGTCGCAGCTTCCATGCCAGCCATTGCGCACCGGTCCCGAACACAATCAGGGACGCGAGTGCGATGAGTATCGAATGCTTTTCCACAGGCCGCCGTCAATCTTGGCAAAAGACGAAATCGCCGACGATTACTCTTTCATCAGCCTCTAAAAACTACGCTCCCCGGAGTCATACAGAACAATCGAATTCACGGCAATGGTGATCGCTCCAAACTGATGACAGTCATACAGTTCAAGAGGATTTTTGACACCGGTCAGGTTGGGATGTTCCAGGCGCGAATGAACGGTAACGACGTCCACCGCACAGACATCGCCCTACAAATGGTCGAATTGAAAAATCCGTCGGCAACACCGTTCCAGATCCTACAGTCAGTTTGGTTTGTGGTTCAAAATCAACCACGTGATCACGGCATCTGGTCGAATATGTCGTATGTTTGAAGACTCGGTTCAGGCCAAACGACGGCGAACTGATTCAGATGAAATTCATCCGGGAGACATGACTCTGTCTGTGCCATCGAAAGCCGATTCAACCAAGGGCAACTCACTCTCCCCCTTCAGATACAGAAGCACTTTGCGAAAAGCAGGCATTTACGCCGGTATTTCTGCTGTTTATGCACTGTTGCCGATCACAAAAGAATTCTCTCAATACCACAAGCTGGGCGATCAGCCGGCGAATCTTCATGCGGTGTTTGCACTCATCCTGGGCGCACTCCTCGTCTTTCGTACGAATGCTGCCTACGCTCGGTGGTGGGAAGCCAGAACGCTTTGGGGTCGCCTGAATAACGATTCCCGTGGTCTTGCGGCAAAAATCAATGCATTCGGCACGCTCTCATCGCAGGATCGTGAGTCTGCCAGAAGCCTGCTGATTCAATTTCCTCAAGTCCTGACGAAACACCTGCGTCAGAAATTACCACGTGAACGCGCCACAACTCATTCCCGTGATTCATCTGGCGAAGAGAACAAAGTCGATCAGATGTTTCCTGATCTCGAGTCCGTCGCCCATGCACCGGTCGAGATCGCAGAACGTCTCTACATTCTGATGGGAAAATGGAAAAAGGCAGGAAAAATCGACGGTGATGAACTCCGCATCTTCGAGACAGATGCGACTGGTCTCCTGAACGTCTGTGGAGGAAGCGAGCGGATTCGCAACACGCCATTTGTCGGGACTTATCGTGTTTTTGCCCGACAGTGTATTGGTCTCTCGTTGCTGACGTTTCCGTGGGGCATCGTCAACGAATTTCACTGGTGGACAATCCCACTCACTGCGATTTCCACTTATTTCATGCTGGGACTCGAACTCGTTGCAGAGCAGATCGAAGACCCCTTTGGCGTTGATGAGAACGATCTCGATCTGGACGGGATGAGTAATTCCATCAAAAACACAGTGAACCAGATTTTTGACCGTCGAGCCGCACTCGAACAGCTCCCGAACTGATATCAATACAGACTGGTCACAGATATAATATTGAGATCACACCTTATTGACTCACATTGCATCAAAGTCTCATCAATTTCGACTTGATCAATCAGTTCAATTGAGTCCGTCGGTGTTGCACATGTAGACTATCTGTTTTCCCCGGATCTCTGTCGTCGGTCGACTCTCTGCTCTGACCGCATCGACACCCTGTAGCGAATGTTCAGCGACCGATGATCGAGACCTCCTCCCAGCAGTCAGCCGCAACGCCAACCCACACCGGTGTCTCAGCGAATATTCCCTACGAACGTTTTCTGGACTGCATCCATTGCGGACTATGCACAGCTGCCTGCCCGACGTATCTCGAAACGGGGAACGAAAATAGCAGTCCTCGTGGACGCATCTATCTGATGCGGGCGGTCACAGACGGGCGAATCGATCTCACCCCGGAAGTGACGAAACATCTGGATTTGTGTCTCGATTGCCGCAGCTGCGAAACGGCTTGTCCATCCGGTGTCCAATACGGTCGCCTGATCGAACCGTTTCGTGTTGCGATGAACACCCCGGAAGCTGGAAAACCGGTTCCATTCGACTGGTTCCGCTCGATCATCCTGCACGGCATGTTTCCATATGCCAAACGTCTCCGCTGGGCACTCTGGCCAGCACGATTGATGCAGAAAGTCGGACTCGACCGACTCATGGAAGCATCTGGTCTGAATCGTCTGCTTCCGCAACGGCTGCAACGCATGCAGCGTCTGTTACCCCAGTTGCAGGCTCGACCAGAAGAACTCCCGGAGTTTCTTCCAGCAATCGGACCAAAACGTGCAACGGTTGCCTTGTTCACCGGGTGCGTTGCCGACGCCATGTTTCCGCACGTCAACTGGGCCACTGCACGCGTGCTGCAACGCAACGGCTGTGATGTTCACATTCCCCGATCACAGAAATGTTGCGGGGCGATTCACTACCACACCGGAGCGAGCCAACCCGCTCTGGAGCTCGCATTGGCAAACGAACAGGCCTTCAAGATTGAAGACCTTGATGCAGTGATTATTAACGTCGCCGGATGCGGAGCGATGGTAAAAGATTATGGGCACCTGGCCGAAGAAGCCTGCCCTGACCGACCAGACCTCATCCAGAGAATGAACGCGCTCGCCGGGAAGTTTCGGGATATCAGCGAGTTCCTCGTTCAACTCGGACCAATCGCCCCCACGAAGTCGATTCCTCAGGTCGTCACATATCACGATGCTTGCCATCTCTGCCATGCTCAGAAAATTCGGACCCAGCCACGGGACTTATTGTCGTTGATTCCCGATCTGACTCTGGTTCCATTAGAGGAATCCGAAATCTGTTGCGGGGCCGCAGGGACTTATAACCTCACCGAACCAGAGATGGCCGATCGTCTCGGTAACAGAAAAGTGAACAACATCCTGAAGACGCAGGCGACCGCAGTGATCAGCGCAAACGCCGGATGCACGCTCCAGATGCAGTCGATGCTCCGCAGCGCTAGCCATAAGGGCATCCCGGTCCTGCACCCTGTTGAACTACTCGATCGCAGCTATGGGCCGATCGACGATACCCACTAAACAGCCTCCGCTTCCTCGTAGGCTGTCGACGCAGAGTGCAGAAACGCAAGTTCTCGTCTTTTCTGACGTTAGGCTGGCGGGTCATCCACTTGCTGGGACGACTGAGAAGCTCTGCATCATCCACGAATCCACCAGCCCTCCCAGTCTCAACAGACCTTCCTGTCAGGACCATCTTGCACATTCTTCCAGTGTGAGTGAGCGTTCCGCGTTGCCGGGCAAATTGCTCTTCCTCAATTTTGAGTTACCCGGTAAAGATTCACGCGCCTTTCCGAATTCTCACATCAAATACCTTTCGATTGAAGTTGACCGGAGAGTCCAGCACTCCCCGGGGCACCTCATTCAAAAATGCAACACACTCTTTCTACAGGCACCAGAACTCCATTCAGGAGCATTTGGTCCTCGGGAAGAATACGTGTCATGATATTGGTCTAGAGCATAAAAATTGAACATGCGGTCTCCGGCACACGGAAGCAAAGTTTCATGATGTGAAACGATTGTTTCGTAGCCACCAGAGAGACTGAACCGGTCTGACCGGCACAATTTTTACGCCGGAGCGTCACTTATGTCTCAGTTGCCCTCTATTTCAGATGCGAAAAACGCTTCTCGAACTGCGTCGCAACCTTGGCTTTTGACAGTTGTCGATCTCGGTCTGGTCTCCATTCTGGCCGTTGCTCCATTTCTCATGGGCGGTCAGGAGGCGATTGGGCAACTCGCGCTCTGCGGACTCGCAACGTTAACCACGCTGGCATGGTGTCTTTACCAATGCCGGCACGGTGATGGTCGTTGGCGATTCACAGGACTTGAACCCATCATGCTGCTGGGGTTGGGCCTGATTCTGCTTCAATGCCGGGAGCTGACTCCAGAACTCATTCGCGCATTGTCGCCGATGGTTCCCAAGCTTCTCACAGAATGGCATGACGGCTCTCCACTTTTCTCCGGGACGTGGAATCGCATCAGTTTCACCCCTACAAATACATGGAGTGATCTGGTTGTTGTCGTTGCGTCACTGGAAGTCTTCTTCGTGATGGTGCAGCGACTGAGAACCATTAACGACGTCTTTGCTTTTATCCGCATCGTCGCAGTCGGTGGCGGAGCGATGTCGCTGTTTGGGGTCATTCAATATCTGTTTGGAAACGGCAAATTCTTTTGGTTCTATGATCACCCGATGACTTCAACACTCGGGGCCGCCAAGGGATCTTTCGTAAACCCGAACATCTTCGCCAACTTCCTTGCCCTGAGCCTGCCGGCACAGGTTCTGATGCTGATGACACGCATGTCAGATCGTGCTCAGTTTCTGCTCATTCCGGTTCGCCAATCGTGTTCCCGGTTTGGCAAAAATCACGAAACCGTTCTGATCCTGTTCTGGAGTGCCAACCTGCTCTTCACCACTCTGGCGATTCTCATGTCCCAATCTTGGACAGGAGTTTTGTCAGGTGCTCTGGGAGTCACCCTGACGCTCTCGATTCTCTGGCATAAAAACCTGATGCCGATCAAGCATGCCGGGATCGGACTGGCTTTGACCGCGTTTGCAATTCTGCTGACGCCTCTATTTACGCATCACGCAGACAAGGGACTGGCCGCAACTTCAGAGCCCGTTCCATTCAGCGAGACCGCAAAACTGACGCCAGTAAAGAATGATCCCTGGGATGCAAGTCTGGCAGGAATTAAAGATTTTCCATTGGCAGGGACTGGCCTCGGAAGCCATCGGGAAGTCTTTGGTCTGTGGTATCACTCACGACTTTTGATGCGCAGTCAAACCGAAACGTCGAATGGTTACCTTCAAATCGCCATCGAAACAGGCCTGACGGGTCTCGGGCTCGTCATTCTGCTCTGGCTGACATCACTCCTTTGGTGTGCGCAAGGACTCTGGAACTCCGTTTCCCCCAAAGCCGCCGGTCTCATCACCGTTGTCACCAGTGGCCTGATCATGAGCCTCGTCCAATCGATTGCCGATTCGGTCTGGTATGTACCTGCATGCGTAAACACCGTTCTGCTGTATGGGGTCGCAGCTTGGCGAATCAGCTTGATGCGATTCTTTGAAAACGACCGCCAGTCCCGATTTGTCCCAGAACGAAACTGGGGAAGCATCCGGCTGGGCTGGCTTGCCACAATTCCGCTTGTCGTCCTGCTTGGTCGCTGGATGGTCGTTGAAAAGATCCCGGAACTGGTCGCTGGACCTGCATGGAACGAATACCTCCGCCTCACACTGGCCCAACAGGATCAGGAAGAAGCGAACCCAACGGAATCTCTGGATGTACTGAACCGACGGATTTCGCTTGTCTTGGAAGCCGCTGAGGCCAACCCACGATCTCATCACGTGCAGTTACACGCCGGCCTTGCCTGCCTGAAACAGTTCACTCTGAAACAGGCTGCGAGAAATCACCAGATGCCACTTTCGCAAATCCGCGATGCTGCCCGAACCCTGTTTGACTCCCCTGAAGACGTCAACACATGGCTGAATCGACCTGGTGTACTGGGAGAAGAACGAAAGCTTCTTGAAAACGCGATTCAACACTTCCAGAATTCCCTCGCAGCGTGCCCACTCCAGCCTCGTCCCTATCTGGAGCTGGCCGAACTCGTCTGGTTGCAAGACGGAAACGAATCGACAGAACGGAACCTCGTAGAACAAGCTGTCGCTGTCCGCCCGGGAAATGCTCGAGCCCATTTCGCAATGGGACGCATCCTTTGGCTGGAAGGAGCCCAACGCGACGCCGCAATCCATTGGCAGAATGCCTTCCGCTTTGACCCTGATTACCGAACCCAATTGATCGACGTCCTTGCAGACTATGTACCTGCCCGTTTCTTCATCGATCATTTCGATCCAGATCATGCCGCACTGCAGCAACTGCGAACAGCGTATCAATCTTCCGAAGATTCGGTGGGGTATCAGCTGGTTCTTGAGAATCTGGGACGCTCATCTATCAAACGTGCGATTGTCATGAGAGGCGATGAAGCGGCTGATCAGTGGATCCTGGCACATGAGTGCTTTGCCGAACTCGGAGACTCGAAGAATGCGTACCACAGTGCGAACGAAGCGGTGATCGCTTCCCCGGAGCATTATGCAGCTCGTCAGACATTTGGACTCTGGCTCTACCGCAACGGCAACTTCAAAGAGGCCGTGCCACATCTGACCTGGTGTTCGGCTCGCAAAGCTGATGAACAGTGGATTCAGACAATTCTGGCAGACGCACTGCAACACCAGGAGACTCCGGCGACGAAGACTCAGATTGCAACAGAGCCATCCGAATCACTAGTCCGATAGTCGAAATGGATTCAGACGACAGACAGAATCAGCCTCCGTCGCGCACTTTGAGAGTTCCGTTTCACAGCGTTAGGGTTCGCTGCAACGGGCATATCCCGAAACGAAAACAACCCGGACCAAACTGATCCGGGTTGCGTCTTGATATCTCATACTGTGCAATCGATTGAGACTGCAACAGATTAGTTCTTGCGTTTCATCTCGATCAGCTTGCGATTGCGTTCAATCACGTGCTTCTTCTGATCGCGTGCCGCCTGATCGGCAGGTGTGCTGGCGAGAGCAGCATTCAAATCAGCCTGAGCTTTATCAGCGTCAATCTTACTGACTGGAACAGCCCGGTTTGTGAGCAGAGTCACAACCGAACCCTTGACCTGAGCAAACCCACCTTCGATGTAGTAATGCTCACTTGCTCCAGATGGAGTCTCGAACTTCAACTCCCCTAAACCAAGTCGTCCCACCAGCGGAGCGCGGCCCGGGAGAATTCCAATCAATCCGTCAAACAGCGGAAAACGTAACGTCTTGACCGGCAGGTCGAGCAGTGTCGTTTCCGGAGTGACAAGAACGAGTTGCAATTGTTGAGCAGCAACCATGGCGATACTTACAAAGTAGAAGAGAAGAACAACACTCGACATTCCGAGTGCAGGCTCGAAACCACCGCACACAATTGTATGCGGTCGCTTCTGACCAATACGAGCGAAATCAGGCTGAGATCTGCCTTAAATGCACCCCAGAACAAATGTGGCATTCGAAGGAACTCGCCTTCAGCTGAACCCATTCTTTGAAAAGAGCCCAGAGCCACACATCCCGGAGACATGACTAGTTCTTTGCCATCCGTTCGGCCTGTTCGACCGCTTCCTGAATTCCACCGACGTACATGAACGCGGATTCCGGCAAGTGATCCCACTTACCATCGCACAGTTCTTCGAACGAAGTGATGGTTTCGTCGAGCTTGGTGAACTTACCCTGTTTACCGGTGAAGACTTCTGCCACGAAGAACGGCTGTGACAGGAATCGTTCGATACGACGGGCACGCAACACGACGAGTTTGTCTTCTTCGGAAAGTTCTTCAACCCCGAGAATCGCGATGATGTCTTGGAGTTCGCGATATCGCTGAAGAATCTTCTGAACGCGACGGGCCACTGTATAGTGACGTTCCCCGACCACGTTTGGATCGAGAATTCGTGACGACGATGCCAATGGATCGATCGCCGGATAAATCCCCTTTTCAGAGATCTTACGTTCGAGATAAATGAATGCGTCCAAGTGGCTGAACGCCGTTGCTGGCGCTGGGTCTGTCGGATCGTCCGCTGGCACGTAAACGGCCTGCACGGATGTAATCGCACCCTTCTTGGTGGAAGTAATACGTTCCTGAAGCTGCCCAAGCTCTGTTCCCAGAGTTGGCTGGTAACCCACTGCGGACGGCATACGTCCGAGCAACGCCGACACTTCCGAACCTGCCTGTGAGAAACGGAAAATATTGTCGACGAACAACAGGGTGTCAGCACCGGTTGTATCGCGGAACCATTCTGCCATTGTCAGACCGGTCAACGCGACGCGAAGACGAGCACCAGGTGGCTCGTTCATCTGTCCGAACACCATACATGTCTGTTCGATAACAGAGCGACCGGTGTCACCGATTTGCGTTTCCTGCATTTCGAGCCACAAGTCGTTCCCTTCTCGGGTACGCTCACCGACCCCGGCGAACACTGAGTATCCGCCGTGCTCACGAGCGATACGAGCGATCAACTCGGTCAAAATAACGGTCTTGCCGAGACCCGCTCCACCGAAGAGACCAGCTTTTCCACCGCGGACGAACGGGGTCAACAGGTCGATGACCTTGATCCCGGTTTCGAAGACTTCCGTCTTGGAAGACAGATCCTGAAGCTTTGGAGCTTCACGGTGAATTGGCCATTTTTCGGCTGTTTCAACTGGTCCACGACCGTCAATTGGCTCACCGAGAACGTTGAACACGCGGCTCAGGGTCTCTTTACCAACTGGAACCGACAAAGCGTCGCCAGTGTCGAGAACTTCCATCCCTCGGACCATACCGTCCGTTGATGAAAGTGCCACGCAACGAACGCGTCCACCGCCGAGGTGCTGCTGCACTTCGCCAGTGACGTTGATACGAATCCCTTTGATTTCGGCAGTGACTTTGACGGCATTGTAAATTGCCGGCAAGTGCCCCTCTGCGAATTCAACGTCGAAGGTAGAACCGATGATCTGAGTCACTCGGCCGATATTAGTTGCTGTATCTGTGCTCATGTATTCTGAGAGTGGGTAATGGGTAGTCGAAATCCGGGAGAGACTGATTCAATTCAGGATGATGTCATCCTGAGGAATTCCGCCGTACTCGTTATTCTGCCCATCAACCTCGCTAAGGGTTATCGCTTTGATGTATCCCAGTTCTCTGCGGACGACAAAACGCCAGTCGAGCATTTGTCCTAAACTCGCAATCCCATCATAACAGGAAGCGAATTATGATCCTTCATCAGCTGGTCATCTCGATTACTCGAGAGCCGATGCTCCACCGATGATTTCCGCCAACTCCGAAGTGATCTGAGACTGACGTGCTCGGTTGTATTCTTGTGAAATATCGCGAATCATCTCATCCGCATTCTCGGTTGCTGACTTCATCGCCACCATTCGAGCAATCTGTTCACCGACAGCCGCATCGAGGAAGCATTTGAAGAACCGAGCTTTAAACGCAGCTGGTACGATCTCTTGCAGAATTTCCCCTGCACTTGGCAGGAATTCATAATCGACCGCAGCGGTCTTTTCACCGCTTTTGGCGACTGCCAGATCACCAAATGGCAGCAATGTTTCAACTACCGCAACCTGTCGGGCCGCTGACACGAACTTCTGATAGATGATCTCCAGACGATGCAATCGTCCAGCGATGAAATCAGCGACGTATCGATCCGCGATCTCATTGACTTCATCGAAACCAGGTTTGTCTTCAAAGTTCGTGTACTGTTGATTCACCGTACGCTTTTCGAACTTCATGAAAGAGAGCCCCCGCTTTCCGGAGACTTCCACAGTCAAGTTCTGCCCAGCAGCAGTGATCTCACGCATCCGCGTCACAGCAGCACGCAAAGTACCGCCGTTGTAACCGCCGCACAAACCTCGATTCGATGTCAGAACGAGGACTGTCACGTTCTGAGTCACATCAGGCTTCTTGAGAAGCGGGTGATCAAAATCGAGATCTGCCTGCGACAGGTCCGCAACGATCTCGTTGATCTTACGAGTGTACGCAGCCGCTTCAGTCGCGCGATCCATGGCTTTCTTGAATCGAGCGGTGGCGATGAGTTCCATCGTCCGCGTGATCTTGCGGATGTTACGGACCGCCTTGCGGCGTTTCACCAGTGCACGTGCTTTGGCCATGAGAAGTTACTAGAGCGTTCTAATTCTGTTTCGGCGTCCGCCACACACTCACACAACTCGCTAGCGAGCATTTGTTTGTGCTGGCACATGCTAGGCACTTGTCCTAGACCGCTTCACATTGAAACGTCACTCATCGGTTGAGCAGCACCAATGCAGGCACTGCTCAACCAGAGTGAATTTCAACTACTTTGCTGTTGAGTCGTAACGAGCCTGGAATTCGGCAAGTGCGGCTTTCAGCTTTGAATCAATCTCTTCTGTCAGTTCCTGAGATTCGATCAGAGCGTTGCGAACTTCGCTCTTCTCGTCCTTCATGAATGTCAGCAGGGCTTTCTCAGCTTCTGCGACCTTCGAGACTGGAACCTTATCGAAGTAACCTTTGGTACCCGCATAGATCGAAATGACCGAGTCGGCGGAACCCAATGGTTCGTATTGTGGCTGCTTCAACAGTTCAACCATACGGTAACCGCGGTCGAGCTGTCGCTGAGTGGCTGGATCCAGTTCGGTTCCGAGCTGAGCGAATGCTTCCAGTTCGCGGAAAGCTGCAAGGTCGAGTCGCAACGAACCAGCAATCTTTTTCATTGCTTTTGTCTGAGCATTTCCCCCCACGCGGGAAACGGAAATACCAACGTTGATCGCAGGTCGAACCCCGGCGAAGAACAAATCCGGCTCAAGGTAAATCTGACCGTCAGTGATCGAAATCACGTTGGTCGGAATGTATGCCGAAACTTCCCCTTCGAGGGTCTCAATGATCGGCAGTGCCGTCATCGAACCAGCCCCGAGTTCGTTGCTCAACTTTGCAGCGCGTTCAAGAAGGCGGCTGTGACAGTAGAACACGTCCCCTGGATACGCTTCACGGCCTGGTGGGCGTCGCATCAGCAATGACAGCTGACGATAAGCCTGAGCCTGTTTTGTCAGGTCGTCATAGACAACCAGAGTATGTTTACCTTGATACATGAAGTGCTCGGCGATTGCAGCACCAGCATATGGTGCGATGTACTGCAATGGAGCTGGATCTGCTGCTGAAGCAGACACGACAATGGTGTAATCCATTGCACCGTGAGCTGTCAGAGCTTCCACAACCGAAGCCACGTTTGCTGCACGCTGTCCACAAGCGACGTAGATGCAAATAACATCGCCGCCCTTCTGGTTCAGAATGGTATCGACAGCGATTGCAGTCTTACCGGTTTTGCGGTCGCCGATGATCAGCTGACGCTGACCGCGTCCGACTGGAGTCATCGCGTCGATCGCTTTGATCCCGGACTGGAGCGGCTGCTTCACAGGCTGGCGCTGAGCCACACCTGCTGCTGGATATTCAACTGGTCGCGAATCACTTGTGATGATCGGACCTTTTCCATCGAGTGGATTCCCCAATGGATCAACGACGCGACCAATCAACGCATTGCCGGTTGGAACCGACAACAGCGTTCCGGTTGTCTTGACTTCGTCGCCTTCCTGAATCCCGAGGTAATCCCCGAGAATGATGATACCGACGGAAGTTTCTTCCAGGTTGAAGCAAAGACCTCGAGCTCCGTTTGAGAACTCGACCATCTCGCCTGCCATGGCCGAGGACAGACCGACAGCCCGTGCGATGCCGTCACCGACTTCGATCACGCGACCGACTTCCGAGGTCTGCACCTGACCCTGAAAGCTTTCAATTTCCTTCTGGAGAACTGAAGCGATCTCGTCCGCTTTGAATTTCATGGAGGTATCCCTTTTGCAGTCGCTGCCGCAAGTTTTTCAGCCGCGTTTTCAGCGACCCGTCATATACAGTATCACCAACCTGAATCACCAGCCCGCCAATCAATTCTGGATCCACACTTGGAATCAGAATCGGCTCCAGATTCAGGGCAGTTTGAATTCGATTTCGAATGCTGCCAAGCTGATCGTCGCTCAACGGCACGGCACTTCTCACCTGAATCCGCTTTTTCCCAGTGCGGCGTTCGAATTCTGCTCGCGCCTCATTGAGAATGACAGGAATCAGTGCTAGCCGGTCGTGCTCAGCCAGCACCTTCAAAAAGTTCGCAAAATATGGAGAGGCTGCAGGAATGACAGTGCGTTCCAACAGTCCCAGTTTTTGCTCAGTTGTAACTACTTCCGAAGCCAGCAGCTCCGCCAACTGAGGATTTGCGGCAACAACGTCCTCCTGGAACGAAACCAGATCCTCTAACGGATTGCTGGATCCAGCGGTTTGACCCGCATTCAAATAAGCCACGGCATAGACACGCGCCACCGCCTGTGAACTGGGATCTTCCAGGACGTGTGCAGGACGGGGAGAGTTGTTTACGTCGGCCATGTCTGAAATTCTGCTGACGGACTATCGGAAAACTGGAATCAATTCGCTTTGGACTATCGAACTGCAAACTGAGTAAGAGCATCGTCGACGAGGCGACTATGGTCCTGTGCACTCAATCCTGTACGCAGCCTTTTCTCTGTCTGTACAGCGACTTTGTCTGCCAGACTCGAGAAGATTTCATTGAGGGCCTGATCACGAACTCGTTCAATCTCAGCTTGAGCACGTTGTAGAGTCGCTTTTGACTCTTTCTGTGCTACTTCGAGAATGTCATTCTTTGTCGAGGTCACGTCCCGTTTTGCTTCATCGAAAATCTCACGGATATTGCCATCCAGAGCTTCGATACGTCCTTTTGCTTCTCGCAGTGCCAGTTGGGCAACTGAAAGATCACCTTCGGCAATGTTAATCGCTTCGGACTCTGCTTTCTCACGTTCAGCCATGCTGCGAACGAGGAGACTCCAGAGACCAAGCTTCTTGATTGCGAAAAGAAAACCAAGGAACGCAATAAACGACCAGAACGGAAGATCTGACCAGAACGAATACGATGCATGGTGAGCATCGTCACCATGAGCGCCTGCTGCCGCATGCCCGGTATCTGCTGCCTGAACCATTGAGGCAGCAGGAGACATCGCCCCTAATGCCAGGAGGAACAAACAGGCGAACAGGATTTGCAATTCACGCATGGTCGCCACCAACGAAACCTTAATACAACAACCCAAAACAAATCTAACGTTTTGATCAAGACTTCATCTGGATTCTGCAAGGTGAATCACTTCACCCAACACCACCAAGGCAAGACTCTGACCAAATCTTCCCACCTGAAGATCGCCGTGCAATCTGCATCAGCTAACCAAACAAGAAGGGTTCAATTTCTAACAATGCGGGCAAATTTGCCACCACAGTCGCAGGCGTCATACTGAGCCCTACAACAACGGTGGATCATTAAATCAGATCCGGAATCCAGCAACGTGTTCGGTCGCCAGGGCAACCTGCTGGTCTGTCACCTTCCCCAACTGTTCAACTGCATCGAGTCGAGCACGGGAGATGGCGTCTAAGGCGTTTTGCTTAATTCTCTGTGCTTCAGCGTCTGCTGCTGCAGTGATCTGTGCTTTTTCTGCTTCGGCCTCAGATCGGGCTTGAGCCAGGATTGCGGCAACCTGCTGATGAACTTCAGCAAGTTTCGCTTCGGCTTGAGCTGCGAGCTGAACGACTTCTTTACGTGCACCTTCAGCGTCAATCTCCGCCTGAGCGATCCGTCCTTCACGGGCGTCTAACCCATGAATCAACGGTTGCCAGACAGATCCTCTCATAACGAGAAGAAATCCGCCAAACACAACAAACGTAAACAGAAACATTGTCAGGTCGAAATAGAGCGGTGGCTTGTTGTAGTCATGCCCAGCATGGCTCGCCTCCGCCGCGTGATCGTGGTCGACCGCGGCCGCAGCTGGTTCAGCTGCAGACAGATCCACACCATTGACGAAGCACACCAGGACAGCAGCAAGTACCGCCCCCCAGAGACTGCGTCGAAAACGTTGACACTCACACATGGTCCACTCAACCGACTTGACCACAGAAATCACCCCACCAGCGGGGTCGCAAACGCACCTACCTGTCAACAGCTTCCGCCAGAACTCCAGGAATGAAATATCTTCATCCTCTTTCGTCCGCAGAGGAGCTGCAACAGTATTCAGTCACTCAATCCCAGAAAACCCAACAGGTGCACCTGAGTTTTGAGTGACGGATCCAGATTAGCGAGCAAAGCAGACGATCAGAGCGAGGAGAGTCACCCCTTCGATCAGAGCTGCAGCGAGAATCATTCCCCCGCGGATATCGCCAGCAGCTTCTGGCTGACGTGACATCCCTTCCATAGCAGCAGCACCGATTTTGCCAATGCCCAGACCTGCACCGATGATGATCATCCCGGCACCGATGGTTGGACCAAAGTTGGAAACGGTTGCAACACTTTCAGCTACAACGGCAGTACCTTCAGCTGCAGATGCTGAATTGGCAAACACAAGCGGAGCCGCAACCATGGCGGAGCAAATTTGGAAGAAACGATTCACTAGGAGACTCCTCACATTGAAAATGTCTGAACCAGAAGTTCGCGAATACCGCCGCAGCGGACGTCTTTTAATAGTCGTACTAAAAATCAGTGTTCGTGCAGCGACATCGCAACAAAGATGGTCGACAGGAATGCGAACACATATGCCTGGATGAACGCAACAAGCAACTCCAGGAGACCGACACCGATCTGCCCAATCAAGCTGCCGCCGAGAATCATTCCATACAAGGCTGAATTCAAATTGTTATCAACCGCGATGGCGATGAAGCCAAGAATCGCAGCCAAAGCGGTGTGTCCACCCATCATGTTGGCAAACAAACGAACAGCCAACACGCTGTGCTTGATGAACAAGCCGATCACTTCAATCACAAACAACAAGGCAACGAGAACTGGCTTCAATGCACCTGGTGCATCCACTGCTGGAACGAGATGCGTCCAAAAGCCAACAACCCCATTTTGCTTCACGCCGTGATAAAACGTTGCGAGAAACGCAATCGCGGCGAGAGCCAAAGTCACACTGAGATTTCCGGTTGCTGAACCAGCCCAAGGCAGAGCCCCAAGAAGGTTACAGAACAGGATGAAGAAGAAGCTCGACCAGACAAACGGAAGAAACCGATCAGCTGGATGACTCTTGACCGCAGAACGGACCGTTGCATGCGGATCAAGGTGCAAGGCTTCTTTAATGACATGCTGATGATGACCGTGATCATCATGCTTATGACTATGGGCATCTGGATCGCCGATCACCGGACGAACAAGTTCGTCACGGAGATAGACAGCCAGCATTTCCCAAAAATTCCAAAACCATCCATGAGCAACCTGGCCGGAAGCGACTCGCTTTGACAATCCACGAAAGATCACAAAGGCCAGAAATGCTGCGATCAACTGCAGCAACATGAATTTGGTAAAACCAAACCCAAGTGAATGAACTGGCACGAAGCCGCCAAACGGGAGTTCAAACCCATTTGCGTCATAGACGTGATGAAACGTACCGTGAGCGGCTAATGTCAACATGCCACATGCCATCCCGAACGACAAACTAAATCGAAGACGAACGAGACTTGGAAGCGGAATCGTTTTGCTTGTAAACCACCCAGGTTTCCAAAGCAAGATTCGCCAGATAGATGACTCCGAGAGTCAAAAAAAATGGCCTGCCCCAAATCCCCAACTGCCACGCAACAGCGGCACCGATCCCCAACGTCATTGAAACCCGCAGAAGCGACCCCAAAACTAACGCGGAGGCATTCACCCCAAAAACATAAAAATAGCAGACCAACAGTAAACCAATCGGAAGCGAGACAAGTCCCGCAACCAGAATCGGCCTGACCTGATCAGGCCCGATGACAAACCAAGCTCCAGCCAAACATGCCAGCCAAGCAACGAGAGTCGCCACAATAGACAACCCCAACTGAGCTGCAAGTTCCTTCACCGAGATTTTCCAGATGGAGAGCCAGAAGAGCGATCAATCGCCCGAACAAGCTGCCAGAGATGCATCATCGAAACACACAAGCCAACCATGCCTGCCCCTACAAGCAGCCACGGCTCTGTCCCCAGTTTTTGATCAGCTAAATATCCCAAGAACGCCCAAACTGCGAGCTCTAAAGGAATCGCTGACAACTGGGTTGCCCAACCCAACGCTTGCCAAGGCCCCATTCTTCGTGTTCGATCGGGTTCCTTAGCCATCGGTGCCACAACTTTCAGACGAATCTGTTTCGTTCGATCACCATGCTGGGAGTCTAGTTCTGGTGAAATGCGAAGTCAAAGGAGCCTTCCCGAAGCCCTCTGGAATCCCCATTTTTGAGTCGGGCCCTCCCAGAAAAGTCAATTTCACGTGTCAAAAATGGCATTCAGGAATTGATTGGAAGCGATGAAACTTGGCGGTAGAGTCCAGTGATCATTCAACTTCCGACTGGTTGATCTTCCCTTTGGAATGGGAATTCCTGATGATGGGAAAGAGACTGACGATGGACTCCGTTGCCACTCTTCCGAAATGGAAGCAGCCGCAGGTTTCCTCCCATTCAGCATCTCGCTCGCCAGCCAATCCAGACTCGCTGTCACCGTCAAACTGCAGGAGAGACTCATGGGCAAACATCAGCAGCACACCGATTTCACGGTAAAACTGCCTCATGACAAGCCCTTATCGAGTTCAAGCTCAAGCCCTCTTGCTACCTCACCTGCCCCGGTAGATAAAGAGAAGAATTCCGCCACCGAGTCCGATGACAACGACCTGCTCGATATTAACGAAGTTATCGACGGCTGGTTGCACATCAGATGGACAATCAGCAGGAAAACTGCGGCTCGGGCTGAATCAGCAATGAGTCACGATGCCTTGCGTAGCCAAAGAGTCCTCAAACTTCACCAGATTGAGCAGAATGATTCTGGCCCCGGTGTGAAGGAACTCCTGCAGCAGATTGAAATCCCCAAAGACGCCCACGAATGGATCGTGCGCATTCCCCATCGCCCGATCACGCTTCAGATTGAATATGGGGCCCTTTTTGGAAAAGGGCGATTCTTCTCGATCCTGCATTCCGGGCCAACCACGCACACCCAAAAGCGACACTCTTCTCAGCAGAATGCCGGATTACTGACACCCTCAACGTTTTCAGCTGCATTCGATTCGTCCGAGCCTCCATCATTGACGGTTCAGGGATTCTTTTTGATTCAGGGGCGAACCAGCCCGCGCGCTCGACTTCAGATTGACGATCGAGACATCCCGGTTGACTCAAGGACCGGGGAGTTTGAATGGAAAATTCCACTCTCCAACGGGCGAATCGTCGTCCCTGTCAGCTCTGCAGAGACGCGACAGGTCAGACGTGGCCTGCTGGCAGTGGAAACCAACTTTCACCTCCTCGATCCAGAACCACCTCACGACGACTAACCCAATTCGGTCGATCATTTGGGCTCGCTGCAGTTGACTCAGACAAGGAGCTTTTTGCACTCAAGCCAATTCGCTCTACAATACTGCCGGACTCCTTTGTTTTTCAGAAGAACAAACACAGGCGCCGAGAAGAATGGATGTCAATCTGCTGAAGGATACAGGACGTTCCTCCGACTGGTGTGATTGGAATTCCACCTTGACGTTCCGCTGCCCTGCAGTCACAAAACAGTTCCATATCTCTGAATAATCTCCGTTTTCCTGGCGATCCACTTCGCCTCCAATGACCTTCTTTTCTATGACCAGCGCAGTTCAATATGCAAGTGAATTGATTGAGTTCGATTCAGTCAGCTCGAAATCCAACGTGGCCGTCACGGACCATCTCGCGCAGTGGCTACGCGAGTTCCATTTCGACCTCGAACGAGTTGACTATGTCGACCCAAATGGAGTTCACAAAGCAAACCTGGTTGCCAAACTTGGCAGTGGTCGCGGAGGGATGGCGTATCTGTGTCATACAGATGTTGTCCCGGTTGGAAGCTGGTCCATTCAGGAGCATGGCCCATTCACCCCGACCGTTCGTGATGGACGACTTTACGGGCGAGGAAGCACAGACATGAAGGGGTCGCTGGCCTGCATGCTGGCAGCGATTTCCCAGATCGCAGATCGGCCTCTGCGAGAACCGATTTATCTCTGCGCAACGGCAGACGAGGAAGTCGGCATGCTCGGAGCCGAACGGGTTGCTTCAGGATCTCAGCTCTATCGAGAAATGGTCGAAGGCGAGACTCGTGGCATCGTCGGCGAACCGACTCAATTCGAAGTCATTTATGGTCACAAAGGGGGCTGCGGAATACGCGTCACCTCACGAGGCATTGCAGCCCACTCCAGCTCCAATCTGGGGATCAATGCAAACTGGAAGATGATTCCGTTTCTCAATGACATGCAAGCTCTCTACGCTGAGTTGGAATCGGCCCCTGAATGGCGCAACGATGAATTCGATCCTCCGACTTCAACGCTGAATCTGGGAATCTCAGACTACAATCCTGCGATGAATGTCACAGCAGCCCAGAGCATTTGCACACTTTATCTTCGTGCAATGCCAGGGATCAATTTCGATCCAATCCTGCAGCGAATTCAGTCACTGACGGCTCAGTATGGACTCGAGTTTCATCAGGTTTTTCGCTCGATCCCCTTCTATCGGGATGCAAACTCTCCATACGTCCAAGAGTGTCTGACCTTTGCCGATTCGCCTCGGCCAAGGACGGTGGCATACGGCACCGATGCCGCACGGTTCATGGACCTGAAGCACTGTGTCATCATGGGACCGGGAAATATTGCTCAGGCCCACACCACTGACGAATGGGTCTCTCTTTCCGACCTTGAAAAAGGAACGCAGATGTACGTCCAGATGCTGCAACGCTGGTGCCTGTAACAGAACATCACTTCAATGGGCCGAGCTATTGGCTCCCCATCTTCAACATCACAGAACTTCCGTCTGAACCGACAGGCGATCCCATGTGATCTCCGGTTCCAACACAGAGTATTGAACTAACATGGGAATGTTCTCCGGCACTCAGTTTGATCGTCCTCCACATTGCGCGATCTGCGAGAAACTCGAATCGGAATGCACTTGCCCTCCGCCAGCAGAAGTCCGGACACCGCCCGGTAAACAAACACTGAAGCTTGCCCTTGAGCGCCGCAAAGGGGGAAGAAACGTCACCACCATTCGTGGGCTGGTCGACGAAGGAACTCATATTCCGGACTTGCTCACGCTGTTAAAATCGACATGTGGAGCAGGCGGAACGATTCAGGAAGGGATCATCGAACTTCAAGGCGAACAGCGAGAAAAAGTCAAAGCCCTGCTCTCTTCCCGCGGCTATAAGGTCAAATAGACGGGCTCGTTTTTCAAGTCATTCCGTCGCGACAACCGAAGCATTCAAACTTTCGAAACCGAGTCTCCGACATCAACTTTCATCGCAGAAAATGCTCAGTTCGAGGTCCTTCTAGAATGCGAATCTTGATCATCGGTTGTGGGTATCTCGGACTCCGTGCCGCACAGCGTTTGCTGTCAGCAGGCCATGACGTCACTGCCCTAACTCGTTCCGAAGAAAGAGCTCGTCAGTGGGCGTCCCAAGGCATTCACCCCGTGGTCGGCGACATTCTTCAGCCTGACACCTTGAAGCAGCTTCCTGAAGCAGACGTCTGCCTGTATTCCGTGGGGTATGATCGCACCGCTGCAGCTTCTAAACGAGAAGTCTATGTCACTGGGCTACTGAATGTTCTCCAATCACGGACTGGTCGCATTTCAAAGCTGCTCTACATCTCCAGTACGAGCGTATACGGGCAGAACAATGGCGAAGTCGTCGACGAATCTTCGTTGTGTGAACCTGAGAGCGAGGCCGGAGAGATCTGTTTAACTGCGGAACAACTTGTCATTCAATTCCAACAATCTGGTGCCATTCCTTCAGCAACGACACTGCGACTCTCAGGGCTCTATGGGCCACAACGGTTGATCGCCAGAATTGACCAGTTGAAGAATGGAGTCCCTCTGACAGGAAATCCAGAAGCATGGCTGAATCTCATCCATGTTGACGATGCAGTTGAGGCCGTTCTTAGATTAGTCGAGCGTCCCACAATCGCCCCGCTCTATCTGCTGAGTGACGACGCTCCTCTGCAACGAAAGTCGTTCTACACTGCGATCACTCAACTCGTCGGCGCTCCGACGCCAACGTTTTCCCCCGGCGACGATTCAGGTCTCGGAAAACGTTGCGATAATACATTCACCCGACAGTCGCTCAACCTGACGCTCCGCTATCCGAAGGCGATCGACGCCCTCAAGGAAGTGCTCGACCAGAGCGAATTGAGATCACAGAATTGAGATCTTCGCGGGTGACTGACAGAGCGTCTTCCCCCCTGAATCAGCATCGCAACGCGATGCCAGCGTATCACGCGGTGTATGCCCTCCTCCCAGCCACGCACGTAAACATCTTGAAAACAGGGACTTACACGCACCCAACGCGTAAGCCAATATGATCTGGCTTCGTTTTTCGCCGGATGGTACTTTCCGCTTAAATCCTCAGGCACGTGGTTCTTGGAGAACGGACTGCCTCAGGCGTGGCAAGATGCCGCGAATTGAGTTCAGGAGGAAATCATGTTCGGTCGTCAGCAGTGGTGTGTTCTTATTGCTCTCCTGGCGAGTGCGTGGTCTGGCTGCAATCAAAAGTCAGGGACAAGCGATTCTGAAGTGGAACTGCCTGCGTGGATGACCGAAGAGAAAGGCTCTTCAAATTCAGGGCAGATTCAACTGGCGAGCCACACAACGTCGGCGTTTCTTGGCTTGAGCCTGCAACCCGGTGACCAGTTCCCGCTGAGAAAGACCGTCCAACAACATCTGACGCAGCATTCCCAGAACGGAATGACGAGCGACAACCATTCTCAGCTGGAAATAATGCTGGCAATCTCGGTTCTCGAAAAGCGAGACGAACGGGTGCGTCTGGCTGTCCGTTATGACCGAGTGAAGTATCAACACCAGATCGCCGATGAGTCGGTTCATTTCGATTCGAGCGTTCCTCAGGAATCCATTTCACCGCAGACGATCGCGTATCGAGATATGGTGAACGATGGATTTTCTTTCTGGATCGGGAATGACAACCAGATTGTTGAAGTGGATGGGCTCTCGGAATTCATTGAGCGCAGCCTGCGAAATGTCCCTCCTGAAATGCGTCAGGACGTTGTTCTGGGGATCGAAGCAAGTTCCGGAGACTCTGGGATTGCCAACTTCGTCGACAACACGATCGGGTTGCTTCCGTATGGAAAGAAAACGTCGCCCGGCGATTCATGGGATCGTCGACAGCACATCGATCGTCCTTTACCAATGCATGTCAGTAACCTCTACACACTGAAAGAACTGACGGACAAGTTCGCCGTGATCGACATTCGTGGAACGATTACGCCTTCGACGTCGCTCTCAAATCCGCAGTATCCCGGCCTGCATGTCGTTGTGAAAGGTGGGAACACGCTGGGGTCATGCACGATCTACCGCGACACCGGTCTTCCCAAAGAGAGCCGAATCGACCGTACAATCGAGATGCTGGTCCACGTCGAGAATTCAATTCAATTCCGTCAGACAAAGCGGATCATCACAACGATTGAATCGTTTCCAGCAGCGAACCCGAATCGCAATCCAGTCGTTCGCACTCCAGAAGATGGCACGATCCAGCAAGCGAGCGGAATCCGCTAAAACCGCTTCTCTTGAGTCGACGCGGCTTAACCTTCTTTCCTGCCAGGAAGGCTGCTGCGCGGTCACATGAGAGACCGAGACAGGTTAATTCAATTTCTCTGGAGCAGTCGGTTCGAGAACAGGCCAGATCAGTCTTTTTGCAGACCGGAGAGCCTTTCGCACGCCGCTATACAGAACGGCCCGATGCGATTGGAAAAGAACAATATTGCCCATCCCCAGACGATGCGGCCACAGATGATCCAGATAAGAGCCCGAGGCCGAACAACTATCCATCAGTTCGATCTCTGGCATCATTGTCGCAACGTAGTTCGCCAGTTCGATCTCAGCCCAGGCACCGGGACTTCCTTCCCCATAAGCTGAATCCCAGCCGATCTTGAATGCAAACAGCGTGTTGCCAGCAATCAGGTTGCATGTCGATGCAATCACATTGCCGCCAACAAGCAGTTCTCCAAACAGAATTCCCTCTTCTGCTGCCATCGCATTGGCAAACGTCTCGAAGAACGACTTGTGAGCCGGATCACACCCCATGGCAGTTCCGGCATCTCGTTTCCAACCCCGCTGTTCCAGATCAAGAAATCGGGCCACCGCTGCCGGGACTTCATTGGCGGAATTGATCACCCGAAATTCCACTGCTCCGCGACGCTGTAATTTGGAATGCGCACGACGCAGAGACTTGCGACGATTTTTGGAGAGGCAGGTATCAAAAAGCTGAGTGCGATCGACCTCACCCAATTTCAGACAGGCTCGCGGCCAGACATGATTCAGATGAACCTGAAATCCAGTCAATGCGGCCGATGTGTAGAGCGTCTCTGCATACGGTGAATCGACACACACACAGTTCATCGCCATCCCGTGGCGAAACCGCGTCGACTTCAAAAAGTGCAGGTACGCCAGAATCGCCTGACGCGTGGCAGTTCCATCGACCAGCATTCCCCCCTGAAACTGATAAGCAGAAATGTGATCGTTCAGGTGTGGAAAAGGAATGTGCGACGATGCACTGACCGGACGAGCAGGCGTCAGCAGAACGAGTTCCCGATTGGAATTCTCAACCACCCATAACGAGAACGCATCCTTGGGTGACAGATACCTGGCTTGAGCGAGGATGAACTGAGGATGAAGGAACGGATTGGAATGCATCGACCGTTTCGCGAGTCGCCCCCACTCTTTGATGAACTCATCATTCAGTTCATCCAGCAACACTTCTCGTGTTATCAGGTCGTCTGGAATCTCAAATGAGTGCATGAATAGGGCAATATCGTCAAAAGGTGCAGTTCAACTTCCCAACGGAAATCACAACGTCCAGACCGTGAAAACAGGCCTTCATTCACAGAAACTGCGGCGGCTTGAACTTCTGAGTCGCCTGACAGTCTTCTTACAGGTTCAGCATTCCGTGGCAGCAATTCTTGGCATCAGTCCTCGCATACATCCGCAGACAGAAGCCAATGCTTCGCCGCAATACAGAGATGAGTTAAATGCACCATACCTGACGATTTCGTTAGATTTCGCAAGATTTGACCAAACACTCCAAAAACGTATTTGAACCTCCAAAACCCGCCCGGTTTCCACCGGTCGTATCAGTTGTAAGCAGAAGGGAGTCTCAACGGGACCTCAGCGCTCTGAGAGGAATTCCGGTTTGCGAAGTGGTCTCTCAAACGAATGCGTGTATCAAAAAAATCACCCCCGCGAGAATCACGGAGGTGAACGATCTTTCGATTTCTAACTCGATAAGCGTCATCAAGCCGCAGCGAACAGGGCCTCAACGACAGGCCCCTGAACGAGACTTGGCTTACACGACCTCTGTTGTCTTTGCTGAAAGGTCTGTATGGGCCTGAATCGCCCCTGAGTGTGAATGTTGCGGTGAATGGTGCGAGCCGCCATGGTGACTATGTCCGCCCAGCTTGCCCCCCCACAGCTTTGTCGACAGATATCGCAGGACGACATAGAAGGTCGGAGTCAGAATCAATCCGAACAACGTCACACCAAGCATTCCAGAGAACACGGCCGTTCCCAGAACCTGACGCAATTCAAATCCTGGCCCGGTGGCTCTCGCAAGTGGAAGCACCCCGAGAATAAATGCGAACGATGTCATAATAATCGGCCGCAAACGCAGACGGCAGGCCTCGATCGCCGCGTCGTACGACGACTTTCCTTCTTCTTCGAGCTGCTTCGCAAACTCGACGATCAACACTGCATTCTTTGCCGCCAGACCGATCAACACCACGAAACTGATTTGCGTGATCAGGTTGTTATCCATTTCACGCACCCAGACACCGAGCAATGCAAACGGCAAACAGACTGGAGCGATCAGAATGATCGCAAGTGGCAGAGACCAGCTTTCATACTCTGCTGAGTGCACAAGGAACACAAACAGAACGCATAACGGGAAGATGAACAACGCCGTATTTCCGGCCAGCTGTTGCTGATAAGCCAGATCGGTCCAGGCAATCGACATTCCCGGTGGCAGGACTTCTCGTGCCAGACGCTCAATCGTGGCGATCGACTGTCCAGAACTGAATCCCGGTGCCGTATCCCCCTGCACTTCTGCTGAAGAATACATGTTGTAACGAACAACTCGGTCTGGACCGCTTTCCCAGCGGATGTCCATCACGGAGCCCAGCGGAACCATTTGCCCTTGAGCATTTCGGGTCTTGATCCGACGAATATCTTCTGCCTGATCGCGGAACTGATCTTCCGACTGCATACGAACCTGAAACGTTCGACCGTACAGGTTGAAATCGTTGACGTAAGCCGTTCCAAGATAGGACTGCAATGCGTCAAACACATTTGTCACCGGGACATTCAGCATGTTCGCTTTCACGCGATCAATGTCGGCAAACAACTGAGGGCTTGATGCTCGGAAAGTGGTGAACACTCCTCGCAGCGTCGAATCCTGATTCGCCTTGGCAACCAGTTCGTCAGTGGCAGCCTGCAACTCTTTCGGGCCGTATCCACCACGATCCTGAACAAGGAACTTATATCCACCGGATGTTCCAAGCCCCTGCACAGGCGGAGGTCCAATCACAAAGACGTTACCATCTTTGATCTGAGACAGTTCTTTCTGCAACGCACCCAGCTGATTAATAATGGGCCCCTTTTGCTTGTGTGCATCCTTTCCAAGATGCGGCACAGCAAAAATCGCCGCCGAGTTCGGGCTGTTTGTTCGGGTCGCTCCTGAGAAACCAACGAAGCCGACCGCGTGGGCCACTTCCGGGTTCTTCAGAATAATTTTTGTCGCTTCCTTCACCACCGCGTCTGTTCGTGCGAGTGACGCCCCGTCCGGCAATTGCACAACTGTAATCAGATACTGTTTATCCTGTTGAGGAATAAACCCCGTCGGGACTTTCGTGAAGCCAAATCCAGTTAGAGCCACCAACCCGGCATAGATCGAGAGTGGGATCACGACCGCCCGCAAGTTCCAGCCGACAAACCTCGCATAACGATCAGTGGTCCAGTCGAACGCACGGTTAAACAGTTTGAAAAACCAACCAAGGCAGAAGTCCCAGACACGAGTGAACCAGTCTTTCTTCGCCCCGTGCGGTTGCAGCAGCAAGGCACACAACGCCGGGCTGAGTGTCAGCGAGTTGAATGCTGACAACAGTGTCGACACGGCGATTGTCAGAGCAAACTGCCGATAGAACTGACCAGAGATCCCGGAGATGAATGCTGTCGGCACGAACACCGCTGTCAAACCGACGGCAATCGCGATGACCGCCGGAGTCACCTCAGTCATTGCTTTATAGGATGCCTCTCTTGGAGAGAGACCATTGGAAATATGTCGTTCCACATTCTCAACCACCACGATCGCATCATCCACAACGATCCCGATCGCCAGCACCAGCCCGAACAACGACAGCATGTTGAGAGAGAACCCAAACGCTGACATCGCAGCAAATGTTCCGATCAAAGAAACCGGAATTGCCACAAGTGGAATCAAGCTCGCCCGCCAGTTCTGCAGGAACAGCAATACCACAATCACAACCAGAATCGCCGCTTCGAAAAGCGTATGGATCACCGAGTCGATGGACTCCCGAACAAAGGAGGTTGGGTTGTAAACAATGCGATACTCCAACCCCTCCGGGAAATCCTTCGACAGCCGTTCAATCTCGCGTTCCACCGCATCCGCAGTTGCCAGTGCATTCGAACCAGGACGCTGGGTGATTGCGACGGACGACGCAGGATTCCCATCGAGATAGCTGTTAATCGTGAACTCACGACCGCCGAGTTCAACTCGGGCGATGTCTTTCACTTTCACAACACGACCGTCGTCACCGGTGCGGACAACGAGGTCTTCAAACTGATCCTTCTCCAGTAACCGCCCCAACGTGCTGACGATCAATTCGAAGTCAGCGGGACGGTTTAATGGAGGTTGACCAATCACCCCGGAGGCCACCTGCACGTTCTGGGCGCGAAGAGCCGCAGCAACATCTGCTGGCGTCAATGAAAGGTGTGCCATCCGGTCGGGATTCAACCAGATACGCATACTGTATTCACGCAAACCAAGCTGATTCACAGCACCAACGCCATCCACGCGTGCGAGTGCGTCACGAATCTGAATCAACGCATAGTTACCGATATAGAGCTGATCGTATTTCCCTTCTGGGGAGATCAGGTGAATCACCATCAGCAAGTCTGGAGACGCTTTGATTGTCGTGGTCCCCAGACGTTTGACGTCTTCAGGGAGTCGTGCTTCCGCAATCGCCACGCGGTTCTGAACCAGAACCTGAGCCTTGTCCAGATCTGTTCCCAGCTTGAACGTGATCGTCAGCTGCATCTGGCCATCAGTCGTACACTGCGACGACATGTACAGCATGTCTTCGACACCGTTGACTTCCTGCTCGATCGGAGTCGCCACAGTGTCTGCAATGACGGAAGGAGACGCCCCGGGATAAGAAGCTCTCACCACGATCGTAGGCGGCACGACGTCTGGATACTGTGCGGCCGGCAGCGCCAGGTAAGCAATCGCCCCAATGACCACAGTGATGATTGAAATCACCGTGGCAAAGATCGGCCTGTCGATGAAGAAATGGGCGAACCTCATAATGATGAACCAGATTCAATCAGCGACCGTGCGAGGCAGGCGGTCTGGAAAATCGTGCGAATGAGTTGGCCACTCTGTCAGCTGTTTTCGAATTCCTGTCAGAAAAATTCGTCATCAGCAAGTGCAGGCATCAAGAACGAAACACTGCCCCGGAGACTCGGCCGGCGTCTGGTGACACCAGCCGCTGCGTGCAGAAATCGTTATTGTGAAACTGGGACAACAATCTGCTCAGGTTGTTCATCAGCCAGCATTTCGACTGGACGAACAGTGTGGACCTGCCGAGAGATCGATTTGTCTTTGGGAATCGGTTCAACGGTATCAGGCAATGAATCGTCGTTCATTGCGATGACCTCTTCTTCACCGCTCACAACAGAGCCGGAACGCACCCGTTGAACTCCACGCAGGACGAACTTCTCGCCACTGGAGAGTCCTTCGCGAATGATGCGCAACCCACGATACAGCGACCCGAGTTTTACGACTCGACGTTGAATCGTGTTCTTTTCGTCGATCACAAGAATGAACTTTTCTGCCTGGTCTGTTCCAATCGCGAAGTCAGGAATCAGAACAGCTTCATATCGCCCACTGCCTGGAATTCGGACCCGAGTAAACAACCCTGGCGTCAGATCAAGATTCTGGTTCGGCAGGACCGCTCGCAATCGCATCGTACCGGTTCCCTGATCGAGTCGATTGTCGACGAAGTTCAGGTGGCCCACGTGCGGAAACTGAGTCCCCTCATTAGCCAGACCGACATAGACCGGATGTTGAACCGATCGATTGCTCCCCAGCTTTCCTTCTTTGGAGAGCTGCTCATATTTCAAGAAGGAAAGTTCGTCCGCATCGAAGTTACAGTAGATTGGATCCAGCGAAACAATCGTGGTGATCAATGTCGATTGAGTTGCTCCCCCGGTGATCAAGTTCCCTTCCGTCACATGGAGCGAACTGACACGTCCTGTAATCGGTGCTTTGATCTGGGTGTACTCAAGATTCAATTCTGCCGCGGCCAGCGAAGTCATCGCCGAATTCAACTGAGCTTCTGCAGAGGTGACTTGTGTGCGAGAGAGTTCCAGTCGAGCTTTGACTGCACGAAGATTGGCCGCAGACTGACGAACTTCGGATTCGCGAACGTCAAAATCATCCTGAGAGACCGCGTTCTGGCGGACGAGAATACTGGATCGCTCAAGCTGCTTGATTGCCAGATCGTGTCTGGCTTCCGCTTCTTGCACCTCAGCTTCAACCTGCAAAACAGTGGCGGCCGCCTGTTTTCCCTGAGAAGTCGCGCGGCGGATTTCTGATGTCGCGCGACGCACTTCCACATTAAACGGGCGTGGGTCAATCACGCACAGCAGATCGCCCTTCTTGACGATTTGCCCTTCTTCAAAGTTCGTTGAGTCCAGATAGCCACTCACTCGGGCTCGGATCTCCACGAAATCCGTTGGTTCCAGTCGACCAACAAATTCGTCCCATTCGACAATCGGGACTTTAAGCGGAGTGCTATAGACCACTGAAACAGGTGGAGCTTCTTGCACTGCCTGCTCACCTGGCTTCTGAGCACACCCGGCCAGAAGCATTCCAACGCACAAACCCAAGGCAACAACACGCTCAGGCAACTGGGCAAAACAACGAAGCAATATCATCAGTTGTAGCCGTTATTCTTGAGGCGGCGAAGAAATCAAAAAACAACCTGACAGGCAAATCTCCGACTCCTGACACGACTTCACAATCGCCCCACAACGGAGAAACTGAAAGACCCCACCAAAGTCTGCCGAGACTGAAAATCAACTGACCGTCATTGACACTCAGCTGAAACCATGCGAGAACATGAGAACGTTTGGTTGATCTTTCTGAAGAAAACCAAGACGTTTTTCATAAGAGGGACATCTCCCTCAACTCGCGAGTTCGCGCACACTCTGTCACTCTATCAATTTGCCAGCGAGTCACTACTATAACAGTAGCGACTAACTTCTATTATCGTCAATGCAACGTAAACGGGTTGGACAGTCTGAATGCCCTGTTGCCAGGTGTGTCGATCAGATCGGCGACTGGTGGAGCATCCTCATTTTACGCGATGCCCTGCAGGGAACGACTCGCTTCGACGCTTTCCAGAAGAGTCTCGAAATCGCTCCAACCATATTGACTCGAAGACTTAAGTCACTTGTCGATGATGGGCTTCTGGAAAAGCATCGGTATTGTGATCATCCTCCTCGCGAAGAATATCAACTGACCGAAAAGGGCCGCGACTTCCAACCAGTCCTCTTCTCGTTGCTGGCTTGGGGAAACAAACACTTTGCCCCCGAAGGAAAAAGCCTCGTTATCTTTAACGATCGCAGCGGAAGCATCGCTGAACCAGCATTAGTGGATCAGGAAACCGGCGATATCATTTGCGGTCCCGACTTTCGCCTGATCTGTGGACCAGCTGCCAGTACTGCACTGAAAGAGCGACTCGAACGTCAGGCTCAAGAGAGTTCCGCGAACGCCACTGCAAGGCAGTCCTCACCCAAAGCTGCAAATTAGCCTCTGCGGCTCCGAGTTTCATCGAGCTTGCGACCCAGAGGCCGCACACTGCGGTGCGACCTCTTCCACCACTCAACCGGCGCTGACGGAACACCAACGCCGAGCCTGGGCCGATTGGCTACATGCGTCCAAAGACCATCAGAGTGATATCGTCATTCTGCTCGCGGCCATTGGCAAATTTGCGAACATCCTCACGAATGGCGACACCCAGATCAGATGGCGGAACGGGACCGTTCTTCACGAAGTCCCTGAGCCGATCCATCCCATAGAGCTCATTCTTGGGGTTCATTGCTTCACTGACGCCATCGGTATAAATCACGACGGTCTCACCCGGCCCGATCGAGCATTCGATCGCGTCAAACGGGAAACCTTCAATGACACCGATCGGCACACCGACGCTTTCTTCACCCACTTCTTCAATCGAGCCATCCGGCTTGCGAATCATTGGCAACATGTGCCCTGCATTCACAATCGACATCTTGTGCTGAGTCAGATCGAGAATCACGAGCACGAATGTAACGAACCGCCCCTCAACAGCCCGGGCACACATGTGATCATTGATTCGCGACACAGCCTCACTGGCATCTGTCACAAACTCGCTGACACTTCGCACAATGCTCGACATTCGCGACATGACCAGCGATGCCGGGACCCCTTTTCCGGCAACATCCCCGAACGCCAGCCAGATGCGGCCATCGTTCGCAGAAATGATGTCGTAGTAATCTCCGCCGACCGCCTGAGCTGAGTCGTAAGAGGCGAAGAACTGATACCCGTTCACTTCAGGCAGCGTTTCCGGCAACAACGCATGTTGAACATTTCTCGCGATGTTCATCTCGTTGTCTTGTTTTTGCTTTTGCACGTAAGACGTCAACAGCTTCGCAGTTTCATAGCTGATCGCCGCCTGTCCCGCGACGGTCATCATGATATCGAGGTCGTCACTGCGGAATTGAGTCAAAGGGTTCTGGGTATCAATGTGAATGATCCCCACCGGTTCCCCCTGCAGGTCCAACATCGGAACGCACATCATTGAACGGATCGTGAGAGCCGAGATCGACTCGCTCGCATCGAACCGTGAATCACTCGCCGCATCAGCAGACAGGATTGCCTTTTTCTGATTCAGAACGGAGTTCACGATTGTTCGGCTCAACTTCACCGAAGCATCATCACCTTCCCGACGATGCTTCATGGCGCGAGGAACCATTTCCAAGGTCCGCGCGTCCTTCAACAGAATGCAACCCCGATCCGCTGCAGGAAAGATCTGAAACAAGGAATCGAGAATTCGAGGAAGGAGCTTCTCGATCTCCAGAGTTCCGGCCAGTGCCCGGCTGATCTCCAGAACAGCCTTCAGCTTCTCCTGAGGTCGAACATCCAGACTGAAGGCAGCCTTGCCATCAAGTGATCCCAGAATCAGCGAAGTGGGCCGCTCCTGATCTTCCTGAATCTGCACCGACGCAATATTTCCAGCGGCCTGTAACACACGAGAGACCGAAGGGCTCGGGTCCACCTCTTCGGCATCTGACTCAAACCGGACCAGAACAGGGCCAAACTTCAGGCGATCATTTGTCCGCAAGCGGTGTGTTTGGGCAATTTTCTGCCCATTCACAAACGTGCCGTTTCCACTCCCCAGATCTTCGACAAAGAACTCAGCCCCCTCTCGAAAGACACGAGCGTGTTTACGAGAGACCATATTGGAAACAAGCTGAACTTCGCACTCAGGCAAGCGTCCGATGAAAATCTCCGAGTCGCCTAACTCGAAAGTGCGAGCCTGGCCATCTTGCAGCAACACAAGTCGATTAGAACTCATTGTGGAAATCTCCCAGAACCTCAACTGCTCAGAAAATCATCGCATCACAGTCGCTTTTTGCCAACCAGAACACGCCTCAATTCCCTGAACAGCCGCTGCCGATTTACGAACTCTTACGTGCGTTTGCCCTGACACAACGTCAGATGTTGAAGATCCGTTCCACGTTCCCACGCAAGACTTGCTTGCCAAGGGCGAGCGACTGCTCTTCTGACCACTTGCGATGCCGAACAAACTCTTCCGCGAGCACCTGAGCCAGAATCCGGCGATACATACGGAATTTCGGCAAGGCGAACTCCAGCTTATACATATCGCTGTAGTAGCCGATGACCTTGTTTCTTGGAATCGCCTCCAGCCGGCTCTTCGTATCCATCTCAATGAACGCTGGTGTATTGGAATACCACCAATGTCCATTCGCAACAACATTCGGAAAGATCCAACTGTAACTGACCAGTTCCTGATTGCTCATGTGTGTCAGCACAGAGATCGGAAAGGTCACCTGCGGGAAGGCATTCAGAACTTCACGATACTGGATCAATGACACGCGTGAGTCATACAGGTCTTGTCCCTGATAGACACCGTCTTCATAAACTCGACGATTCACACCAATCATCAGATCGAACGGGAGTTTGTACTCCGCGCAGAATTCCGTTAGCGTCCAGAAGGCATAACAGGACAGCACATCCTCTTCAGCAGAAGTCAGAGCCTGTCCCTGCACTGCACGCTGCACGACGGCTGTCGCGGCAGCGACGTCGATCTTTTTCGGAGAGAATGTCGGCGGGAGCGAAATCGCACAGGCTCGACAGCCTTTACTGACAAAGTGTTCGAAAAGCTTGCCAATTGCGGTCCGTAATGTCGCCGCATCTCCGATTTCAACACCAGTCGCTTTTGCCAGCCGTTCCTGAACCGGCTTCTTGCTGAAGTGGAAGACGAGATCATCCGTGCGCAGGCATGGGATATAAACGTTGGTATCAAATCCGGCGAGCGGATCGTCGAAGTCGTTAGTCAGGAAGACCTTTTCGATCTTACTGTGCTTGAGAACATGTTGCTCCCAATCTGGCTGAGCCATTTTCTGCTCGGCCGTATCGTAAAGCGACTCCCAGTTCGACGCGGTAATCCGCTCATCTTTGAAGTCAAAGAATTCACGACAGATATCGAGCAACCAGCTCACCTGAATCGTATTATCGAGATCGCTCAATCGTTCAACGAGGCGGCCGACTTTCTCTTTGGGAGAAATCCCTGGGCCTTCAATCTGGGACTTAGGCAACCCTGCCGAATGCGCCAGCTCGGTGTAGTAGTGATACCCCATAATGTCTGCCAGGTTTTTCGAAGCAGCAGACAGTGGATTGATATGCGAATGGGGATCAATCAGGACAAAGTCTTCGAGTTCCTGAAAGAGGGTGGCACTCAACGAGTCAAACATAATCAAGATCTTCGGCGAGGAATGACAGGACTGTTTGGCACTGACTTAAATCAGCACAGATTCAGCTCGGTACAGCTTCAAAATGCATCAACAGCACCTTGAAAACTCCCATCTGCTCGACGCAACGGGAGTTTCAGAACAGTTTCGCCGCTTGTGCCGGGGACTTCAAGCGGGACTGGACCTGCCAGAGTTGAGTTCCTGAAATCGCGTCCCGTTCCCCTGTTTGGACGTCAAATCCCCAACTCAAGGCCATCGCAAACCAGCAGTACACATCGAGTCAAATCACCTGAAATCCAGATTAAACACTGTTCACTGACATAGTTTTACCTATACTCACCCGTCACATGATGCGTTCCAAAGCTGAAGACAGAAGCGGTCGACGCCGACGTTTGTTCTCACAGCAGCATTGGATTTCGGCGCCATGCGATTTGCAGCAACCGCATGCAAATCAATAAATTACGTTTTCACACTGGAAGGAATCACAGGGGTCGGAGTTTCATCCGAATCAGAGCCTGTCATTCCTCTTATTCCGATTGCAGGAGAATCGCTGATGTCGACCGTGGAATCCCTTCCATTCAAAGTCAAAGACCTGAGCCTGGCCGATCTGGGACGAAAAGAAATCGAACTCGCCGAGTACGAGATGCCCGGTCTGATGGCCATCCGTAAGCAATACGGAGCCACCAAGCCACTCAAAGGCGCCCGCATCGCTGGCTGCCTGCACATGACCATTCAGACCGCTGTTCTCATCGAAACTCTGATCGAGTTGGGTGCAGAAGTTCGCTGGTCAAGCTGCAACATCTTCTCCACACAGGATCACGCCGCTGCCGCTATGGCCGCCGTCGGAATCCCTGTCTTCGCCTGGAAGGGTGAAACGAACGAAGAATTCGACTGGTGCATCGAACAGACTCTGTTCTGGCCAGACGGACAGCCGTTGAACATGATCCTCGACGACGGCGGCGACCTGACGATCATGGTTCACGAGAAATTCCCGGAACTCCTGAAAGGGATCAAGGGGCTTTCAGAAGAAACCACCACCGGAGTTCACCGTCTCGTTCAGATGCACGCAGCCGGAAAACTCGGCCTGCCTGCAATTAACGTCAACGACTCCGTCACCAAAAGCAAGTTCGACAACCTGTACGGTTGCCGCGAATCGCTCGCCGACGGAATCAAACGCGCCACAGACGTCATGGTTGCCGGTAAGGCAGTCGTCGTTTGCGGATACGGCGATGTGGGCAAGGGTTGTGCCGACGCAATGGACGGCCTCGGGGCACGCGTGATCGTCACTGAAGTTGACCCGATCTGTGCATTGCAGGCTGCAATGGAAGGTTTCCAGGTCATCACAATGGAAGAAGCCGCCACCTTCGGCGACATCTTCGTGACCACCACCGGGTGTATCGACGTCATCACCGGAGCTCACCTCGACAAGATGAAGCACAACGCCATCGTGTGCAACATCGGTCACTTTGACTCCGAAATTAACATCGCCTACCTGAACAACCGCAAAGACATCCAACGCATCCGCGTGAAGAAAGATTCAGACGTCGGCGGTCCAGTCGATAAGTACGTCTACCCAGACGGAAAAGCGATCCTCGTTCTGGCTGAAGGTCGTCTCGTCAACCTGGGTTGTGCAACCGGCCACCCATCATTCGTGATGTCCAACAGCTTCACGAATCAGGTTCTCGCCCAGATCGAACTCTGGACCAAAACCGAGAACTACGAAATCGGTGTCTACGTCCTGCCGAAGCAGCTCGACGAAGAAGTTGCCCGTCTGCACCTGGCTCAGCTCGGTGTGAAACTGACCACCCTGTCACAGGCTCAGGCAGATTACCTCGGCGTTCCAGTCACTGGCCCATACAAGCCAGAGCACTACCGCTACTAAGATCGATTGCACGTCGAATTCTCGACATGCAAACATGGAAATGATCGACTCCGGGAGCGATGCAGATTTTCTGCATCGCTCTTTTTTTATGCCCGGACGGATCATCAAACATCAACACAAGAGCCTTGAGAGCCAGAAATCCACTCCTGTTGCCGGCAAGGAATTCCATGAAGAGCCAGCCAAGTTTGGAGACTGTCGATTGACCACCCCTTCGAAAAGTGGGACTCTGAAGAGGGCCAATGGATCTCTCTGATGGCCGATGACACCTGCGACCTTTTGACGCGGATCGACAATGCACGCGATTTCCCGAAAGCTGCTTTCGCAACTCAGAGTTCTTGTCCCTGTTGTCAGTCTGGCCTGCGGAGTCGCTCAACTCGATGCAGCGGATCCATCACCTAAGGGACTCCCTGAAGGTTTCTCCGTCACGAAGCCGGAGATTCCACCAGAACTCGTCGGCAGCATGAAGACGCTCAACGAGAAACTTTCCAAGGATCTCCGCCCGGAAGAAAATGCTGCCGTCCTGATGTTGCAAGCATTCGGGCCGAATACATTTGAACCGGAACTGAAGCGAGACACCTACGAACTCATGGGTGTCAAAGATCTCCCAGATAACTCTCCGCTCTTCGTCACTCTGGGAGAGTTTGCACTGACGCTGGATGGCGTCAAGCCAGAGAACGCTCACGGTACTGCACTCGATATTCAGGCAGAGATGTTCGCCGCTGCAGAGCACTTGTGGACAGCGAAGCAGTTTCCTCGTGTCGCCGAATATCTAGAAGCCAACAAAGAGATGCTGGAAGTAATCACGAAGGCGTCTCACAAGCCGCGATACTATGTCCCCCTGCTCTCCATCGAACAGCCGCCCCGATTGCTTTCTGCAGCACTCAATGTCGAACGACGGTTTCAATACATCTCGAAGATGCTGGCTGCTCGTGCACTTTTAAACGCTCAGCAAGGGAACATCGACGCCTGCATTCAAGATTTCATGACCGGACACCGACTCGCCTGGCTGCTGATTGATGGCTCGCCACTTGATGTCTCGGTCGCAAAAGCCCATGTTGTTGATGCCATCATCTGCCATGCAGAATGCAGACTGATCGAGAGTGGCACGCTGACGAAACCTCAGCTCGAAGCCTTCGCGAAAGCGCTCAGCGAACTCCCCCCACTTCATTCTGCTGATCGCGCCATCGATATCGGTGAACGGGCGATCGTGCATCAAGAGATCGAACTGCTCAGCACCGACTTGATCTCCGTTTCTGGCTTCTTCGAATTACCCGGTCAGGAAACCCTTCCACCCAGTGAGATCCCTGATCTTTCCACATTGAAATGGGATCTGGCACTAAGCCGAGCAGATGAAATCTGGGATTTGATTGTCAAAGCGCTCGCAACCAAAGACCGTACAGAACAAGATAAGCTCTTCGCTGAACTCAATACTCAGTATGAGAAATGGACAGAAAGCGACGATGCTGATCCTCGAAAGTTCACCGCACTGCTCAAGGCCGACCCCGTTGCTGCCAGTCGACTGATCGGTGAAAACATGGCAATGTCGCTGCGGCCACTCTGGTGGCAACGACGACTCACCGACGAACGGGCACGTGTTCGTCGCGATCTCGTTCTCATCGGAACAGCACTGGCGATGTACCGTCAGGACAATTCAAAGTATCCGGCCAGCCTTTCCGAGCTCTCCCCGAAGTATCTGAAATCGATCCCACTCGACGCACACTCTGGGCAACCATTTGAGTACGAGAGCAAATCGAATGGAGAAACATGGGTCATGAGTAACGGCCCGAATCTGAAGAACGACGCAAACAGTCCCTACAGCGACGACAATGCGATTCGTTTCAAATAGGCGAACACCTCTCATGTGACAGAAACCCTGCCACTGCCAATCTGATTCTCGAACATGCGGTCGACCACTTTGGTTGACCGCATGTTCGCATTTCCAGACCGTCCCCGCCGCGCCCAAAGCGAGTGCACTCGATTGGAACTCGATCCAATTTATCGCAAACGAAGTGAACGAGCGATCTCAAGCAATATTGAAAACTACGGAGCAATTCAGACGCCCGACATTCAGCATTTTCCCTGCTCAGAAGACTGCTAAGCGGCCGCACGAGTCACTAAACAAAATCAGAAAAACACATAAACGCATCGTTCATGCATGCACAAAAAAAATCGAAAACGCAGACAATAAATGAATGTTTTACTAAAGAATTCTCGTCCAATTCATACTCAACTGTAGTTAAAGATAGACACACTCCCTGCGGAGAGAAACAACCTCCGACAACAAAGCACAACACCAAAGGCTCCACAAATCGCCGCGAAAGAACCTCAAACACCGTATTGCGAATGAAGCAATAAGGAGCAGCTACTCCACTGCCGGAAATGCATGCATGCCGTGAAGCAACATGTCACATTTCGCATTACCACCCAGAATGTCGCAGTCGTTAGTAGAAACAACGCGATCCATTCTTATCACACTATAGATGCCAGAAATTCACTCAGCACCGGTCAGACGTGTTAACTAATGGGGAATGACGACATGCCGAGCGAGAGAACCAAATCTCGATCAACTCAACCAGAGTGGATTCAGGCAGTCCATAAACTCGGACTCTTTCTGATCGTCTGGGCAGCAACTCCAGCACTGACTCAAGCACAAACACTCACACAGCCAGGAATTCTGATTCGCGAAGATTCGAACAAAGAGATTCTTGTCGAAAAGGTCCCCACGCTACCGGGACAGAACCAGAATCAGATTGGCTACTTCATCACACGTAATGGTTTAAAGGCTCATTTCCTTCGGCTTCCCATTGACGCGAACAGCACAGAGCCATCGCAGTCGACATCCCTGTCCCCATTAGGCAGCGTCAGCCGAGGTGACCTCTCCGGAAACAGCAATGTGATGACCGTTGCAGTCAGTCATTTGGACCAACTGGCAAGCGGAGAGATCGTCAGAAACTTCGGAGAAAGATCGTTGCTTACCCCTATCCACGAGGGATGGAATCTCAGTGGCAAAGTGTCAATCCGAAGAAGCGCTCGCAGCACCGAGCCTCATTTCCCTGCCGACAATTGCACACTAACATACGGTCGCACAAAATGGGACTTCCCCTTCGCGGCAGGAGTCCAGACGCTCCATTGGTCGGACATTCCGAACCGACCAGCTGAACTCGAAAATGGCCTCCCTCCCGGTCGATATCTACTGAGGTTGCATCAGGCCGATGAAACCGCGTCGTTCCATGTGATCGATCAGAAATCCGCAGAGAACCTTCTTCAGAAAAGCCGGGCATTCAGAGATCAGTTTGCAAAGCTTTCGCCAGACCTCGCTGATCAGCTGACAGTTGAAACATTGCTCAAAGCAACCAGTGACGGACAACCAACACCGTTTCTGGCTGATGTTCTAGACATTCTCTCCCGCGACAATCTATCGGATCACCTCAAGACCCTTCGTTCTGAAATCCAGGATCGACTTACAGGAACCAATCCACCTGAGCCGAATGGTGACCCTGAATTGAAGGTAATCGACTGGGCCAGAGATCTGCTCGCAAGAGGACAATGGGATCTTGCAGTAGAAGTCTTGAATTCACCAGAGGCCAACTCAGGGGCGCGTTCAGCACGTCTTGCGAAAATGTATCGCGGTGTCGCACTTGCAGAATCTAGTGCCACCCTCGCTGCGACTGCTGGAGGCGAATTTCAAGCGGCGCTGGAGGACATCAATTCCGCACCGCCAGCAGATGCATTTCGCATTCACAACAATTACGGCAACTTCCTGCTACGACAAGTTCAGAACGGGCTGAACAACCGCACCATGCTCGCAGCCAGCGGAGGCGGTGACACACTTTATGAGCTGCTCTCCCACTGGCTCCGCGGAGAGCTGCAATATCGTCAGGCACTGGCACTCGGAACCCAAATTGGCCCTGACCATGAGGCCGCAGCGAAGGTCAGCCTGGCTCGGCACTACGCCGCACTGGCAGATACGATCTACACCATCAACGCTGGCCTCCCAGAGCAACAAAGACACCTACAACTGGAAGAGGGTGCCAATCGTCAGGCCGTGCGACTCGCATCGATTGAATTGACATCAGACAACAAAAGCGACCATGCCACGCGCGGGGCCGCTGCTGAAGTTCAGGCCCAACTCCACCATCGGCGCCAACGATTCCAGGAGTGCCTCGCTGCCTGCGACCACGCACTGGAAGCCTACATCAAGATGGGCTCGATTCTTGGTGTCGAAGGAATTCTGCGTTTGCAAGGACTTGCCCAATTAGGCTTGGCGCGTCAGGCCGATGCAACGCGTTCTCAACAACTCAGGCGGAACGCTTACGATTCGCTTTACGGATCACATCAGCTTTCAGAATACCTACGCAACCAGTTCCCTGGAGACGTGATCGGACTGGGTCAGGCTGGTTTTCTGGCCAGACGTGCTTATGTCACTAATCGACTTGTCGAGCTCCTTCTCGAACGCGGGGACAATACGACCGCACTGCAAATGATCGAGACAGCCAAAGCACGAGCATTGCAGGAGATACTTGAGTTCAGCACCACCCCCGTTACGAACAAGGCGGCACACGCCGCGGAGCCCCCTGCAATCGCTCAGGCATGGCCAGAGAAAGTGGTGGCACTGGAATATTTCCTTGGCGAAGAACAAGCCTGGGTCCTCTGTATTCAAGGGAGTGCTGAACAGACGCCTCAGATCACCGCAGTGAGGTTGACCCAGCAGGACGGGTCGCCTGTTCAAACGCCAGAGTTCATCGCCAGAGTTCGAACCTTCCTGAATGAGATGGAAGGAGCGGCAGGCAAACTCCTTCGAAATACTCCTCCCGGCCAGCCGTTTAACAGCAAATGGCAGGACGATCTCCATCGATTCTGGCATGAACTGATTCCACAGTCGATTCGCCCCCAGCTTGCACAGGCCGAAACGATCGTCATCGTGCCGCAACACCTGCTGCATTACTTCCCATTCGCGGCTCTTGTCACAGAAACAGACACTACGAAACGCGGGGCATTCGAATCCGCAATGCCCAAGTTCTGGATTGAACAGGATGTCAATCTCGTCTACGCCCCTTCAATTGCAACCTGGCAAATCTTGCGGCAGAAGGAAGATCAGGTCGCAAGAGAAGTGAACGCCATCGGGATCGCTTCGTTTGCAAACGCGGCTCCTCTCCCCGGCGTGAACTCTGATCTCGAAAATGTCCGACGGAGCTTTCCTGCTCAACTCAAAACGATCGCCACAGGGAGTAATGTCACGGAAAAGACAATGCAAAACCTGATGAAGCGACCTGGCCTGGTCTTCATTGGAACCCATGGTACGAACATTCCAGACGCACCATTAACCAGCCATCTTCTTTGTCACAGCGATTCTGAAAATGATGGAAATTTCATGGCCGGTGAGATCTACGGATCTCGTTTAGAAGCATGTATCGCAGTGCTAAGTGCCTGTTACTCAGGGCTGGCAGATCGCTCTCCCATCGCAGGCGACGAGCTGTTTGGAATTGAACGGGCCTTGTTGCACTCCGGAGTGAAAACAGTTGTCGACGGTGTTTGGGATGTCTACGACGCAACGGGATCTGAAATCATGAATCATGCTTTCAAGTCCCTTGTCGACGGAGACACCACACCTCGGGCCGTGGCGAATGCTCAACGAGCGTTCCTCAAAGACCGTCGCACTGAAGGGCCAGGAGATCCCTGGATTCATCCCTACTTTTGGGCTGTTTACAAAGTGTCTGGCAGTGACCTGACACGAGTAGCCCCTCCAGTCGCAGCGGAATAACACGCAGCGACGCAGAAGACCGGGAGCGTCACGGATGCCTCCCTGCGGTGACCTCAGGATGGGGAACAATGGTTTGAACCGTTTTCTCGACTGAAAGGAATACCATGAAGAAGTTCTCGTTTTGCGCCGGAGCACTGGCAGTCCTACTAGGACTGTGTGTGTCACCGGCTGTTGCCCAGACGGCGACAGAAGCACCAGCAGACGATGCCGTCGTGGCAGAAGAAATGCCGGTGTACACGATCCCGAATGAACTGAACGACCCTGCCTTTAACCAGTATGTCGACATCACGCTATTGGGTCCGGCTTGGTCAGCTAAGGATGCCGCAGCACTCACCGACATCGCCCTGCAACTGGCGGAAGGCGAACGAATTCTGCTTCGCTCTCACAAAGCAGGGAGTTCTAAAGATCTGCTCAATCTCGCAACAAAGATTGCTCAGAGCTCGGACGACAAAGCCGCATTGGGACGAATCGAACAGGCAGCAACTCATCTGAAGTATGACGACGTTGTTGCTTCAACAAAAAGCAGCAATAAACTCGCTGGCGCTAGCCGAAGAGACGAACCTGCTATGAAAGTGGATCTCAATCAGACTTCGCTTCAAGGGATCGCCACTTACAGCTATCTGCTTGATCAACTGCGAAACGCGGAACTGCTGAGCGACAAATCCGCCCTCGAAAGCTTCGATTCGGTTATCGATACAACCTCAGGACTGACAGAAGCTCAGAAGGAATTCCTGAAACGCCGCAGTGGAGAGATCAAAGCTCTTCCAGACGATCCTGCAACAAATCAGAATCGTATCATCGCCACGATCGCCAAACTCGAAGGTGACAGCCGACATGGCGGACACGGTGGTCATGGCGGAGGAGGAGGAGGCTTTTACATGAACATTGGCTCCGGGCCTGGACAATTGCAAATCGGTATCGGTGGACCTGGAAGTGGCATGGGGCGACCGCCGTACCCACCACGTCAACCTTGGCCGCCGTATCCACCGCGCCAACCTTGGCCGCAATACCCAGGAGTGGGTTACCCACCACGTCCACCATATCCAGGTGGAGGATATCCGCCACGTCAACACCAACATCAACACCACTGGCATCGTTAAGACCAAATCGGTCTAAAACCTTGAAGTGCTCCTAAAACAAAAATGCCCGACATGACTTGATCATGCCGGGCATTTCTTATTTCTATCGAACTCAACTGAGGGCAGATCGCACGGCCTAATGATGGTAGGTGACCTCACCACCGCGAGCATTGGCGTCCACGCGTCCTTCGTGAAACACGGTCTTGCCCAACACAAGAGTTCGCACTGGCCACCCTGTCAGCTCGACACCGTCCCACGGGCTCCACTGCGACTTAGTCAATTGCTCGGCATCGCGAATTGTCTGCTTCAGGTTCATGTCTACCAGAACCAGATCGGCGTCGAATCCTTCGCGAATCGCTCCCTTGCCTTGCATGTCCCAAATTCTCGCAGGAGCAGCACACATCCAGCTGACGATCTGATCCAGTGTGCATAGTCCGCGGTTGCATGCATCGAGCATCAGTGCGAGAGAGTTCTCAACGGCTGGCAACCCTGATGGGGATTTCGGATAAGGCTGTGCCTTCTCTTCGAGCGTATGCGGTGCGTGGTCCGTCGCGATGACTTCAATCACCCCATCACGGAGCCCCTGCCAGATCACATCATTGTCCGAGGCGAGTTTAATTGAAGGATTCATCTGCACCCGAGTTCCCAGTCGAGCGTAGTCATCGACATTGAAGAACAGGTGATGCGGGCATGCTTCTGCTGTCACCCAACTTGGCCTGTTGCGCAGAAACTCGACTTCTTGAGCCGTTGAGACGTGCAGCACATGAAAGCGATGTCGGTAACGAGTCGCGAGATCAACGGCTCGCTTTGTTGCGATCAGGGCGGCCTCATGATCACGGATTCGAGAGTGGTCTTCCAATGTTGCGCTGGCGCCAACTCGGTCTTTATTACTGCGAACTGTTGTCTCATCTTCGCAGTGAGCACAGATCGGCAGTGTTGTTTCCGCAAAGATGCGTTCCAGCGCTTCCTGTTCGTCAACCAGAAGATTCCCGGTGCTCGAACCAATAAAGATCTTGATGCCCGGCGTCCGTTTGGCCTGTTGCAAGACCGGAAGATTCTCTGCGGTCGCTCCAATATAGAATCCGTAATTCACAACGGATTTGCTGGCGGCTCGATCCAGCTTGTCATGCAAGGCTTCAAGCGTCACCGTTGCCGGATTGGTGTTCGGCATCTCCAGAAACGTTGTCACGCCCCCTTTGGCGCAAGCCAGACTGCCTGTGTGCAGATCTTCTTTGTGCTCAAGCCCGGGTTCGCGAAAGTGAACCTGATCGTCAATCACGCCGGGGATCAAATGTAACCCGGTTGCATCGATCGTTTCATCCACACGAGTCGTTGCCGGTGGATCAATCGCCAGAATCTTTGATCCTTCCAGAAGTACATTGGCTAGCCTGGCCCCTTCCGGAAAATGACACTGTGCTCCAGAAATCAAAATACGTTCAGCCACAATTCACCGTTTGAGTTCGAACAGCTTGTCTTACTTGATGATCCAAGACGAGACTCAGGATCGATTTTCAGTTGAATCAGAAACTATGCGCGGCTCAGCAAAACGACGACTTCCGCTGAGACCGCTTCCTGTCGCCCGATCGGACCTACGTGCTCGCCAGTTTTTGCTTTTACGTTGACCTGCGTGGATTCCACTCGCAACAGCCCTGCAACAGAGTCGCGAATCTCTGATTTCAATTGAGCCAGCTTTGGACGTTGAGCAAAGATGATGCAGTCGGCATTCACCACTGACCACCCTTCGGCAAACACCTTTTCCAGAACGCGATTCAGCAACACCTTGGAATCCGCCCCTTTGAACTCAGGGGCTGTGTCTGGAAACCAGTCTCCAATATCCCCCCAGGCAAGTGCTCCCAGAATGGCATCAGTCAACGCATGGAGAAGCACATCTCCGTCACTGTGAGCAACACAGCCTTTCTCATGGGGCACCTTGATTCCCCCGAAATAGAGATCGAGCCCCGCCTCAAGCCGGTGAGTGTCGTGACCAATTCCAATCCGCTGCTGCATTGTCATCTTCACTGGTAGGAAACCCAGTCCCACGGTCCCCCTTCATCGACCGGGGAGACTCATCACCGTCGCAGGACCAGATCCAAGCCTTGATTTCGTCGCTGTACGAGAATCGCTTCTCAATCTGAGACCACTGATCATATCGAGTTTCCCCCCGACTCGCCCATCGCTGGGAGCATGTCGCCATCGAGAGGCGAAGCAGACTGTCCAGCAATTCTTGCCTGCTGGTCGCCTGTGCCTGAACTTCTCATCAACGTCACACACAAAAATGGAGAAAACAGCTCAAGATTTCCTTTAAGAAAAACTCTTCCAATTCTGCAATGGTGTACGCCGGTTTATTATCGAATCGTGGACGCCTCAAGAAATTTTTGAACCGGCAGGGAATGCCGTTCGTCTACAATTCGATCACGCATCTGGTTGTAAGGTCGCCAGAATGAGTTGCAAAGCTGTGAACGGTTTACAAGAGAACGCACCTAGCAGTGTCAACCCCAATCCAAAATTAAAATTTCCACAAAACGTATAGCTAACCATAAACAGCACTTACACATAATTCAAACCACTACAAAAAGCAATTGGCACGGCGACTGCATTAGATCTTTTTCAGATGGCGAGAAGGCAAACAAAGAAAATCACCTCGCCAAGACATGTTCAACAGTAACAGTTAATCCAAGGAAACGGAGCTTCACCATGCTGGTTCTCACCCGAAAAAAAGGCGAACTGATCCAAATCGGCGACTCAATTGTAATCAAGGTGATCTCATGCGGACGCGGAAAAGTGAAGATCGGAGTCGAGGCTCCAACAACCACACGAGTTCTTCGCGGTGAACTGGTAGACAGCCTTGATCGCCCAGCCGCTGTAACTGTCTCGGCAGCCCCAATTCCGATGGCTCACTAGCAAATTTTGTACAGAACGACTCTGAACGCAGCTAACATTACAAACCATCAAATCAGGAATGACTCCTATGAAGACTAAAAACCCCACAGCCTTGAGCAACTCGGTCAAAATCGCACTCGCACTGGTTCTTTTGCTCATCTCTGGAACCGCAAAAGCCGAGGGCACCAACGACCAACTGCCAGCTGTCGCGACTCCATCAAATAGCTCAATCGTTTCGCCAGTCATGCACGCTGGCTTCGAAAAGACAATTAATAATGATGATGGGATACCGCTCGCTCGGGAGGATGTAGTCCCACTTAAAACCGCGGTGTCGGGAAATTCCGGCACCACAGCAGAAGACGCCCAGCTGAAAATCAGCGGGCGGGCGACAAACGCCAAGATGCAGACCTTCCTGGCTCGCAGCAACTTCAACCAGCTGCAGACAGTCTTTCGTGAAGCATCTCAGATGGTCGATGCCCGCCATGTGAACCCACCTTCATATGAAGTGCGAACACAGGCAGCAGTGATGGGCGTGATGATGGCCCTTAACAACAGCGAATTCTTGCGAGCAAACGGAGTCAACCAGAACACTCAGGCATTGCAGAGCGTTCAGATGCAGTTGCAGCAGGTTGCTCAGACTCAGGTTGCCCGTGATGCGAATCAGGCACTGGCTCTGATGCAGACTGTCTCCGAACTGGTCAGCCGTGGAACAGGGATTCGACGTGAAGCCGTCGCACTGGAATTCTTCAACGGAACAATGGACTCACTGGATAAATACTCAGCCTTTATGCCTGAAGCAGGAAACGGTGCCCCAGGTGCAATGCTCGACACAGTCATGACTGCCGGACTGGAAGAAAACATTGTCGGGGTGGGTGTTGAACTGAAAGCTCATGCTCAGGGAGTGGAAATCATCGGGGTTGTCGAAAACAGCCCAGCAGCTGAACTGGGTTTGCGAGAAGGTGACCTCATCGTCGCAATCGCTCAGCAGAACATGGCTGGACGAACCCTGAACGAAGTCGCAGATCGATTGGGCGGTGCAGCCGGATCTTCAATCACAGTTGATATCAGCCGCGACGGTCAGAAGTTTCGCGGAACAATGGTTCGTCGCCGGTTCTATGTCAGCAGCGTCACTGGAGTAAAAATCATCGACCCAGCAACTGCAACTGGTTACATCCGCATGAAGCAGTTCTCTGAGTCTTCAAAGGTGGATCTCGAAAAGGCTCTGTTCTCTCTGCACAATCAGGGAATGAAGAATCTGGTCTTCGACCTCCGAGGAAACCCAGGTGGACTGTTGGATGTCTGTGTCGAAATCTCTGACATGTTCCTGACTAAAGGTGTGATCGTTTCCACAAAAGGTCGTAACGCATCAGACAACACTCAGGAAGTTGCAAAGTTTGCCCAGACCTGGGCTGTCCCACTGGTGGTCCTTGTCGACGACAACTCAGCAAGTGCCAGCGAAATCTTTGCAGCAGCAATCCAGGAAAATGATCGAGGAATCGTCGTCGGCCGAACTTCATACGGAAAAGGAACTGTTCAGACCCACTTCCCAATGAACTCTGCCCCAGCGATCCTGAAGTTGACCACAGCAAAGTTCTACAGCCCAAATGGCCGCGAAATGTCCGGAAGCGGAGTGACTCCAGATGTCACAGTGAACACTCAGGTGACCGGATACCGTGGAACAGACAACGACGCCGATGTTCAGGCTGCAAAAACCCTGATCAACCAGAATGCTCCAAGCATGCTGCTCTCAGGAAACCTGAACCGCAACCAGTTGAACATTGGTCAGAACTACAACGCTCCAAACAACTACAATTTCAACAACAGCAACTACACACCAAACTATCCTAACGTCAATCCAAACTTCCCAGCTCCAGGACAGAACTATAACCTGTCAAACGGCTGGAACGGTGCCCCAGCGTTCAACAATGGAAACATGAACGCTCCAAACTACAACAACGTTCCTAACAACTACAACTTCAATAGCACACCAAACTTCCCAGCTCCAAACCAGAACTACAATCTGTCAAACAGCTGGAACGGTGCCCCAGCGTTCAACAACGGAAACATGAACGCTCCAAACTTCAACAACGTTCCTAGCAACTACAACTTCAACAACACTTCAAACTTTCCTTCTCACTACCCTCGCCCAGGCATGTTCAACCCACAGGCCAATCAGGTTCCTGCAGGACTGAACGAACTGTAAGCGAAGAGAACAAAGCAAAGTCAGCAGCGATTACCTCAACACTGACAATCAAAATCTTCAGTAAGCCGCTCTTTCTCAGGAAGGAGCGGCTTTTTTTGTTTGAAGAATTCACCAACTCTTGCAAGTTCCGAATTGCGAACTGGACACTTGGTAGAGCAAACTGCAGGACCGCTCTACAATCTTGAAACTGATTTGAAACCGGGTCGGTACAGAAACTCCAAATTCCTCGTTGACGAAAGCAAGATTTATGAGATTTCTGGCAATGTCTGTCGCACTGGTATTTGCAGTTGCCTCCAGTGCAATTGCAGATGCGAGCAAATCAAGTCAACTCGCCAAGGACATGACAACCGCTGCTCAAAACTACATCGCCGGATTGAGCAAAGCACAGCTCAAACGTGGGGTGCTGCCATTCGAGCACGAAGAGCGAACCGACTGGACCAACGTTCCGAAAGCAGTCCGAAAAGGCATCCAGCTTCGCGAGATGCCACAGTTTCAACGAGACCTCTGCTTTAAGTTGATTGAATCGTCACTCAGCCCGGAAGGTTACAAGAAAGCCAGATTAATTTTGGCGCTCGAAAACAATCTTCTGGAAGACGAAAAAGGGGGCGGGCCATTTCGGGATCCATTGCGTTACTTCATGACGATCTTCGGAACACCTGCCATGGAAGGAACCTGGGGATACAGTTTTGAAGGGCACCACCTGTCCCTGAATTTCGTCGTTAAAGATGGCATTGTGATTGGTGACACCCCAAGCTTCTGGGGAGCATGCCCAGCCACAGTCAAGACCCACATTGAAGATGGTCCACCAGTTGGCACTCGCACATTGGCGGACGAAGAACAGTTCGGCTTCGATCTTCTGGACTCAATGACTGAAGATCAGCTCAAGAAGACAGTCATCGCCGACAAGGCACCAGGTGACTATCGCAACAACAACAAACCAAATCCTCCGAGCACACCTGGCGAAGGGATTTGCGCTAAGGACCTGAACGAGAAACAGAAGGCCATTCTCTGGAAGCTGCTTGAAACTTATTCAAGCCACCTTGCTCCAGCGATTTCCGAAGTTCAACTCAGCGAAATCAAAGAGGCTGGCTTCGACAACGTCCACTTTGCGTGGCTCGGCGGAACCAAACCTGGAGTTCCACACTACTACCGCGTGGAAGGTCCGACATTCGTTCTTGAACTGATCAATGTGCAGGACGACCCACAGGGGAACCCTGCAAACCATATTCACTCCGTCTGGCGCAGCCTGAAACGCGACTTCGGCTTCAACACTGCTGCGAAGTAGTGATCAGCCCTCACCTGGGCTTCGATTTTCATGAAATCGTACTTGTAAGGTGACTACGCCGTTCAATAATTTCATTGACCTGACACGAACATCCCCCCCTCTTCCATTGCCAATGAACATGGAAGAGGGCTTTTTTGTATCACTATATGAATACTGTATTTCGGGTTCGCGGAGTCACAAAAATCTATGGACAAGGCGAGGTCGAAGTCCAGGCACTCCGTGGAGTCAACCTTGATCTTCATGAAGGAAAATTCATTGTGCTGCTGGGCCCTTCCGGCAGTGGCAAGTCGACTTTGTTAAACATTCTTGGCGGGCTCGACATCCCGACCTCTGGGACGGTGCTGTTCCGGGATCAGAATCTGACAGAGGCCAACGAATCACAGCTCACCAGATTTCGCCGTCAGCATGTCGGATTTGTTTTCCAGTTTTACAACCTGATCCCCAGTCTCACTGCTCAGGAGAACGTCGCACTCGTCACCGAAATCGTTGACAACCCGCTCCCTCCTGCCGAAGCCTTGAGACTCGTTGGTCTGGGAAAGCGAATCAATCACTTCCCATCCCAGCTTTCCGGAGGAGAACAACAACGAGTTGCGATTGCGAGAGCGATTGCGAAACGTCCGGACGTTCTCCTGTGCGACGAACCGACTGGTGCATTGGATGTCAAAACCGGAATCACTGTGCTCGAAGTCATTGAGCAGATCAATCGCGAGATCGGGACGTCAACGATTGTCATTACACACAACTCGATGATTTCCGAAATGGCAGATTCCGTAATTACATTAAGTGATGGTCAAATCGTTTCAGATAAAAAGAACACCGAGAAGATTCCCGTTCGTGATCTGAAATGGTGAAATTTCCAGTTACGAACTCTACCTGTCATCATCAACGAACAGGCGTTAGCAATATCACATCTTGACTCAGATTGGTCGAAAAAGACCGAGTCGTTCTGGCATTGAGACTGTTGTTTGAGATGTCTGCTCTTGATCGCAAAATGTACCGTGACCTTCTGCAGATGCCAGCGCAAGCTTTGGCAATCGCACTGGTCATTTCGTGCGGGCTGGCAGTTCTCATGATGGCCGTCGGCACCCATCGCTACCTCAAACGAACCAGAGACACTTATTACAACCAGTACCGGTTCGCTCAGGTTTTTGCAGGTGTGAAACGCGCCCCGAAGCCCATTGGCGAACGCCTGCGTCAGATCCCGGGAATCGCTGCACTCGATCTGCGAATTGTGAATCAGGCAGTCATCGACGTTCCCGGTTTGAACGAACCTGCGATGGGACGTTTCATCTCTCTCCCCCCCTACTCCGAACCAACACTGAATCGGGTGTTCATTCGCAAAGGACGCCCGATTGATCACTCTCGTCCAGGTGAAGTGCTTGTCAGCGAAGCGTTTGCCCTTGCGAATCATCTGGAGTTAGGCAGCACACTCAAAGCGGTCATCAATGGCCGGATGCAGCCCCTCACCATCGTTGGCTTTGCTTTAACTCCGGAATACATCTTTCAGATCCGCCCGGGAACTCTTCTCCCGGACGAACGTCTCTTCGGTATCTTCTGGATGAGTGAACTGGAACTCGAAGCGGCTTACAACATGGAGGGTGCCTTCAACGCTGTCGCCGCCACACTGACACATGGAGCTTCGGAAGCGGCTGTCATTGCCGACATCGACCGACTTCTGAAACCTTATGGCTGCACCGGTGCTTATGGTCGCAACCTGCAGGTGTCCGCCAAATTTCTCTCCGATGAGCTGAAGCAACTGCAATCCATGGCAATTGTCGCCCCTACGATCTTTTTCGGGGTCGCATGCTTTCTGTTAAATGTGGTTCTGGAACGAATCATCACCACACAACGTGAACAGATCGCCTCGTTGAAAGCGTTCGGTTACAGCAACCGTGAAGTCGGAATTCACTATGCCAAGTTCGTCCTTGTCATTGCCAGTATCGGAAGTGTGATTGGAATTGCCGGAGGGCTTCATTTTCAGGAGTTTATGTCGAGAATGTACTCCAGCGTTTTCAGGTTTCCGTCCTTTGAATTTGAATTCGATCTTCCGTTAATCGTGATTGGTGTGATCATCACCATGACCGCCGCGATCCTTGCGACACTTCGACCGGTTTACAAAGCGGTCTCACTTCCACCAGCGGAAGCAATGCGGCCTGCTCCTCCTGCCAACTTTGGCCCCACGTTTGCAGAACGTGTCGGGATTCATCACTGGCTGTCGACTTCAGCTCAGATGGTTTTAAGGGAACTCGAACGTCGTCCCATCAAATCCATGATGTCGACGCTCGGTATTGCCATGGCCGTCGCGGTGCTGGTCCTTGGACGCTTCGCCGTCGATGGGATCAGTTACCTGTTGTACTTCCAGTTTTCATTGACTCAACGCTATGACGTTCAGGTCTCCTTCATTGAACCGACTTCCCCTCGCGTTCGTCGTGAACTGGAACAGCAGCCCGGAGTCATGCATGTTGAAACGATGAGAACGGTTCCTGTCCGCTTCCGCTCAATGAATCGTTCCCGACTTTCGACCATTACCGGAATCGGAGACGAGCCGACCCTTTACCGCATTATCAGTGTGAAAGAACGTCCATTGAAGATGCCGCCTCAAGGGCTCGTTCTGGGAAAGAAACTGGCTGAGATTCTGGATGTGCGAGTTGGTGAAACACTGGTCGTCGACATTCTCGAACGGGACAATCTGACACTGGAAATCCCGGTCAACGGGATCGTCAATGAAATGACTGGCGTGAATGCTTACATGTATCGTGATCAGTTGCATCAAATCTTGCAGGAAACGGATGCCTGCAACGCGGCCTTCCTGATGGTCGATCCACTGTACGCGGATGAACTGTATCAGCGTTTGAAGCAGACCCCGCGCGTTGCCAGCGTTCTCGTCAAAGATACCGTGGTTGAAAGCTTCAAAAAGACAGTTGCCGAGAACCAGTTGCGGATGCAAAGCGTCAATATGATGTTCGCGTGCATCATCGCTTTCGGAGTCGTCTTTAACACGGCCCGAATTTCACTGGCAGAACGGAGTCGGGAATTTGCGACACTCCGCGTGATCGGGTTCACCCGATGGGAGGTTTCCAAGATTCTCCTCGGAGAGTTGTCGATCCTGACGCTCCTCGCAATTCCATTGGGCTACATGATCGGCTTTGGCTTTTGTGCAATCCTTGTCATGTCATTTGAATCAGAGAATTTTCGAATGCCCCTGATTATCAGCAACTACACGCTCGGACTCGCAGCGACAGTCACATTTCTGTCCGCGATGGCCTCCGGCTGGTCAGTACAGAAACAAATCAGTCAACTGGATATGATTGGATCATTGAAAAGCAAAGAATAAGAATATCAGCTTGGTTCGATCTCCCTGACGCCCCGAGAGCAGGCTTTTCAGCTGGCCTGCAACGTCAATTCAAAATCGGTTTTCCCTTTTATTGATTTTAGCATTCATTGATCAGCAACATGCGTAAACGTAGTAACTGGCTGAAACGATTATTGGGAACTCTGATTGCCGTCGCGGTCCTGAGTGCCGTGATCATGGCGATGCGTCCGCAACCAATCACAGTCGAACTGGCATCAGTCAAACGGGGACGAATGGAAGTTGCAATCCGAGACGATGGTCGAACTCGGGTGCGCGAACGCTATGTCATCTCCAGCCCCATCGCCGGACAGTTGCAGCGTGTGAATCTGGAAGTCGGCGACGAAGTTCGTCAAGGAGAAACCGTGGTTGCACGAATTCTTCCGGTCGTTCCCGCCTTCTTGAACCCACGTGAACAAGCGCGTGTGGAAGCTGCCATCAAAGCAGCGGAACGTCGGTTAAGTCGAGCTCAGACTGACGTGCGGGTGGCAGTGGACGGATTAGAACAAGCACGCATCGACCACGAGCGTTACAAGCACCTTCGCAAAAGCGATGCCGCAACTGACGCTCAATTAGAGCAGGCTCATCTCACGTTTCTGAAACAAACCGAACTCGTCAATTCCGCTCGTTTTCAAGAAGACGTTGTGAAGTTTGAACTGGAACAGGAAAAAGCGGCACTGATTCACATGACACGAGAAAAGTCCGACGAGGAGGCGGATTCGGCTTTTGAAATCCGGTCCCCTGTGAATGGCCGTGTCTTGAAGCTGGTTCAGGAAAGTGCTGCCGTTCTGATTCCGGGCATGCCGATTATCGAGGTCGGCAATCCGTTTGAACTCGAAGTGATCGCCGACATTCTTTCCAATGATGCCGTGAAAATGCGGCCAGGGCAAAGCACTCGATTTGTTCACTGGGGTGGCCCCAAAGACTTACCGGGAGTCGTTCGACTGATCGAACCTTCAGGATTCACCAAGATCTCGGCCTTGGGAGTCGAAGAACAACGGGTGAATGTGATCTTCGACTTGCTCGGGTCTCCCAGCGAATACTCTGCATTGGGAGATGGATACAGAGTGGAAGTGGAAGTGATCGTCTGGGAAAGCGAAGACGAACTGATTGTGCCAACTTCGGCTCTCTTCCGGTCAGGAAAAGACTGGGCCACCTTCATCGTCTCCAACGGGAAAGCTGTTCTCCGCCCCATTCAGATTGGCAAAGATAACGGAATCACAGCACAGGTACTGGACGGACTGAAAGAGGGGGATATTGTCATCAGCCACCCCGGCGATGATGTGCAGGATGGCGTCGCTGTTCGTGCAGCAGCAATTTAACCACGACATGTCACCCTGCCAAATCGTGCCCTGAAGATGTGGCCGGATGATTCAGTCGGGGTTCTGCGTGTCAGGGTCTGACATCAGCTCTGCGAGGCAGCTTATTCGCTGATCGTAATATGCTTTGCCGCGGCAGGATCTGTGAACGGAAAATCACTTCGAAAGTGAACGCCACGACTCTCTTTTCTCGCCTTGGCCGACTCAATCATCAATCGGGAAACCAGCAACATATTCTGCAATTCCCAACCTGCGACCGCATGGAATTCTCTGGTGGAAACGTAACGATCCCAGAAGTCGACCTGAGCGAGCGCTGCGTTCAAGCCGGCCTCATCACGGCGAATCCCAACGTTTCGCCACATGATCGCCCCCAGTGAATTCTGAAGGTCCACAAGGTTCAATTCGTCAACCTCAGTACGTTCCCCAAACGAGGCGGACTCGACTGGTGGAACCGTAAAATGGTCCGGAATCTGCAGCGCAGCTTTGGAAGCTCCCTGCCCTGCATGCACTCCGTAATACAACCCTTCCAGCAGGCTATTACTGGCAAGACGATTGGCTCCATGCAGCCCACTGGACGTCACTTCACCTGCTGCCCAGAGATGCGGCAACGTCGTGCGTCCGTGCAGGTCCACAGTCAAACCGCCCATCATGTAATGAGCACCGGGACGAACAGGGATGCGATCGCGAAGAATATCGAGCCCGAACTCACGACACATCTGGCTGATGTGCGGAAAGCGATTTCGAACCAGTTCTGGATCAAGGTGAGAGACGTCGAGATAGACACACGGATGACGCGTCTTCTCCATCTGATCGGTAATCGCACGACTGACAATATCACGCGGGGCCAGTTCGCCACGTTCGTCGTAATCCTTCATGAACTGGTAACCAGTCACATCGACCAGCTTCCCTCCTTCACCACGAACCGCTTCTGAAATCAGATGCCGACTACTTCCGGCGATGTAGAGAACCGTCGGGTGAAACTGCATCATCTCCATATCACGAAGTTCCGCCCCGGCACGAAACGCAATTGCATGCCCATCTGCGGTCGCGATATCGGGATTCGTTGTTTCGCGATAGACCTTTCCGGCCCCACCCGTCGCCAGAATCACCTGCTTCGCCCAGACAAAAGTGCGACCGTGTTGAGCATTCCAGACCAGTGCTCCGCAGCAGACGCCTTCGTTTGTCAGCAGATCGATTGTGAAGGTCTTCTCCCAGATTTCAGCCCAATCGGCTCCGCGTACAGACGCAATTAACGCCCGCATGATCTCTTTCCCGGTCGCATCTCCAAGAGCGTGCGCAATACGAGGATGACTGTGTCCTCCTTCGGTGGTCAGTGCGATGGTTCCATTCTTTAAGTCGAACTTCGCCCCCAGTTCAGCCAAGTCACGAATCAGTTGCGGAGCGGCGCCGACCACTGCCTGAACGACATCTGGGTTACAAAGACCTGCCCCGGCAATCATCGTATCTTCAGCATGATTCTCGGTGGCATCGGAGGGATCGAGCGCTCCGGCAATTCCTCCCTGAGCCCAGGCACTGTTCGAAAGGTTGATCACATCTTTTGTGATCATGATCACACGCAATCGAGGATCGATCTCAAGAGCTGCACGAATCCCGGCAATCCCTGCCCCGATGATCAACACATCCGCAAACACATGCGGGATTCGCTTGATGTGGAACGGAACGAGATAGCGTTTACGTGGATGATATTGCAGTACACTCATTGAATTCTCGATACCCAGCACGAAGGAGACGCATTCAGGAATCCGGTGCTTCTCAGCGCACAGCGTCCCATTGCCTTCCGTAATCATAGAACAATCTGTCTGTGAATGATGCTCAAACAGGCAGATTGGATGTGCGAATTGTATTCCAGGCAACAAGGGCATCGCGGACTGCAGCAACATCATGCACTCTCAGCATGTCGACATGCTGTTCGGCTAATGTCACAGAAACTCCAATGGTTCCTGCCAGACGTTCATCGACAGGGCGTCCCACGAGTTTTTTCAGAAAGCCCTTTCTGGAATGTCCAATCAGAACAGGGCGACCACCTTGCCGAAATTTCTCAATCGACGACAGAATTTCGAGGTTGTGCTGGGCTTTTTTCCCAAAGCCGACACCTGGATCAATCATGAGGCGATCCGACGGAATCCCGGACTTCTCCAACACCTGAAGTCGATCATTCAGATACTGCTGCACCTCTGTGACAACGCAGTCATAATGTGGATCAACCTGCATCGTCTGCGGGGTCCCCTGCATATGCATCAGGATGACTCCGCAATCACTCGCCGCACAGACATCGACCATCCGGCTGTCGAATTCCAGTCCAGAGATGTCATTGACGATCACGGCCCCTGCTGCCAGTGATTCTTTCGCAACGACGGCCTTCATCGTATCAACAGAGATGGGCACCTGCGTTTGAGAGGAAAGAGCCTCAATCACCGGGATCACTCGACGCAGTTCTTCTTCTTCCGAAACCGGCTCTGAAAAAGGTCTGGTCGATTCCCCACCGATATCGAGGAGATCAGCTCCCTGCTCAATCAGTTGAAGTGCATGTTCCACAGCCGCCTGAGTCGACGCCCATTGGCCTCCATCAGAAAAGCTATCTGGAGTGACGTTCACAATCCCCATGATTTTGGGGAATGCCCCCAGCTGCCAGCAGGTCCCGGCAAATGACCAATTGAGCAACATGGCAGAACGTCAGTCTGAAAAAGTAATGCGATCCACGTGAAAGACGAAACGAGCACCGAAAGACATCCCTCCGGTGACTGTTCCCATTCTGATGAGAGAACGGCTTTATTGTGGAACCGCGGTCGTCCCAAGGATTTGATGAATAATCTCTCTCGCACGTCGACGCTGGCGCTCACGAATCACACCGCTGCAGACGACACGGTGGGCGAGAACCGGCACCGCGAGACGCTTGACGTCATCCGGAATGACAAAGTTGCGTCCTTCACACATCGCCAGACTCTGCACAGCCCGATAGAGCGACAGAATTCCGCGAATACTGACGCCCAGACTCAATTCTTTATGTTCGCGCGTTGCTCGTGCCAACGCGAGCATGTAGTCCGAAATGGAGTCCTCGACAGCGACAGATCGCACAGCCTGCTGCAACCGGCCGAGATCGTGTCCGGTCATCACCGCCGACAATGTTTCGACTGGCTCCCCAAGGCGATGGTTGACCAGAATCGCTCGCTCTGCCATCTGGCTCGGATAACCGACTTCAGTACAGACCATGAACCGGTCCATCTGATTCTCAGGCAGTGGGTAAGTTCCTTCGAATTCGAAGGGATTCTGAGTCGCAATCACAAGAAACGGACGTTCCAGTGGATACGTTTGCCCGTCTGTTGTGACCTGTCGTTCCATCATCGCTTCCAGCAGCGCACTCTGAGTTCGTGGCGTACTGCGATTGATCTCGTCTGCGAGAAAGACGTTCGTAAAGATTGGTCCTTTTCGAAACTCAAACTCTCCCCGACCCTGAAGAAAGACGCTCGCTCCCAGAATGTCGCTGGGCAACAAATCCGGCGTACACTGCAAACGTTTGAAACTGCAATTCAAACTGTGTGCAATTGCCTTGGCCAGTGATGTCTTCCCAAGTCCTGGCGCATCTTCGAGTAGCAGGTGCCCCTCTGCCAGCAGCGCCACCACGCACAGGCGAATGACTTCGTTCTTTCCTAGCAGAACCTTTGCAATATTCTCTTCAAGGCGGCGAATCGACCCGGTCTGCTCATCACTCACAGGTGTCTCCAACTCATTGCAGGGAATCAACGTCCTGAAGATACATACTGGACGTTGGGTAAACGAAGTTGCTGAACAGTGACAATCACTTGCAGAAATCCAACTCACAGACGGTCAGGTCACTCGCATCAATTCTGCGGGAAGAGACCCAAACCGGTGTGAATTACTTGTCTCCTCGGAAAACAACTTTCGTTCTTGTAACGAGGTCATGGAGCGCACGTTTTTCAGGATGAAATGCCGCGAGCAGAAATGGAAGACCAAAAGAGAAAAACCAGAGTTCCCTCAAGAACCATTTGAATGTCGCCTGCTTAAGAGTCAAGGTTTTATCGTCTTCAGTTTCGACCATCAGACCAAAAGTATCTTTCCCCAGGGTCGATCGTAACTGAGATGACTCCTGAACGGCCCAGTACATCCACGACAGGTAAAGCGGCACTCCCAATAGAGCCAACGGAATTAGTGCTGGTGAAAAGAACCAGATCAAAACCGCAAACGCAATGCACGCCCAACCCGCCATCAGCGCTTTGGGATTGGAGGTCACAAGGAAGCATGCCAGAGGCAGGAACAATCGGTCGACGGTATGAGCGAGGTAGCGAACCCAGAATGTGGCTGGAGTTCCCGGTAGCATCCGAGTCACGAGGTCCAGAGAACGATTCTGGTAGTAACCGAACAACCCTGTCGCCTTCATCACAAACACAGCCGGAAACGCAGCACAGAATGCAATTGGAGCCATCACAATCGCCGTTGCAGCGATATTGATGAGCCCTTTGATAATCGTGTAGTAAACGGAATCCTGAGCCGTTCCCAATTCGACAAGCTTCATGATCCACAGAGCAATATTCCCCGTCAAACCGGGCGAAAACTTGTCTTCTCCGATGGGGCCCCCAACGATGACTTCACTCACCAGCGGATTGCTGGCTCCCAGGAAGAAGAAGATTCCTCCGGCAAGTAACAGTGTCGGAGCAAAAGCGAGAGCTGAGATGAAAAGCAGATACAGCGTCGGGCCGACGTTCTTCACAAAGATCTGCAGCAGTTCCCATAAAATCCAGGCTTTATAAGTATGCTTGGTTGTCATGTGAACGAGCGCGATCGGCAGGACCATGATCGGTAACGCCTGAATCACTGCAACTGCACCGAACAAGAACCAGGCATTGAAGGCCAGTGGATTATTTGTCATCAGCAGTAGCAAATAGATCAACAAGGTGAGTGGCAAAAAGGGGCCAATCACAACCAGCGGCCAGAAGACCGTTCGCGTTCCTCCGGCGACAGACTGGAAGAAATCGAAATGAACGCGATCCTGCCGAAACGGTTCTCGAGTGATCGACGACATGATCACTTTCAGAATCACGTACAGGAACCATCCCGGAATCCCTGATGCCGACATCAGCATCAGGCTTCCCCAGAACAACTGCGTCGGCCACGTCTTACAATAAACGAAGGACATGTAAGCACAGATTGCGTTGATGGTGGCAAACAACCACCAGAACAGACCTGTCCGAACAGCAATCGATGTATTTTCGAGCAGAAACTCCCAGGAGCCCTTCCATGCGTTCTTATAGAACTCGCGAGGGTCCGGCCCTTTGATCGATCGACGACGTTGTTCCCCACGATCCATCTGGCCGGTTTGCACATTCATCCCGCAACCACGGCAGACGGGATCTTCAGGATCGAGCTCTGCCGCACAATAAGGGCAGATCTGCGTTCCCTCTTCACCGGCCTGACTCAGCCGATCCAGATCAAGCGAGCCAAAATCGACCGCTTGATCCTGCTTCTTAGGCTGAGGAGCCGCAGCGGCGGTGCCGGCAGGGACTTTCAATTTGGTACTGCACTTAGGGCAGGCAATGACCTTCCCACGAGCACTCTCCGGGGCGTTGAGAACCGTTTGACAACCCTGACATCGAATCTTCGGCATGCGTATGCTCCAACGCCAGGAAGTTCGCGACCCCGATTAGGGTGGTCGATCTGTTCCGAGCCAATTCTGCCCACCAGTGGGTCCACAATCTTTGTGAACCCTGCGGGCGACGTTTTCATCGACGGAAGTTGTGCCAATTTATCAATTTCCCCTCATCTTTCACCAGCAGCGACCAAGAATCGGCCAATCCCGCAGATCGGAATGGGACAAAAGTGCAGATTGGGGGGATCCGGGAATCGCATCTTGACCGAATTTGGCGTCAGTCCGAGACTTCGACCACATTTCAAGTTCCCTTCCGGGCTCCTTCTCCAGACAGGAGCACATCATGCCCGATCTGCGAAATTTTCCAGCCATCCTTCGTGTTGCTTCCTTGAAACTCGCAACGGCCGCCACGGTCGTCGCGATGTCATTGGGGAACGGCAATCTTCTGCCTGCGCAACAACCGAAGCAAACCAGTGTCGCCGTCCTCAATGATGGCCGCATTTTTCAGGGGTGGATGACAGAGGTTCCAGGCGGGTATCGCATTGAACAACCGGATGGCAACAAAGTCATTCTTCCGTTCGATCAAATCAGTGTCACTGCGATCAATCTTGTCGCTGCCTATGAAGCCTACCGTGACAGTTTCCGGACTCCGTCGGCAGAATCCCATCTGATGCTGGCCGAATGGTGCGTCACGAACGGCCTCTGGTCGCAGGCATACACAGAAGTCCAATCCGCGTTGAAACTGGAACCGACCCGAAGTGAAGCTGTTGCTTTGCTTCAAAAACTCGATCGGATCGTCCAGACTCAACAGCCACAGTTGTCTGCTGAAAAATTGCAGATGACCGCAATCCCGCAACTCGCATCCGCTGCCGAGAGAGGACGTGTCGAGACGGGGGCACCGCTGAAACCGCAACTCGACTTCGTCAATCAGGTTCAGCCATTACTCATGAACGCCTGCGGGAATGGAAACTGTCACGGACAAATATCACAGAATCAGTTGAAACTGACCAACGTGCGTCTTTCGTCCCGAAACTTACGTCTGGCGAGCGAAAGTAATGTCCGTGTGCTGCTGGAATGGATCGACTACGACAATCCAAAACAGAGTCCGCTCCTCATTAAACCGTGCGAGAAGACACGTCACCACCAGAATATCTTCGCTGCAAATCGTCACGCACAGTACAAATTACTGGAACAATGGGTCATTCAAATGGCCCAGGAGCGACCAGCCGGTATGACACCGCAGCCAGCAGCAGCTTCGCCGATTCAGCAGGCATCTCACACCACTCCCGCTGGTGTGAGATCAGCCTCCGGCATTCAACCAGCAAGTGTGCAAACACCCGGCATTCAGACTTCCGGCACCGAGAGGACTGCGAGTCCCCCGGCGACGCTGCCATCGGCTCCAATGTCGTTAATCCAGAGTCAGAACACTCCGGAACTGCAACAGATCCGCAAGCAAAACCGAAAAGATGCGTTTGATCCCAATGCGTTCAACCAGATGATGCACAGCGCACCGGCAACGGGGACTCCATAAACACGGATCGCAGATTCACAATCGCAGTTCCCGACACAGCATCGTGTCCCAATAAAAACATCCGGATCCCCATCGCTGGGACCGGATGTTTTCATTGAACGTGAGTCAAAGCTCAGGCGATGACGCTGGCAGTGTGCCGTAAGTGGTCATGCCCGAACAATGAACTATGCGGTCTTTTCGCTGAAGATTTTGCTGCGAAGTTCTTCCAGCAGTCGCACGGCCTGACCGACGTCTGCTTTCTGGCGTTCACGTTCTTCTGGAATTTCGCGCTCGATGGTCAGTGGGCCTGTATAGCCAACAGACTGCAGAGTTCGCAGGTAGTTTTCGATTCCAACGTCACCGGTCCCCAAGGCCACTTCACGGCCCCAGCCCACACCGCGTTCGTTATCGGCCGCCCAGGTTCCGTCTTTGCAGTGACAGCTGCGAACCAGATGGCCCACGGTCTTCAGTGCATCAATCGGGTTCCCTGTCCCGTACAGAATCATGTTCGCTGGATCGAAGTTGATGAACAGGTTGTCACGATCAACGTCGTCAATGAATTCCAGCAGGTGAGCAGCTGTTTCTTGTCCGGTTTCCAGATTCACCTGTTGCCCGTTGGCGGCAACATGGTCCAAAAGGTCACGAGTCGCATCGATCAGACCTTTATAGCTCTCGCATGAGCGATCGGATGGCACGAACCCGATGTGCAGACCAACAGTCTTGCATCCCAGATGACGAGCGAAATCCGAGATCTCTTTCATTTCCTGAACGCGAGCAGCTCGGGTGGCTTCTGGAACCAGTCCGACTGTGCGAGCAGTTTCTGCGATGCTGGCGTAGCTCTCGCCATCAAACCCGCCGAAGACTGCGGTAATGGTCACCCCGGCGTCGGCACAGCGCTTCAAAAACTCTGATGCAGCAGCTTCATTGCGATTTTCTGGGGATGGAGCGTGAATCTGAACTGTTGGAATTCCCAGTTCTTTTACCACGTCGAGACGAACACCTAAACCGGCGTCCAGCGAAGTGAATACCCCAATCGGCCAAACGTCCATCACAGTATCCTTTAAAACGGTCTTGAGTCGGCTTCTTCAGGGAGCACACCTCGAGTCCCCAGACGACACAACGATAAGATGTTCCTCTCCAATCGAAAACTCATCTGAGTCGAGAAATCAACAACCAGAGGTGATTTGCACACTGAAGTCCGCATGGCGAATCTCACATCCGTTGCCGAATCCTGCAGAATAACAGGCTGTCTTTCTCTGGATATTGACTGACATTCGCGTTCTGAATCACTCGGATCATCAGGGCTACCGCAGGTCGCCCTCCTGCTTACGGGGGATTCCTCAAAATTCCTCAGATCACTCACTTCAAAGCAGGAATCCACCCGATCGGTACAGCCGACAAAATCGACCCGCCACTCAGTTACCCATTGAGCCACTGAGACGCTTCTTTGGCGTGATAAGTCAAAATCATGTCGGCGCCGGCACGGCGGATACTGGTCAGGATCTCCAATGTAACTCGTTGTTCATCGATCCAGCCGTTGGCAGCGGCCGCCTTGACCATCGCAAATTCCCCACTCACGTTGTACGCCGCCAATGGTAACCCTGGAGCCGCTTCTTTGACTCGGCGAATGATATCGAGATAGCTCAAAGCAGGCTTCACCATCAGAATGTCTGCCCCTTCTGCGATATCGAGCTCAACCTCGCGCAATGCCTCATTCCCATTGGCCGGGTCCATCTGATAGGTCGCCCGATTTCCGAATTGAGGAGTACTCTCTGCGGCTTCCCGAAACGGACCATAGAAGCCTGAACAGTATTTCGCCGCGTAGCTCATAATCGGAAGATGCGAGAACCCTTCCTGATCGAGCGCAAACCGCATCGCTTCAATCATTCCGTCCATCATACCGCTTGGAGCGACCATATCGGCCCCTGCTCTGGCGTGACTGACAGCCTGTTCCTGCAGCAGAATCAATGTCTGGTCATTATCGACGTCAACATGCCCGTGATCTTCGACCAGCACTCCGCAATGTCCATGATCTGTGAATTCACAGTAACACACATCGGTAATCACCAGCAGCGAATCATCGACAGATTTAATCTCGTGAATCGCCTGTTGAATGATCCCGCTATCAGATCTTGCGTCAGAACCGTCAGCGTCTTTTGTTTCTGGAATTCCGAACAGGATGACTCCCGGAATCCCGAGACTTCGAATTTCTTTAATCTCGTCCGCCAGTCGATCGACAGACAGCTGGAAATTCCCAGGCATCGAGCCAATTGGGACCTTCTGGTCGCGACCAAATTTCACAAACAACGGAAGGATCATGTCGCGAGGACTGAGAGTCGTTTCACGAACCAGTTCACGCAGTTGTGGATGTCGGCGGAGTCGGCGGAGTCGTGTCGAGGGAAACATGTCTTCAAAAACCTTCAATAGGGCGTGTCCAAATCGATTCCACAATCGTGGGCAATCGCAATTCAGTCACTTGCCTGTCAATACAGCAATCACGCGGACACATGACAAACCGAACAGGTCTAGTCGTCCAAGTCGGGATCGTGTTCGGAATAGTCATCTTCATCAGGTGCGCCGATCACTTCATGGCGTCGGTATCCCTGCCAGACAACCCCCGGCCGATCACGAAAGATTTCTTCACTGGCGTCAACATGCATCAAGAGCGGGAGAGCCGATTCGCACTGTTCCTGAAATGCAAGAACCATGTCAATCGCCTCCTGCTGCGTTTCAGCAAGGACTCCCCAGTCAATCAGATAGTCCGGCCAGTCTTCCTGACCTGGGAGACAACCTTCGGATGTCTTCCAATGATCATCGAGTGGCTGTTGAATCTGCACTCGATAAAAGTGAATGTCCCCGGATTCACGACGAGTCTCCCGCAGCATGTTGAAGTAGCTGTCAGCAACTAACCCGGCTTTCAGGAATCGCTGAATAAGTCGATGTCGCAAGACATCATCTTCCGGCCAGAGCACAATGGAGTCGCACAGCACTTCAGCGGCACGCACCAGTCCATGAAACGAAAGATAGTCAACATCGACCAGTGATATTTCAAGAAGCTTTTCCAGTTCAGGTCGGGCATCGGACAACTGGCCCATCTCCGTGTATGCACAGACCCGAATCACGTGGATATGGAACAGTCCTGGGGGACGACGTTCAAGCTCTTCATCCAACTCCTTCAGGCACTCTTCATAGCGTCCCAGATGAAACAGCGCCAACCCACGATAATAGTGGTGCCAGACGGGAACTTTTTCTGCGAGCACCTGATGACGGTCAAGATACGTCAATTGCATGTCATATTGCTTGAGCTGCAACGCCGTCATGGCCGCTTCCCAGGCAACGTTCGCGTCTTTCGAGCCTTTTCTCAGACAGATGTCCAAAACAGCCATCGCATCACGAGGCCGTTCCGTCTCTCGATATAACTCGGCAAGTTGATGAGCAGTTGCTCCATCGGCACGATCGAGGCGAAACGCGCGGGAAAATGCCCGTTCAGCATCGCCATGCAAGTCTTCATCGAGGAAGTAGTTTCCCGCCCGAGAGTGATTTCGGGGATGATTGGGATTCATCGACATAGACAGCCGAAACCATTTGTCGATGTCTTCCCGGTTGATCAATTCGCCGAAGTTCTCCGGGTCGGCATTCCGAAAGAAGTGCCCCAGTGTTGCGACCACACTCAAAACTGTCGCATCTTCTGTGAAGTGACGACGAATCGCATCAGCCCACGGCCAGATCCGCATGGCATCATCTGGCCCCTGAATGACATAACGAGACAGGTGCACGAGATATGCCGCGTCGCCAGCATCCTCAATGGATGATGGCTCATGGCTCAGCATTTGATCGAGAATATCGCGTCGAGTTTCTTCATCCTTTTCGCTGTCCATGATCTCGTGCATGTACTGCGAAAGTGTTTCCGACAACGGCGTCACTTCCTGAATGATTTCGTCATCAGGATCGTTCTCGAATCCATGCTCGATCTCGTCCTCGTCGCTTGCCTGCAACGCGACCTCTTCTGTGACTTTATTCACGCAGAATGGGCCAGCATCAGGATCGGCCAGCAACGGAATCGCACACGGAGCGACGCTCTCATCCATCAACCGCTTCCATCGACGAAGCGTTAGATAATCCTGAGCCTCTGTGGCGCGCGCTTCAAGACCTTTCCCCAGAGCAATCGCCCGCGAGCGCTTGCCGTGCAGTAAATATGCCGCAATCAAACGCAGACGGATTTCGAACCAGTCTTTCACCGACTTGATCTCAGTCAGACGGCGATCAAGTTCTGTCAGTCTGGCAATCCCCGCGTCCAACTGACCGGTCATGACTTCAGAAAGGGCGGTCAGCTTCTCGCACTCAAACTCCAATCGAGGCCACTCACCTGCCTCAAAGTCAGGGAGACCTTCCGGGATCGGAGCAACCGTTTCCCCAATCAGAAGACGTAACTCATGGCGATCGATATTCACAAGGATCGTCGAGCGCAGCTTGGTATACACCTTCTCTGCATTGCTCAACGAAAGCGCCTGATCGAGATCACGCAACGCCCGTTGCAGTCGGCCTTCCAGAATGTTGACCCAGGCCAGTTTCTGCAGCGTGGAAGAACGACGGTCTTTCTGATTGTTATCCTCGTCACGCACTTCCATCAACGTCTGGCATTGATGTCGGACCATCGCCAGATCATCAGCGGCAAGATAGACGTCGGCAGCGTACTCGCGAAAACATTTGATGCATTCCATCTTGCCAGTCTGACGGCACACCTGAATGCCGTCATTGATGCACTCCTGCATCCCCGGCGAGTTGTAGCCAGACATCATCCCGGTGGCTTCGGCCAGATTGTCGTAAGCACAACTGGACATCCACGAGCAGATCCAGTGATACAGACCTTCGTCGAGGTCAGGCTGAATGCGACGTGCCTGTTCCTCATCCTGCAGCAGCAAAACGAGTTCGACCGCCGCGTCCCGAGTCATCACAGGATCGAGCATCCCATGCCCGAATCGCATCAGATCAAACAATCCATACAAATAATTGTTTGCCCGTTGATACTGTTTCGCCTGTCGAGTCGTCTCTTTCGCCAGTTGCACTGCAGATCGCAAATGACAATCCAGGAACATCTTCTCTGCGCGATCTGTGCGCATCTCAAACTGACGATCGAGTTCATCAGACTGTTCGTGAGAATCGTCCACGTTTGCCTCTCTTACCCATTAACGAAGTTCCATCATTATCGTCGTGGAAACCGCACGAGGAAGCAATGTCGTGATGATTTGTTCTTTCGTTTTTCAAGTGCCTTCCCGCGGTTTCAATGTCCACATTATCCTGATGTATCAATAGCACCAGATCCTCGATCACAATTGATTGAATTTTGCATCACCGAACAGCCATGCCATAACGACGTCATCACCGGTGATTCCAGATGAGTTGGCAACCGTTCAGGAAGAAGATTTTTCGATGAAATGCAACTATCGCTGGCAGTTCTGGATTGATGTTGGCGGAACGTTTACTGATTGCGTCGCCCAGTCTCCATCAGGCACCATACTGGAATGGAAAACCCTGAGTTCAGGAGCAATCAAAGGCAATATTGAATCTGTTTTCGACGCCGTTCAACTCTGTGATTCACGCAGAAACGAACAAGACAACTTTTGGAAAGATTGGACACTTTCCCTTTCGCACCCTGCACTGCAAGAAAACTGGTCCACTCAGGTTCTCGGTTCCACATCATCAGGGGCTCTTCAACTGGCCGATCCGCTCCCTGCCAGCCTGAGACAAGATCTCATCGGGTGCGCGTACGAGCTGCGATGCAATGAACCTGCTCCGCTGATCTGTCTTCGTCAGATCCTGAAACGGAATCTCAATGAACCGTTACCTCCTGTTGATATCCGCATGGGGACAACCAGAGGAACAAATGCACTTCTGGAACGCAAAGGAGCGAGAACGGCCTTTCTCGTCACCCGAGGTTTCGCGGATCTATTGCACATCGGTAATCAGGATCGCCCTGACCTGTTCGCTCTCAATATTCACAAATTTGCTCCGCTTGCAACAACCGTCGCGGAAATTGATGAGCGTCTGAATGCCGATGGCTCGGTGAAGCTCGCCCTCGATGAAGCCGCAGCGATCAACATCTTTTCTGAACTGCATCGCCAGAACATTGAAGCAATCGCCATCTGCCTGTTGCATGCTTACCGCAACCCGATGCACGAAACTCGACTTGAAGAACTGGCGCGTGAAGCAGGTTTCAAGTATGTCAGTTGCTCCAGCCAGATTGCTCCGGTCATCAAAGCGGTCCCCAGAGGCGAAACGACGGTTCTCGATGCATACCTGAATCCGGTGTTACGCGATTATGTGGCGAAGATTCGCCAGGCATTAGGGCCAGACAGCACTCTCAAGCTGATGGGATCGCAAGGGGGGCTCATCGACGGCCTCGCGTTCTCCGGAAAAGACAGCATTCTCTCCGGGCCGGCGGGGGGAGTCATTGCGTATGCCGAAACCTCCAAAGCTGCAGGCTTCGCCAAGGCAATTGGCTTCGACATGGGTGGAACCAGCACAGACGTTTCTCGGTTCGATGGACAATTCGACCTCGAATCGGAAACGATGAAGGCAGGTGTCCGTATTGCCACTCCGCTCCTGTCAATTGAGACCGTCGCAGCCGGTGGAGGAAGCATCTGCACGTTCGACGGCGTCCTGTTGAAAGTGGGACCAGAAAGTGCCGGCGCTGACCCCGGCCCTGCCTGCTATGGTCGTGGAGGGCCGCTCACCGTCACAGACATGAACCTGCTGCTGGGCCGAGTCCTTCCACAGTATTTCCCATTCAATCTCGATCGAGTTGCTGTTGAAAAAAAGATCGACGCCATCCTGCAGAAGATGGCACAGGATCAACAATCAGAATCGAATTCAGATCGCATCAACTACACTCCGGCACAGCTCGCTCAGGGGTTCATCGATATCGCCAACGAGACGATGGCCAGAGCGATTCGTGCGATCTCCATTCGCAAAGGATACCGCCCATCAGATCACATTCTGGTCTGCTTCGGAGGTGCCGGTGCTCAACATGCCTGTGCCCTCGCCAGAATTCTTGGGATGTCGTCGATCCTCATTCATCCTTACGCAGGCATCATGAGTGCCTATGGGATGGGCCTCGCCGATGTCCGACGCCGTGCCGAGCAATCAATCCTCATCCCCTATTCCGACGAAGCGGTGTCAAAGCTGCACGCAGACTTTTCAGCGATGTCAGAAAGACTCATTCAGGAAGTACAACAAGAAGGGATCGATCGCAGCGAGATCGCGCCTCCTGCCAGAAGCCTGGGTTTGCGGTATCGTGGGGTCGAAGCAGTCATCTTTGTGGATGAACACAACAATGGTGACTTCCGTCGCCTGTATGAAGAGAAGCATCAACAGCTTTACGGTTACATTCAACCGGACCGCAAGCTTGAAATTGTCTCCATTGCCGTCGACGCCATCGGCCGTCTTCCACGAGCCCAGACGCCACAACTGCCGCCGGCGTCCGCTCCACTTCAACCAGCATCCACATCGCCTGTCTGGTTTGCAGGAAACCAGATCGACGCCCCAGTCTATCATCGTCACCAGTTTCAGGCAGGTCATACATTTGTCGGACCCGCCATCGTCTGTGATCACGGTTCCACAATCTGGGTCGAACCTGGCTATAAGGTCACGATTCGATCAACTGGAGAACTGCTCCTCGAATTGCGTCCGGACTCTTCAACCGCATCAGAGTCAGCAGCACACGATCAGCTTTCTGATCCCAAAGTCGATTCCGTTTTAGAGACGTTAGCCGATCCGGTCACGCTGGAAATCTTTAATAATCAGTTCGCATCCATTGCAGAACAAATGGGGGTAACGCTGAGAAAAACATCCATTTCCACCAACGTCAAAGAACGTCTGGACTACTCGTGCGCCATCTTTGACTCGGCCGGTGGTCTCGTGGTGAATGCACCTCATATTCCAGTCCACCTCGGAGCAATGGGCGAGACTGTGCGTTGTCTGTTAAATGAGAACCCAGACATCCAGCCTGGTGATGTTCTTGTCTCGAATGATCCCTATTCAGGTGGATCTCACCTGCCTGATATTACTGTCGTCACACCGGTTCATGATGACAGCACCGGCGAACTTTTATTCCTGACAGCAAGTCGTGCGCATCATGCCGAAATCGGAGGCATCACCCCCGGCAGCATGCCTCCTTTCTCAAGAACATTAGGCGAAGAAGGAGTCCTGATCCGCAACTTCAAGATTGTCGATCAGGGAACGTCACGCCTTGATGATTTTCGTGACCTATTGACTTCCGGCCCATGGCCCAGTCGCAACCCGGAAGACAATCTGGCGGATGTGTCCGCACAAATCGCGGCAAACAAGATGGGGGCAAAGCTCCTGAACGATCTGGTTCGTCAGTCGTCGCGCGAGCACGTTCAACGCTACATGAAGTTCATTCAGGAAGCCGCGGAACGGAAGATGCGGAAAGCTCTCGCGTTGCTGCCTGACGGAACATATCCCTGCACCGATCATCTGGATGATGGCTCGCCAATCTCGGTGTCCATCACCATCCTGAACGAAACGGCGATCATCGACTTCGCCGGCACCGGCCCTGTTCTGAAAACCAACCTCAACGCAAATCGAGCCATTGTGACTGCGGCAGTCATGTATGTCTTCCGCTGCCTGATCGATGAAGCGATTCCACTGAATGCCGGTGTCCTGTCACCTCTCCAGATCGTCTTGCCAGAGTGTCTGTTGAATCCGTCGCCTCATAAAGATCGAGCAGAATGTCCGGCAATGGTCGGAGGCAATGTCGAAACGTCGCAACGTGTCGTCGACGTCCTGCTGGGAGCATTGGGCAAGGCGGCTGCCAGTCAAGGAACGATGAACAACCTCACGTTCGGCAACGCTCAATTTGGCTATTACGAAACGATCTGCGGAGGGGCCGGGGCAACAGCAACAGACTCCGGGGCTGATGCAGTTCATACCCACATGACCAACACGCGCCTGACAGACGTTGAGGTCTTCGAAGCCAGATACCCAGTGCAGATTGAAGAGTTCTCGATTCGTCGCGGATCTGGTGGAGCCGGACTCCATCGCGGCGGAAACGGAATCCGACGCGTCTTTCGATTCCAGCAACCGCTAACGGTTTCACTGCTCACACAACGTCGCGGCCCCTTTGCTCCATTCGGACTCAACGGAGGCGAGTCGGGAGCACTCGGGCGCAACATCCTGCGGCGAGCCGGATCAACAGAGTGTGAATCCCTGCCAGGCTCCGCTCAGATTCAAGTCGAAGCCGGTGACTGTCTCGTGATCGAAACTCCCGGTGGCGGGGGATACGGACAAGCAGGTCCGTCTCACAACACGTAAGCACCTTGCAATGCCTGCGCCGAACTGCACACCGTTGCGCCAGCGACATTGCAAGGTCTCATCAAGCCATGCTTAGTCCTGGTGCAGCTGTCGCAGTCGGCCGGAGGTACGCAGCATCCATTGGATGCGTTCAAATTCATTCAACCAGTCTTGAACCACAGCTGCGGTCAAGTCGTTATCCGCGCCGAGTCCGGTCGGACATGATGCCCCCGCCAGCGTCTGCACAACACTGCGATACCTGGACAACGTCCGATCACCATAACGACCGCAGAAGTGACCGTCTTCGCTCAAAAAGACGACGCAAGGAACTCGGGCGCCACCGCAGGTCGATAATGCCGCTGCCAACTCTGGCGAATCATCTCGATCCGCGAATCGCAAGTTGATCAGAGGATTGACGGCAGCAAACTTTTCGAAGATCGGACACTGATTCACGCAGTCGCCGCACCATGTGCCTGCGAGAACAAGGACTTTCATCTCGCGAGTAAATGACTTCAACAATTCCTGTTGATCAAGTGTCAGCGTGACTCCCTGTCCGAAGTCATTCCACCGGCGAACCTGTTCCGGTGTTCCATACTTGGCAAGAAAATCGTTGTAAGAAAACGCAACATCGAATGCAGCAGCGTAATTCATTTAATAATTCTCGGCAGAGCGTTTTCGGATTTGATGGATCTTCGAGCGGTCTCAGTAATTGGGTTTCTTCATTCGAAACGCATTCAGTGCATCACCGTATGATAGCCCGGACTGGCCTGAACCCGAAAGAATGATCGACCGGCTTCCTCAAGACAACCCTGTTCTGAATCTCATATGGATTCACTCCTGAAGCGGTCAGGCGGAATCGTGTTAATTTTCGTGGAGTGACGAGTGATCCGGTCAAGTGCTTGCTGAAAGATCGCAATCGCCGAGTCCCCTTCCATCAGGTAGGGATGATGCAGAACCACAATAGACTGATCCGCAAGATCTCCAGTGGAAAGATCCCCTGACGCTCGAAAGCGATTTCGGGCGTGGACCAGATGCAAACCTCGAAACCCCGGTGCGAATGGGATTCCTTCCGCTCGCATCGCCGCACAGAATGCCTCTCGGGTCAGGCCGGAAAAGGATTGAGGATCGTACCAGAATCCCAGTTTGAAATAGTCGAGCTCACAATCGGGAACGAGGTTCTGAAACGGCCTTAGTCCTGATTGCGACAAACTGACGGCTCGTATCCCCGCCGCTATCGACTCACGTTGCTGACGACGCTCAGGTAACCGTGCGATTTGCGGAAGCAGAACCGCAGCCTGCATCTCCGAGAGTGGATAGGCATCATTTCCACGCAGAGTATATCTCCGCACGCGATTGATAATGTCGTCACGTGATGTGATGACGGCGCCGCCTCGACCAGCAGTCAGCAGCTTCGACCCTCCGAAACTCAGGATGCCAACATCCCCCCACGTTCCGGCAGGTCGACCTGCGATCGTTGCCAGATTCATCTGAGACACATCTTCAATCACAGGTAACGAATGCCGTTCCGCAATCTCCATCAGACGCGGCATGTCCACTGCGGCCCCATGAAGATGTGAAACGAGGATCGCTTCCGTGGCGAGAGAGATCGCCGCTTCGAGATGATCGAGGTCAATCTGGCCTGACATCAGATCCAGCGGAACCAGCACCGGCTTTGCCCCCAGCATCGCAATATTGCTGAAGTTCGATTTGAAGTCATAGACGGACATGATGACTTCAGCGTCCTGACCGATCTGTAGCCCACGCAACGCCAGCTCGACAGCAGCGGTTCCACTGCTGGTCAGATGCACATGGGGAACCTGATGCTCACTTTGCAGTTGTTCGATCAACCGCGAACAGTGGGCCGCATGATACCGGCCCCAATCACCGGTACGACCTAATTCCGCGAGCACCTGCACAACGGTTTCGTCAGACACTGGCCAGTCAGGCAGCCCTTGTGTCCTTAACGGAACTCCACCCAGAATGGCAGGCAGCGACGTTGAGTCCTCATTCACGTTCATACCTGACCACCATTTCCGGCATCGACTCAACCCATTAACAACATGTGTCCGCGTCCATCGACGGTGACACTGATTCATCAACTCACTGATGCAGGCTGTGTCTATAAAACAAAAACAGGCAGATGGGAACTGTTCCCCATCCGCCTGCAATTCAGATCAATGATTTTTATCCAGACTGAGTCAATTGAAAACGACTTTGGAGAGTGTCCAGATCACGATGGACCTCTCCCGGTCAGGCGGGAATCAGCGTTTCGATCAGGTACGCTGCTGCCCCAGACACAAAGTCGTATTCACAAGTCTCAGGTTGCTCGATCACATGATCAACAAAGCTGAACAAGTGAACCTGGAGCGATGACAACACACTAGTTGATCGGAATCAATGATGGTGTACTGTCTGCCCGTTCCAGACCAGCACTTGGCTGAATCACACTTTCGATTGGAGTTTCCGTTGCTGGAACAGACTCCAATGGAACGGCTGGGCCATTTGCACCTGATGGCAGTGTCGCTGGAGTTGGCTGAATTGGAATCGCTGTTGGAGCGGTTCCCAGAATCTTCCCAGCAGGATGCCGACCGGTGTAGTACGATTCAGCAACTGTTGTGTGCCACTCACGTGGAATTGGCGGAACCGGAACCATCCCCTGGCGTGGTTGCCAGTATGGAACGTGCTGGTAGTAATATCCCAGCTGAGTCGTATCCGTCGGCATATAGACAGTTGGATACTGATAGTTAGTCGGTGCCGGCCCGCCTTGTGTTCCGGCCCAACCGTTTGGCCAGTTCTTATAATAAGAAACGCCCTGACGGTAGATCGGCCGTTTCACTGGAGGTGAGAACCACCGTCCATTTTGACCATGGCGACCACCCCAGCGACCATCTGGACAATCGGAGTATTCACCAGGCTGGCCGTAATAGGCGCCCGATTCTGGCACTGGCTGAATTGTCGCTGGAGCCGGTGTTCCAGAGGCAGCAGGGGACGAATCACTGATTCGGATGATCCCCTCCTGATTGATGGACTGAGCGAACGCCGGTGCTGCAGCCCAAGTGATCAGACCTCCAGCGAGCAGGCCTGTAAAGAGTTGAGTAGGACGTCGCAGCATGGCAGTCTTCCTGTATGATCTTACGCCAACAAAGAAGCAAGTAGTTCAATATAAAAATGATTGACCCGCGGCTGCTTCCTGCTGTTTGGCTCATCGCCAATTGAGAACGCCGCTCCACCGAATTCCGACCGGCACCCTGCTAGAGAATGCCGGTCGAATTGTGACCCGATTAGTAAGAAATCGGAGCCGTTGGAATCGGACTTGGAACCTGAGAAATCGGTGCCTGAGTCACTGGATGCAGAACCGGTGTCAGTCGGCTGGATGGAATCCCCCAACCGTAGTTGTAGGAATGGTTCACGACGGGAGCCAGTGGAACCGCTACCGGACCGCCGTATCCCTGTGCAGCGTAGACCTGACCATCTCGTTTGTCGAAATAGTTCGGGTCGACTGGATAGACCATGCTGTAGTGACCGGCAATTGGATTTTCGCCCAGTCGAGTCCGGCCGTATCCACCATTCCCGTGACGGCAGTGTGATCCAGGTGGGCAGTATTCCCCGTTGGCATTGTACCCGTCATGGATTCCAGTCTTCCCACGAACCCAGGCACCTTTATAGGCGAGATCGTTACGGAAGCAGCTGGCTAACTTCAAGAACAATGGAACATCATCATGTTGACCGTTGGAGTAGTAAGCACTCTTTCGGTTGGAACCACGATGCGAACGGTGTGACTCGTATACTACGGTCCCTTCCGGACAAGCCGCTGCTCCAGCGTTGGCACCAACATCACCCTGCACTGCACCGACCTCTTGCTGACAGTTCGTCAGTTCGACTTGTGGCAATGCTTCAATGGGATGCTGATTTCCAGCAGCGTCCGGGGACTGTGCACGAATCACAGTGCGCTGAGTATCGCTGATTCGCACGATCCCGGTATCACGTTTTTGTCCAAGGCGAACAACTGCCTCAGCATCATCTGCAAGCGCTGGGAACACCGGCAACATCATCCCGGTAAGCAGGCATTGCAGGCTCCATTTCCGAATTGAGGTCACCATATTGGTCATCCCTGTGGCTGATGGCAATCAGAGCGTTGTGCTCGAAGTTGTGTCTGCACGAGAAGTGGTTCTCATTTTCTGAGAAGTCACTTCAGCATGACGGGGCCCGCTAGACCGGTCCGGTCTATCATGTGTCCGCGTAGCGGAACTCTCGATAGATGAGATGCGGGCTCCCGTACAACGAAAGCCACGAAATCAATTCAAGATCCGCTCAAGAGCAGAAGCCCTTGCATGTATCGATATTGCGGTTGTCCTGACCGACGGGTATCCCCGGCTTGATCAAACGACCGCACATTCATTCAAATCCGTTTTCGCCTGCGTTGCCGTTCAACCAGAGGAGACATACTCATCCTGAATACAGGTGGAGTGTCTTGCAGATCGCAGTGCCTGCTCCTCTCGGTGCTCTTCGAATTAGCGAAGAACTGGAGGTCGGTAACCTCCGAAGAACGGATAGTTCGCACGGTATTTCACGGTCACTTCAGTTCCCTGAAGCTTCCAGTCTTCATGCTGACGGACGCCGAATGGTGTCCAGATCCAGCTCCCTTTCACCTTGTGGTAAAACGGTGGATACATCGCATGATAAGTGTGTGGATAAAGCATTTCGTGTGGAGCGAATGCCTGATTGGTAATCACAGCTCCACCAGTATATGACGGAGTGTATTGCACCGGGCTTGGATACAACGGTGCATGCAATTGTGGATACTGAGAACCCGGTGCGTAGTTCGCTGGGCCAGCTGGAGGACTATAGACCTCGCCGTGGGCCTGTTGCACATACTGCGACTGCGGTGGCAAGCCGTTCGCTTGCACCAAGGCCACACTATTGAGCGAAACCGCAACGATCGCGGTCAAGACCTTGGTAGAAATCGAAGACATGTTCTTTCCCCCAGCTTCCTCTGAGTCCGAACCAGGCGACTGGCCCTGTGGAATTCGTCTGCTCATAGCAACCAGCCTCCTTGACCGGTACCGAACTCCACTTATCCATGTGATTCGGCTGCTTGAAGAGCACGCATTGAGCGATTTCAACACCGTTCCTGAGTGGTGGCAGATCCTGCCGGTCGCCCCCCAGTAGACTTTCACAAATCGCTTCAACCGGAACCACTTAACACCTGTGGAAGCCTGCGATTTCACTCCGGACAGCAGGAAGACCCCCGGAATTCCAACACGTGCTTGATCAGTCGGTGCGAGTGGGATCAAGACGCGGATCTGTCTTTGAAAGATGAAGCTGTAATGGCAGCCAGTACGAGTATTCAACGCAAAAGGCCCCCGTATTCAAACTGAACACGAGGGTCTTTTGAGATCAATCGACAAGGAGTCATCAAGTGTGTCGTAACGGGATTCGTCTGACTTGAAGCGAGACAGATCCCGATCTGGCAGAGTCCCTCTGAAGCAGCTCGCGGCCGCATGAGGGACCGAACCGGTCTAGTACATCTGGACCTGTTTCTCGTAGGAGATGTCGTACTTTTTCATTTTCTTGTAAAGCGTTGTCCGGTTGATCCCGAGGACGCGAGCGGTCTCCTGGCGATTCCAACCATGCTGCTCCAACGCGTCGATGATGATCTGGCGTTCCGGGTCAGCCAATGCGGACTTGAGCCCCGCCCGACCAGTCAGTCGCGGGAAGTTGAAGGCAATGTCATGCTCATCGCGACGCAGATGTTCAGGCAGGTCGAGAATCGTGACAACATCAGACTTGGTCAGAACAATCGCACGTTCGACGATGTTGACCAGTTCGCGGACGTTCCCCGGCCAGTTGTAACGCTGGAGTGCATTCATCGCGAGATCGTCAAATCCACGAATCCGTTTTCCGGTCTGTTTGTTGAACTCTTCAATATAGTGCTCAACCAGCAACGGAATGTCGCCGAGACGCTCCCGCAATGGAGGCTGCGTTACAGAGATCACGTTGATTCGGTAATAGAGATCCTGTCGGAAGTCGCCGGAACGAACTCGGGCTTCCAGATCTTCGTTCGTTGCAAGAATCAGACGAACATCCACCTTGTGAGTGGTGTTTCCGCCGACTGGTTCGAATTCACGGTCCTGCAGAACTCGCAACAGCTTCACCTGCAGACTCTGTGAAGCGGTGCCGATCTCGTCGAGAAAGATTGTTCCGCCGTTCGCCTGGAGGAACTTCCCAGGCTTATCCATTGTTGCCCCGGTAAACGACCCTTTCACGTGTCCAAACAGTTCGCTTTCCAGCAGACTGTCCGGCAAGGCTCCGCAGGCAACTTCGACAAATGGCTGATCACGGCGGGCACTCAGTTGATGGATCGCCCGAGCGGTAATCGTCTTGCCTGTCCCGTTCTCTCCCAGGATCAACACGGTTGTGCGTGTATCGGCGACGCTTTCCAAAAGGTCGAACATCTTCGACATCTTGTAGTCGCGACCAATAATGTTTGAGAGACCAAACTTATCGTCGAGCTGCTTTCGCAGGGAATTGTTCTCTTCCACAATGCGACGCTGCCCCAAGGCGCGTTGAATCGAGAAATTCAATTCGTCATCGATGACAGGTTTCGTCAGATAGTCGAATGCTCCGAGCCGAATAGCTTCGACAGCACTTTCAATCGTGCCGTATCCGGTGAGCATAATGACTGCTGTAGACGGAGAGTTTGCAACCGCCCATTCGAGGAGTTGAAACCCGTCCTGATCAGGCAGATTCACATCGCTGATCACAACGTGAAAATTGAACTCTTTCATGCGGTCAATGGCGTCGCGGCAGGTCATTGCCGTTTCGGTCCGGTGACCAAGACTGCGAAGATAATCGGCCATAGCTTCGCAGATATGACGATCGTCATCGACCACGAGCAAAGATGCCTGATTCATCATGATGATTCCTTGTCCGAGCGCATTCTGGCTCAGAGATATTGGCGACCGACAACGCGGGAACAATGCTTTCAACGCCATCGTTGAAAACAACATTCAGTACGCAGTGATGTTGAAATTTCGTCGCGCCGCCACCGCACTCGTCCAGTAACGAGTGATGACAGGCACGTTGTGCAACAGTTCCAGCGAACGGATCACAGGAATCCGCGCAGGTCAAAACAAATGGCGTCGGCTTCATGCACGAACTGCCGTGACGCCGCCAATCGGTAAGGACTTGCGGCGAATCGTTTCGACTCTGCTCCGTCGACAATCAGGATCCTCATCCAGAGGGAACCTGTGCTCAGCCGTCGCCATAATCCGTATGGAAACAAGACGTTACAGACAGCTTCCAGCTGCATGACACGTTGGTGAACTCCTGTCGGGAACGTTGTTGCGTTGAGGGTACGAAACCCTACGTCACGGATGCCCGATGGCAACAGGAATTGTGATGAAATGATGTTTCAGGGAAACAAATCCGATATTCCGGCCTGAATCCACCTGAAATTGCAACAAAAAAGGAACCCCACCGAAGTGAGGTTCCTGAAAGCGAACAGATTGATGCCACGACGTTGCCACGCGATAACGCAGCGCAGGCATGAGAGACCGAACCGGTCTAATGACCAATGATTCCGGTTTCTGGACTGGAGGCAGTAGCGTAAAGGCGTTTCGGAATTCGGCCTGCACGAAAAGCTGCTCGCCCGGCACGACAGGCGTCGCGCATAGCCTGAGCCATCAGATAAGGATGCTTCGCGCTGGCGATTCCAGTGTTGAGCAGAACCCCGTCGCAACCGAGTTCCATCGCGACAGCCACATCGCTGGCAGTTCCGACCCCGGCATCAATGATGACAGGATAATCCGGGTCCCCGTCCTTTAAATACTCCATACAGATTCGCAGGTTATTGGGATTCAGAATCCCTTGTCCGCTGCCAATCGGACTTCCCGCTGGCATCACAGACGTTGCTCCGGCATCTTTCAGACGACGAGCGGTGATTGGATCGTCTGTTGTGTAACACAGAACCTGAAACCCGTCCGCAACCAGTTGATGGGTCGCTTCCAATGTTGCCACAGGATCCGGGAGCAGGGTTTTCTTGTCGCCCAGCACTTCCAATTTGACCCAATCGGCACCTGGGTTCTCCAGACCACTGAGAATTTCTCGGCCCAGACGTGCAACGCGAACCGCATCTTCTGCGTTAAAGCAGCCAGCGGTGTTTGGCAGAATCGTATAACGGTTGAGATCGATGTAATCGAGGATGTTTCGGCCTTCGGCATCAATCAGGCGTTCCCGACGCACCGCAACGGTGATAACTTCTGACCCGCTGACATCCAGACAGTCTCGCATCAGATCAAATGTCTCATATTTCCCGGTTCCGATGATCAATCGGGAACTGAGCGTATGGGTCCCCAGTTTCAGGGGCTGATCGGGAGGAAGAGAGTCGCTGGAAGTGGATGTCATGGCAATATCCGGAAGGAATCGACCGAACCCCCACTGTCTGGGGCCGGCTTTTTCTATTCATTGATGCACAATACGGTCTGAAATCCAACTCAGAACCGGTCAGGCTGAAACGTCGCTGAATGTCGCAAAGAACGTTGCTTGAAACAGGAGGACGTTTCCCTAGTGTAGCCGCACTGACAGACATGGAAAACGCACCTGACAGGAAGTTGCAAAACCGTTTGGCGACGGACACTGCAGCTCTTATAATGTCCTCTTGATGCGTGTTCCGGCCACTAACGACTGTTAGTTTGGCACATACGACGTTTTACCCCCCGAGGCACCTATGCTTTCTCGAAGGATTGTTCTGGCATTGCTGGCATGTTTGATCCTGCCACAGCTTTCTGCAAATGCCGCAGACAAAAAAACCCGGATTCTGTTCGTCACACAGAGCAAAGGGTTTGTTCACAGTTCTGTGAAACGGTCCGATTCCTTGTCTGTTGCCGAAATTGCACTGACTCAATTGGGGGAAACGAGCAAAGAGTTCGAAGTTGACTGCACACAGGACTGTGAAGCAGACTTCACCAAAGAGAATCTGCAGCGTTACGACATCGTCGCGTTCTACACCACTGGTGACCTGCCGATTTCACCGGCCAATCGCGACTACTTCTTCAAAGAATGGCTGACCCAAAAGGGTCACGGAGTCCTTGGGTTCCACTCAGCAATGGACACATTGAAAGACTACGAACCGTACTGGGACATGATCGGAGGAACCTTCCTCAGCCACCCTTGGAATTCAGGCACTCAGGTGACTCTGACCAATCATGATCCAGAAAATCCACTGACGAAGTCTTTCGGAAAAGAGTTCACTCTGAAAGAAGAAATCTACATGTACAATCACTGGCAGCCAAAGAAATGCCATGTGCTGATGAGCCTGGATTATTCAAAGAGCCCGGTGAAAAACGCAATTCCGCTGAAGAACGGTTACCACGTTCCTGTCTGCTGGATCAAGAACTACGGAGAAGGTCGCGTCTATTGCAACAACCTGGGGCACAACGAAACGACCTGGTCAAACAAGGCGTACCACGACTCAATCGTTGCCGCAGTCAAATGGATTCGCGGTGACTTCGACGTCAACGCGACTCCAAACCCGGAGTTGTCAGCAGAGCAGGAAGCCAAGGCCAAACGCGATTTCGAAGCTGGCAATTTTGTTGCTCAGTAGTTTTGCGACTTGGTAATTAAGTCTTGCTGACCTTGACTCAAATGATTGCGACAGGCATGAACCGCAGTGTTTCCTCGTGAGACACTGCGGTCCGTCTTTCAGGCACAGGTAAGCTGGATTTCATCAGGGAAAAAGATTGTAATGCGGCCACGTCAGAAGCGAGACCAGTCCGGTCTCTCATGTCGCCGCGCAGCAGACTTTTCGATTGAGTAAAGTCTGAACTCCGCATGTCGGAAACGCCACACGATTTCGAGAATTGCTCTCAACCGGTTCTCAAACGTGTCGAAGTTTTGTTGTTTGAGTATGGAATGGATGGCCGACTTTGAGTACCAGAAATCCCCGAGTTGCGGTCTACGCCGGAAGTTTTGACCCGTTAACCTGGGGCCACGATGACATTGCTCGTCGCGGAGCGATGCTGTTTGACGAATTGATTGTCGGGATCGGGGTCAACCCGGACAAAAAACCGCTATTCAACGCCGAAGAGCGTGTAGAAATGGCGCGAGAGATCTTCGCCGATGTCCCCAACATTCGAGTCGAAAGCTTCACCGGTTTGACGGTCGACTTTGCGCACTCGGTCAACGCGTCAGTCATGATCCGCGGAGTGCGAACGGTTTCTGACATTGAATCAGAATTCACGATGGCACTGGCCAACCGCATGATGGCGGCAGAATTGGAAACCGTCTTCCTGATGGCGTCCGAACAGTTCTCTCACATCTCCAGTACGCTCATCAAACAGATTGCAATGATGGGTCGCGACACCACTTTGCAACAGCTCTTGAAGTTCGTGCCGAAGCAGGTTGTCACACCGCTCCTGGAGAAAGTGACTCGCGTCCCCAGTAAATAGTACGCGAGTCATTCCGATCTCAGACAAAAACGAAGGCGGGTCCCTAACCGGTTCCCGCCTTTTTCATTCCTGTCAGCGCAGTCAATGGCAAGTCTCTTATGATTGGCTGATCGCCTGAGAGACGAGTCGCTTGTCGAAGTAGTTCACTTCCATTCCGGCATCGAGCACCAGACGTTGTGCATTGATCCCTGAAGAGCGTGGGCTCAACAGAAACGCCGCCGCATTAGCGACTTCCTCTGTCTTCAGCGCTTCTTTTCGAAGAGTCGCCTGCTCTGCAAAAAGATAGGAATCCACATACCCCGGGATTCCTGCTGACGCCGAGGTTTTCAGGAGACCGGGACAGACTGCATTAAAGCGGACCTTGGAAAACTCGCTGAATGATTTCGCCAGAAAGCAGACGGATGAATCCAACGCTGCTTTGACAGGCGCCATGTAGCCATAGTTCTCAGCAGCCATTCTGGTTGTTGAGATCGAGATGGTGATCACGCTCCCGTTCTCAGGGTCCAGCATATCCTTGAATGCATTGGAGACGGCGAGCAGCGAAAAGCAGGAGATATCAATCGCCTGCAGAAACGCACTGCGCGGAGTTTCATGAAATGACTGCCAGCCTGCGGAGTAATCAGCAAACGCGATTGAATGCACGATCCCGTGAATTTGCTTTCGGTCTTTCCCAACCGCTTCCCGGAGCGCATCGATCTGATCCTGATGCTCGACGTCACAGACATAGACCGGGGCATCACCAACCAGCTTGCGAACACTTTCCTGACGCGCTGGACTGCGCACCGAGTACAGAACATCGGCACCAGCTTCAGTCAGCACTTTGGCAATCTGCCAGGCAACACTTTTCTTGTTCGCGACGCCCAACAGGAGAATCGTCTTCCCCTTCAGCTGTAAAAAATCCATTTCCCACTCGTTCCTTGCAACGCCTTCAGCGATCCCATCACCCAGTATGAGATCAACTCAATCTATTAACGATGAATCAAAACGTCTTCCGCTTACCTGTAAATAAGCCTTCAACCAACCAACCTAAGCAGCATCCCAGGAAACTGGGAATCAGCCCGAAAACTCCGACTGAAATCCACGCAGGCAGAATAATAGCAGTCCGGGGATGATAGAAACACGTGATGTAAATAACTTGTCCGAGATACACAGCAAACGCCGCCACCGGCCAACTCTTTGGGCGAATCAGCATCGAAAGACATACCGACACTGCGACTGCAATCAAATAAAAGGGAACGTTCGCATCCCAAGGTTCAGGCGTCCCCAGCAACGGTTCAGAAAGAGCCCAGATCAGTGCCCCCAGCATGGCTCCTACACAAAACTGGCCGATGACCCTCACTTGCTCGCGAGTGGACATTACTTGGAGCCTCCTGAGAAAAGACGCGACCACCAACTCGAACCGGTCTCTCCGACTTGATCCCCGTTGATAAATCGCAGCAAATCTGCATAAAGCTGGTCTGCGTTCTGGTAGCGTTCTTCAACGGATTTCTTCAGGGACTTCTGAATGATGTATTCCAACGATGCTGGAATATCAGGATTGATCTGCCGTGGTGGACGCGGCTGACCTCGTTCAATTTCCCGAACAAGGTCCTGTCGAGTTTTGGACAGAAATGCAGGTTGCAACGTACAGAGCTCATAGAGTGTCGCTCCAAATGAATAGAGGTCACTCCGATTGTCCCCTTCCCGACGAAACTGCTCCGGTGGCATATATCGCAGGGTTCCAGACACTCCCCCTGTTGTATCTGAAAGGACGGTCTCATTCCCTACCGCCAGACCAAAGTCGGTAATCCACACCTTCCCCTGACGATCAAACAGCAGGTTACCCGGCTTAATATCACGATGAAGCGTTCCCTGCTTATGCGCGTACCGCAGAGCAGCAACAACCTGCGTGGCGATCTTCGCGATCTGCTGCCAGGAGTCATGCCGCAGCATTCGCTTACTTGCCTTGGAATTGTTGTTTCCTAAGGTCGCTGGATGGAACTCATCGATCAGGTCATCAACCATCACGACTCCATGATCACGTTTCCATCTGTCGATCAGTTTATCCAGCCCGACTCCTTCAATGAGCTGCATCACATAGAAGAAGCGACTGTCCTGCTCACCGAAACTATAGACCGGCACAATCTGGGCATGCTGCAACTGAGCTGCAATTCTGGCTTCTCGAACGAACTGATCGGCCCAGGTTGAGTTCTTCGGGAACTGCCACGGGAGTAACTTCACCGCAACTCGTCGACTCAGCGATGACTGCTCTGCCTCGAAGACGACCCCCATTCCTCCTCGTGCAATCTCTCGAACAATACGAAACTCTCCGAGATGCTTCAGCTCAAACTGGTCAGGCAATGACTGGTGAACGGCTTTGAATTCACGTTGCACCTTCCAGTCTTCCATCGCTCCGACGAAGGGGAGAAAATCTCGTAACTCTGCTGCGAGCTTCGAAGGATAGGATTTGAGAAAGTCGTCCAGACTGATCTTGTTGCCGCCGCGGATGTTGTCCAGATACTTCGATGCAATTTCTTCCATCGCATCTCGCCCTGAGGAGCCAGACCGGAGTGGAAGCCCTTGAACGTCTGCATCAGCAGAATCGTCAGGTTGAAGAGATTCAGGCATCAGTCACAATTTCATAATCCACACCAGAACCGCTGCTCGACAGACAGCTCTGATGCATCGGACGTAGATTCACCTACTGAGGCCATCCTCTGCCACAAGCCCAAGAAAGCAATTCAAACCCGCACGAAAGAAAGACAAACTCAATCCGTTGACGTGACGAACTATTGGATGCGATCGGCCCAGACCCAAGCCTACCCCACGTCGTCAGCCATCAGAGCACATATCGAAACGGTCAATAGACAGCCGCGTGCTCTCATGTCACTCAATAATTGGAAATCCATCATCCCAGAAACCTCCCCCATGGTCCATTCAGACTTGAGCATTCTGAGAGAGATCAGGATTTTCGACATTCGACTCGAACAAATCGCAAACTGTATTTAGTGGCGTTCCACTTCTTCGACAACGGTTCCGGCAGGGATTCCATAAGGACTTGCCAACACTCCGTCGACAAGTTCCTTCGCAACATTGCGATAGAATGCGATTGGGCTGAGTCGGCCGAGTTCCTTGTCTTCCACCTCATGCAGCGGTGGTGGATGGTTCAACAGAATGCGATTTAAAGGATTCGGCCCTTGAGGCTCATCGTCTTTCGGGGCGTTCCATGTCTGATGTTTTCGAGAGATCAGGCTGCCATCCGCGACATTGCGTCGCTCGACAATCGCACTCAAACGCATGGGCCGGTAAGGCTGGACTTCAACGACATCAATAACCAACACCTCTTCAAACGACGGATTTGGATCAAACCGATCCGGGTGCGTTTGCAGAGACATCACCGCTCCCTCGGTTCCCTCTCCATCGAACTGATAAAGAACATGCGGAGGAATCGGAATCGCGTTGCAATTCGGCCTGCTGTTGAAAGCGGCAAGCACTTCAACCAAGAAAGGATTCGGGCTGCCAGTCACACCAAAGTTTAGAGGAGCACTCATCTCCATCGAACCACCAGACTGCATTCCCGGCCCACGGCCTCGGTCACCGTTTCGAGAGGCAACAAAGAAGCGTCTGGGAATCTCCGTCCCGTTGAACTTCTCATGACTGCATGATTCCCCAGCAGTCTGTGTGGTGGATTTCTTTCTTCGCCAGATTTGCTGACACCCGGAAGTCAGTACAGCGATTGTTGCCAAACCACCTGCCAGTGACTTCAGGACATGGCGTCGAGAAGGGGAGAACTTATGCGAGAAGTCGCTCATTGTGTCACTCCCGACGGCGAGGCTTCAGCCGGAATCGCACCTACCTGAGTCGCTCCCGTTTGGGTCGACCGTTGTTTCTGAAGCAGCCCGTTTAGAGCAGATGTCAATTCGTCCAGTGACTTCAGATCTGACTGCTGCTGTCGAAGCATATCCCCTTCAAGGCGACGAGTTTCTCCCTGCCATCGTGAGAGCTCCTGATTGAGTTTCACGATATGCGCCTGCGATGTCGCCAGTGTCTCATTCATCTGTCCCAATGTCGTTCGGGTGGCAGTCAGCTCCTGTTCAAGTGACTCCAACCGCTGCTGCATTGAAGCCGTCTGAGCTTCCAATGTCTTCTTCCATTCGGCGTCAACTGGAAGGCACGATGCAGGTTGCCAATCAGAACTCGCAGTCCCCTGCTTTTGTTGCACGCTCGGCTTTTCCTCAGGGAAAGCCGGAGCCTGTGTAATCGGAGGGCTGAATGACCCAGGGGACGGAGCGATTGCCGTCGGCGCTGCTACAGATTCAGCGACAACGGGAGGTGGTAAATGCACCGGTGTTCCCATTGGAACGCGGGTGCTGTCTTCAGGCGTTTCTGCTAAAGCAGGCGGAACAACAGGCTTGTGAGCCGATTCTTCCACCGCTGTCCTTTTTGTTGCTGCCGTTCGGGCCCCTGCCGGTTGGAACAGACGCGTATGTTGACAGCCGGTACTTGCAAGCAGAGTCAATACAAGGAGTGACTTTGCAAGCGAACCGGGCGACAGGAGTGATAACATTTGATTCAACATAACATCACCAACGAAAGCCGTTGAACAGTTCCGTCTCACGTTCCTTCAGACAATCGAGCCAGTGTTGCGTCTCGCTTGAGATCTCGGGATCGACAGTCAAAACAGGAGCAGCCAACAAACCGTGAAATACTCCCGGCAACCCGAAATCCGAAAGTGGACAGCGCACTACGCTCGCGGTCCACCAGACAACGATTGAGGGACAACATTCACGCCATACTCGCAGTCGAGAACAATGACCTCACCGCACCCGCACTGAATCTGAATTTCACGGATGACATCCCCTTCTCTACGAAGAGTGACAACCGGCTGATGACTCGAATGTTGACGACCGGAGACGACGAATGGGTGATCAGCAACACGAATTTTCTGTGCTGATATAATCTGGCTGCCATCATGGATACGACTCATTGATCACCTTAAATTCACTCTGCAACGCATGTCACTGCGTCTCACTTCACATCCAACAGCATCACGACTTTCGGGACGAACGACGTGATTTCTCGACGGCCTTGCTTGAAGCTGTCTTCGGTTGATTCAAATAGTTCTTGATCTGCAATTCTGCTTCTGCCAGAAGCCGGGAAACTCGAGACTCTGACAGATTGACCACCTGCGCAATTTCGGCCATGCGCAAGTCTTCGAGGTAATACAGCGAGAGCACGACACGGAGGCGATCCGGCAGGCGCTCAATTGCATCCGCCAGAATCCGCTGCTGATCAGCGAGTTCGAGCCGGTCGAGTGCTTCTTCACTTTCGCGTGAGACGAAATGATGATCGTGCAGTGATTCCTGCCAGTGATCCGGCTGAGCAAACCTCATGGCCGTCATACACTCTTCGACGACTTCTTCACTCAGCCGACACGCCGCAGCCACTGTCGCTGACGTCGCGTATTCTCCGAGTTGCTCCCACGCTCGCTTAACCTGATTCCAAGTTTCCAGAACATGCTGTGGGAGGGAACAGTTCCTTCGCAGCTCATCCAGAATCGCACCACGAATGCGGTGATAAGCGAAGCTTGTGAAGGCAACGCCTCGATCAGGATCAAAACTGGCCGCTGCTTCAACCAGACCTAATACACCGGCTGATTCCAGATTGTCTTTGTCAACGAAGCCCGGAAGTCCTGAGACGATCCGCCCCAAGACATGGCGCACAAAATGAAGGTGATCCTCGATCAGGTGATCGCGAACCTTCCTTTGTGAAACAGATTGATAGGCTTTTACGGCTGCTTCCATGCAATCCGTATCCCGTTAACAATGTGACTTGAGGAATCTGCGACGTAGCACAATCCCGTGAAATCAGTTCAGCTGCCAATTCATCCGCGATCATGATGCGGACATGAGTTCATCGTTATTCCTCTTCGACATGTGGAGTAACACATCGCCACCATGCCACCAGCAACGCTGCGAGTACGAATGTCACACCACCTGCAACAACCGCACGCACCAAAATGACTTCCGGTGAAAGCTGAGTCGCGACACCAATGAGTGTCGCAGCGCAGCCAGCAAGGATTCCCATCGCCGCAGCAACGGGTGGGCGTGCCGGGTGAGATCGCGTGACGGTTCTTGTGGATGGACGAGTCATAGTGAAAAAATCTTACGAGCTCTGGTTTGAAGCCCTGTCATGCTCAAGCAACTGCTTGAGCCATTTGCGAATGGGTTGCCCCAACTGGTTTTGTCTCTTCGGCCTTAAACACCTCTGGATAGGTCAGAATGGCGACCGGGTCCAATGACGTCTCTCCCGGCACTTCGGAATAAGCAATCATGCCCATCCCCGGAGTCGTTCTGATCAATAACTGTCTCAGCGGACGCCTCAACGATCGATCAGTCATCACCGCCAGCGGCTTATCCACACGCACACTGGCCTGATAATGTTCGCCGATGGTTCTCATCAACGCTTCCATTGGCGCCGGGCTCAAGGCAATTTGCCCATTACGTAACGACTCGCGTAACTTGGATTCGAGTCGTGGTTCGAAAGCGATAATCCGCAGATGGCCTTCGGCCGATTTATAACGCTCGCAAACCAATCGCCCGAGTTCTTCGCGAACACGATCCGTCAAATCATCTGCTGTCTTGACTTGAGCACCATGATTGGCGACCGCTTCCAGAACCAGCGCCATATCAGAAAGAGGAACTCCTTCTGCGGCCAGTTGCTGGATGACCTGATGCAGTACAGCCATGCGGACTGTCTCACCTTTGAGTTCATCAACGATGGTCGGCGCAAACTCACGGACACGCTCAAGCATTTGCTTCAGGGTCTCCCTCGTAATCAGCTCGTGCCCATGTCGTTTCAGGATCTCACCAAGATGCGTAATCAAAACACTGACAGCATCGACAACGGTATAGCCATTGGCTTCCGCCTGTTTTGTGAGTGCGGTATCGATCCACTTGGCAGCGAGATCAAATGCCGGCTCTCGAGTCACCTCGCCGGGGATATCAACCCGAACGTTTTCCGGTGCAATGGCAAGCTGTCGGTCCGGACGCAGAATCCCGATGCCGACTTGACGACCAGCAATCATGATCCGGTATTGATCAGGTTCCAGTTGCAACTGACTTCGAACACGGATCGGAGGAATCCAGATTCCTTTCTCACGGGAGAAATCTTGCCGCAAGCTGCGAATCCGCTCTGCGAGACCTTTTGAATTCTTAGGGCTGATTAATGGAAGCAGCCTTGCCCCCACTTCAATGGTCGCCCGATCTGTCGCGAGGAATTCCCGCATCTCATCGTCAGGATTGATCTCTCGGGGAGCCGTCGGTGCCGGTGCAGCTTCTTCGACTTTCTTTTCCTTCTGTTTTCGACTCGCCAGATAAACCAGCAATCCACCAGAAATTGCGAGAAACGGAAGCTTCGGCAGTCCAGGAACGAGAGACATGACCGCCAGAACACCTGCTCCGATATAGAGTGGGCGTTCACGTTTCAGCAGTTGACCTTCAATTTCCTGACCGAGATTCGAATCCGACGTCGCCTTCGTGGTCAGCATCGCTGCCGCAACGGCAATAATCAGTGCTGGCACCTGTGAGACGAGACCATCCCCGATACTCAAGATCGAATAGAGCGAAACGGACTGCGAAACGGACATCCCTCGCGAGACACCGATAATGATTCCGCCGATCAGGTTGATCGCGGTGATCAGCAATCCAGCGATGGCATCTCCGCGAACAAACTTGCTCGCCCCGTCCATCGCTCCATAGAACTCGGTCTCCTGAGCCAGTTCGGTCCGTCGTTTCCGAGCCGTTGTTTCATCAATCGCGCCTGCATTCAGTTCGGCATCGATCGCCATCTGCTTGCCTGGCAATGCATCGAGTGTAAAGCGTGCAGCAACCTCGGAAATGCGACCGGCCCCTTTTGTGATGACCACAAACTGGATCACGATCAGAATCAGGAAGATCACCATCCCGACAACAAGGTTTCCGCCAACCACAAAGTTTCCGAAGGCGTTCACGATCTCACCAGCATGACCAGTGAGCAGAATCAATCGGGTGGTCGCCACGTTCAACGACAGGCGGAACAATGTCAGCAGCAGAAGCAGCGACGGGAAGACAGCCAGATCCAAAGCCCGACGTGTATTCAACGTAATCAGCAACAGCAGAATGCTCACGCTGAGATTTCCGGCAAGCAGCATATCCAACAGGAACGGCGGCAGCGGAAGCAGCATGATCACCAGCACACCCAGCATGCCAATCGACAGGATTGTCTCAGGCTGAGTGAGCAAGGAGCGTCGAGTTGGTGCGGTGGCGGTTGTCATACAGTCAGAAAAACATCAGTCAGGTGCCAGTGATTCTCAGGTTCAAAATGCGTCCGCATCATTAAGGAACGTCGTCAACCAAAGCTGAGGCTGAGCGCTCTCGCAATCAGGTGCCATCCGTCAACAAGCACAAACAACAAAATTTTGCATGGTGTCGAAACAACGACCGGAGGCATCATCATCATCCCGAGAGCCATCAGAATGACGGACATCACAAGATCGATCAGCACAAATGGAAGGTACAGACAGAACCCCATGATGAATGAGGTTTTCAATTCGCTGATCACAAACGCTGGCAGCAACGTTGTCATCGGAACAGCAGATGGAGAAATTGCTTCGTCCATGCCGGAGAGTTCAACAAACAGGGCCAGATCTTCTTTTCTGGTCTGTTTCAGCATGAAGGTTTTCAGGGCATTCGACCCGATCCTCCACGCATCCGCACCGTTGATCGATTCATCCAGATACGGAACAACCGCCTTCGACTCGATCTCGTGGAAAGTCGGGGCCATCACGAACATGGTCAGAAAGAGCGCCAGTCCGATGATCACCTGAGTCGGAGGAATTTCCTGAGTCGAGAGCGCACGACGAATGAACGACAGCACAATTACAATTCGCGTGAACGCGGTCATTGTCACAAGTGCCGACGACAAGAACGTCATCATCCCCAGAAACAACGCCACCTTGAGCTGTGGCGACATCTCCTGGAATGCCTGAGTTTCAAGCAATCGTGAAAAGGTCGTAGGATCGTTCATAGTGCCCGCGACATAGCAATCATGAAAGCAGACCACTTTATTCTGGTCCACAAGCACGCTTGCGCCGCCTCTGTCCTGAATAATGAGATGCTCATTGCATCGACTTCATATTCAAGTCAGAACGAAACTCACTTCTATCGGTTAAAGACATGAAAAAGGATGGGATGTGATTCAGGCGGATTTGGATCGTGCGACCAACTTTTCGAATGGAGTTCTGGCCGCAAGATCAGGATTTGCTTTTAAGACAGGGGTTTCGTCTTCAACCTCAACATCGGTCTCCCAGGCTGGCAGGAGAGTGACCGATTTGATTCCTGCTGCATCTGTCGCAACCAGGAATCGTTCTCCTCCGGCCTGTACCAGATTCAACATCTGATGCCGACCAAGAGGCAATGTTTCAACAAGGGACATCTTGCCCCCGGTGACTTGCGGGCGTTGCATATGAGGCATCTTCTTCAGGCCAACTGCAACACATCCGCCAATGACAAGCACAACGACCGTCCATCGCATCACGCTGAAGAACTCAGCAGTCAGTTGATCACGATTGCTGGTCGCTTCGTGTCCTTCCTTGATAAACGCTTCTTTCATCTGACCGCGAGCAGCCTCGCGAACCTGCTGAACCCGTTCCTGCGTCACTGCGGGAGTCACGGCAAGAGTTACGGCTCCAGTCGCTGCTTCAGTCGCTACTTCAGTCACGTTTGCAGTTGAGTGTCTCTGTTCACCTGCAGGAGGAGTCTGAAGCGCAGGGATCTCGTGGGAGGACAGTTTCAGTAATGATGATTCCAGTTCCGGTGCGGTTGTCATGTCCAGAAATGCAGGAGCATCGTTCTGAGACAGATCAAATGAAAGGTGCTGGATATGCTTTGAGTGAGCAGGTGCCGAACGTACTTCTCCCCCGACTGCCGGAATCAGCGAACCGATTCCCACAATCACGACAGCGGTGGCAATGCGGAGGAGTTTCGACTTCATTTCCGGCTCGGGATCTCACTGGAGTCTGATCGGGTTTGAGATTCAGATGACTCAATCTCTGTAATGCGCACGGCGTAGCGATCATCGACGACCACCACTTCTCCTCGTGCAAGACGGACGCCTTGAGCAATAATGTCAACCGGCTGACTGACCATTCGATCCAGCTGAATGACTGCCCCTTCAGAAAGGTGCAGCAATTCGCCAATGGGCATCGATGTCCGTCCCAGTTCGACTGAGACCGGCATATTCACATCGTAGAACCGGCGCAGTGGCGCTCGCGTTGCGGAAAGCTGAGGGCCTCCGGCGACCGGAAACTCCACAGGATAGACCGTGGCATCAGCTTGATCGGCCAGGCTGTTTTGATCCTCGAATGGCATGACAGACTCCTTTGAATTCAAAGGATCTATCGCAGAGAAATGCCCTCTGCCGCAATATCAGCTAGCAGACTTTGCCTCTTCAGAGATCGGGATCGCGCTAATATTGCCGCTTTCGATCACCTGAGTGATCTCAAACGCCTGACGGCCTCCGATGCGTTTTGGAAGACCGACCCATTTCACCTGTCCTTCCAGACTTGCAACCAATGGGCGGCTGACCAGCTGATTCAGGATCAGAACGTCGCCAACAGACAGATTGTCTACTTGCGACATCGACAAATCAGCCTTTCCAAGTTCCACAACAAGATCCAATGGAACACGTTCAGTCAGTGCCACCAGATCAGGGTGCGACATCCCATCTTCCGTCGGTTCACTCCCAAGCTGCTCCAGAAGAAACCGTTCTGTTTCCTCTTTCAACATGAGCCAGGTGACGGGATCTTCGCCAAAACGGGAATCAATAGTGACTTTGAGCGCGAACATCTGGGAGCCGCCCGGGAAAAGTCGGGTTCGTTGCGGCTTATTTGTCGTCTCCAGGAAGCGACAGGCCAGTGCCTGATCACCCGGCCATCCATCGCCGATCGATTCCGCAAGTTTCTGAAACAGCAGTTCCAGCATGGAATCTTCAACCGCAGTCAGTCGAGCCGGTTCCGGCCACTTCCCGCCGGGCAAATCCAGCAAATCAGCAAGCAACGCCTGAATCTGGCGCGCAGAGAACACCATCATCGATGGAAGCAGAGACTCGCCAATGGAGAAGTAGACACCCAGTCCATTTTCAGGCAATTGCTGCATCGCGGAGTAGTATTGAACAGGTTCAATCTTGCCTGGCGTCAGTCCGACCGGACGTGACAGCAGCGACGCCCAATGATCCCGTGTCAGCGCGCACACGTTCGACTGCCATGCCGCCAACTGCCGTAACGCTTCGTTTGGCGGCCGACGTGGACTGGAAAAGTCGAGCAGACTGGGGGACACATCGTCTGACATGACGGGCTGCAAATAAGACATGAACACATTAAAGCAACTGCAGTTGCAGGCTGGGATTCCAGAGACTGCAACTCACTATTGCACGTTGAATTCCTGAAAAAGAACGTCGTACACACGTTCGACATGGTCAGGAAAAAGGGACGCGTTGAAGTAATCCCGAATCTCCCGACGCAACATATTCTGCCCTGCTTTCCCGCGGATCTCGTCCAGTTCCTTGTCAGACAAGTGACTGACAAGCCAGTTTCTGAGCAGGAGTTCCTTCTCGCTGATCGCAGCCTTAACGGCCGACTCATCAGCGCGTCGGGTTTGCAGAACAATTTTGATACGCAAATAGCGATTCAGCCGTTGCTCGTCGAGATTAACCGTGACGTCGCCATAAGAAATGAAGGCCATCGCCCCCTTGTTCGGCGAAGAACTACCAGTTCCACCGGCCCCTTTTCCGTGGTCGCTGCCGTGTCCGGATTTCGAGTCGGACGATCCATGACCGCTCCCATGCCCGGAATCGATATCAACTCCGGCCCCATCTTCTGAGCCGTCTGTTCCATGTGCGGCAGCAGGTGCATTCAGCATCGCCATTGCAAACGGAACGAGCGATCCAACGACGCACGAAATCAGCCCGACGATGATCCAGGGGACAATCCCGCCAGATGAAGCCTTCGCAGCCCCGGCGGTTCCTTCAGAACCCGATGTTTGATCCGCCATGTCACATTCCTGAACATTGAACACCTCCTGACGAACCATCAGGGGTATTCGATTCATTCTTGCGGCGCTCCTCAAACGAAGCCCTGCCGCCTTCACCATATAGTCGACGCAAAACAATGTTGAACTTTGAGGGATGTAAGTCTTTCCCAAAGTCCCGTCTGAAAAAAACGAGCGCCTACTTCAAGAATGACTCAAGCAGCCCACTCGACCTCGCCACAACCCCTATCTCTTCTATTTGAAATGTAAAAACAGGCAGCCCTGAGAAGATTCACACCCAACAAACAAGACAATCCACACAACCGCTACATTCTTCCTGATCACACCGCGACTCACGTGTCGAGAAAGAAAGAAGATTCGACACAGTCTGTTTCCCGAAATCGATCGGCAAAAAATGCCGCTTCAGAGGGGGTATCAGACGAAGCAAAGTCGAACTGCCATCAGTCAGGGAGTGACAAGACATGATCAACGGACTGTACAGCGCTGCTTCGGCGATGGAAGCGGCAGCACGGCAGCACGAATTGATCGCGCAGAACCTTGCTCATGCACAGATGCCGGGGTATCGCCGGCAATCACTGATCCACGATTCCAAAGAGAACCAGTTCGATCAGGAACTGAAGAGCGCCGTGAACTTTTCGTCTCACGGAGTCCACGCTGGAGAAACCTATATTGATTTCAGCAGCGGACCTTTGGAGAAGACAGGGCATCACCTGGATGTTGCCCTTGATGGAGAAGGCTTCTTTGTCGTCGAAGGTCCAGATGGTCCTCTCTACACCCGAAATGGAGCATTCCATCTCAACGAGGGAGGCCAGTTGGTCACTGTCGACAATCTTCCAGTACAGGCTGGCGGCCAGAATATTAGCATTCCGCCGAACACCGCTTCTTCTTCGATCCGTATCACTGAAGAGGGTCGCGTCTTTGCGAACAACATCGAACTCGGCAAGATCGATGTTGTTCGCTTTGCCCAACCAGACAGACTGAAGTTTGCGGGGGCGACACTGTTTCAGGCACCGACGGACCTGCTTCCTGAGGATGCCGAAGCCGTGATGCATCAGGGGACTCGGGAACGTTCCAATGTCTCGCCAGTACACGAACTGGTCGACATGATCGCCGTTCAACGACGGCAGGAAGCGGCTCAGAAATCAATGACACTTATTAACGAAGCCATCGGGCGACACATTCTCTCTCAGGGAGGCGTCTAGTCATGTTACGTGCCCTGTACACCAGCGCCACAGGAATGAAGGCGCAAGAACTTCTCATCGACAATACGGCCAACAACCTGGCCAACGTCAACACAACAGGATTCAAACGCAGCAATCTGTCGTTTGCAGACCTGCTGTATTCCACGTTGAAGCAGCCAGGAACCGATGTCGCCACCGGTCAACAATCTCCAACGGGATTGCAGATCGGAAGCGGTGTCCGTGCCGTGGGGACTGCCAAGGTTTTCACCCCGGGCAACATTGAACAAACGAACAACCCGTTGGATGTTTCAGTGGAAGGGGACGGATTCTTCTCCGTGCAATTGCCGAACCAGCAGACGCGTTACACCCGGGCTGGTGCATTCCGTATGGACGCCACCGGACAGCTTGTCACCCCGGACGGATATCTGCTGAATCCTCCGATCACGATTCAGAACGGTGTCGACCTCACCACGCTGAACATTGGTACGGACGGAACGATCTCCGCATCTCTGGCCGGAACACCGGATTCAGTCGTCACACTGGGACAGATTCAGTTGGCTCGATTCTCCAATCCAGCCGGACTCTCCAGCGAAGGGGGCAACCTTTACGCTGCGACTCCCGCCTCAGGGACACCGACGCTTGCCAATCCCGGAACAAACGGAATGGGATTTCTTCGACAGGGGGCACTGGAAGGCTCCAACGTCGAAGTGGTCACTGAATTGATCGGATTGATTTCCGCACAACGTGCCTACGAGATCAACTCTCGGGCAATTCGGGCGGGTGACGAAATGCTATCAACCTCGGCAAACATCGTACGTTAAGCCATGTTGATCCTCACCTGAGTTAAGAACACGGCGTTAAGAACACAGCACGGCAGTCAAAGCCGTTCGCAAGCAGCCTAATGTCGCCAGTCAATTCCCAAACGCGATCTGAAGTTGGAGAGAACGTGTTCCTGCGTTCACATCATATCCGTTCACAGCAAATCCTCTGCGTCATCGCCACGATGATCGCATGGGGGAACGTCAGTCTTGCGCTCGCTCAAAGCTCAGACTCAGCGCGTTCCGCCATCCGCCTCAAACCAACAACGACGGTCAGTCGAACACAAGTCCGACTCGGGGACGTCGCTGACATCATCGATAACAATCCCGCTCGCCGTGCGGAATTGCAGAACCTCGATCTGGCCAAATTCGACCAAAACTCAGAGTTAACACTGGATCGTTCGTTCATCGAGATCCGTATTCAACTCGCCGGTTTCGAACGAAGCACGATTGCGATTTCTGGAGAAGAGATCGTCACGATCACGCCGCCTCTTCCAGTCACACTGACTGATCTGGGAATTGAAGAACTCGTCCACGCAAAACTCTGCCACCAGTTTGCAGTTCTTCCGGAAGATCTGAATGTCAAACTCGTCACACCATTCATGACGAATGCCGGCCTCGATCCTCAACGACTCCAGCATCCTCGAATCGAAGTCATGCCTGTTTCTCAGTTGCCGCTGGGACGCCCTCAGCTGACGATTCGCATCTTCGGCAATGAACAGATTGCCTTCGCACGTTCCGCAACATTTGAAGTAACACGGCGTCAGAACGTCGTCGTCGCGGCAACGTCACTGGATCGCTCAAATCAGATCGACAGTGAAAACGTTCGAGAAGAAGTTCGCTTTGTCGACAGCCATCTCGATCAGCTAAAAGCCTCTCAACTCGTCGGCCGCCGCGTTTCAACTCCACTCCGACCCGGTGATATCGTCACCTCGCGACACGTAGGGGAAGTTGTGGTCGAAGAGGAACCGATTCTGGTTCAGCCCAGAGAGCCGGTTCGATTGATTGCAAAAAAAGGAAGACTCGTCGTGACCATTCCTGTCGCTGAAGCACTTCAGGCCGGCCGTAAAGGCCAGCTCATTCGAGTCCGTAACATCCAGTCGAATCAAATTGTGACAGGAGAAGTGGTGGGCCGGGGAGAAGTCCATGTTCGACTTCCATAACCCATCACACCAGATCATCGCGAATCAGGAAGATGAGCGACCACCAGCACTCCACTGAAATACTGCCAGCTGAATTATTGCCAGCGCAATGACTTCAACGTGATCGCAGACAATGTGTCCAAGGAAGGACAACTGTCATGAAGAAAAACTCAATCATCGCCGGCAGTTGCCTGTTTCTGGCCGCTGCGCAACAGACGATTGCTCAAGCAGAGTCACTCTGGCAGCGTCGCAATCCGCAGAACGCGTACCTCTTTTATGACTCGAAAGCACGTCACATCGGCGACAGTGTGACTGTGATCATTTCTCAAACAACCGATGTCGCGAACACAGAGAAACGGGACCTTGGAAAATCAACCTCCACCAAAGGAATGTTCGGGTTTGCTGGTGCCAGTGACGGTGGGTTGGGTGAACAAGGCGGGTCTGCCTCACTGGAACTCGAAAGCTCCTCCGACCGCAAGTTTGACGGTTCATCAGGCTACCGATCTGCTCAAGCATTTACCGACCGCATGACATGTTCGGTGATGGACGTTCTTCCTAACGGCAACATGGTCATCTCTGGAGAACGTCGGGTTCGAGTGGCAGGAGAAGAACGCACACTTGTTCTGTCCGGTGTCATTCGAGGGCTGGATCTTGGCCCGGACAATAACATCAGTTCTCAATACATCTCGCAGTTCCGCATGGAATATCAGGCGAGTGGAACATCCCAGAAGTTCACTCGACAAGGTTGGCTCGGACGGGGTGTCAACTCAGTCTGGCCCTGGTAAGCATCCCCACTTGTAAGTTCCGGCGAACCGCGATCATTTGCCTTTGGCAATACTTCCAATGAACACAGTCTCCGACATCTTCAGATCTGTTTGTAAGCCATGCTGCTTAATGCTGGCTTGCGCAACAGCTTCTGTGTTGTTCCTCGCGAACTCGGGGAAAGCAGAAGTTCGCATTAAAGACATTACGGACATCGAAGGCGTTCGGGTCAACCAGCTCGTCGGGATGGGGCTCGTCACCGGATTGAGTGGAACGGGAAGCAAGAGTCCCGTCACTCGGCAGTATGCAGTCAATTTCATGCAACGCATGGGCATGCGTGTTGACCCTACAATTCGCCTGCAACTTCACACAGACACCACACAGAAGACGAACAATCTCTCAGTGGTCACGGTCACCGCGAATCTGCCTTCGTTTGCTCGTCGTGGATCGCGAATTGATGTCCTGGTTTCCACCTTCGATGACGCCAGCAGTATTGAAGGGGGACAGCTGATTCTCACTCCGCTCGTTGGTGTCGATGGCGAAGTTTATGCGGTCGCCAGTGGGCCAGTCTCAACTGGGGGATTCAGCTTTGCAGGTCAGGCCGGATCCGTGCAGAAGAACTTTCCGACAACTGGCCGCATCTCCGACGGGGCAACCGTTGAAGAAGAAACGCTCACTCCGCTGGGGTGTGATGGATTCATTCGATTGCTCCTGAAGCAGCCAGACTTCGAAACAGCTCGACGCATCGCCATTTCCATCAATGGAGAAGAACCCGGAATTGCGGCACCGTTGGACGCCACAACAGTCAACGTCCGGCTTCCTCCCAAGTATCTCGACCGTGCTGCCGAGTTCGCTGGTCTGATTGGCAGCCTGAACGTGTTGCCTGACCGCCGTGCTCGTGTCGTAATCAATGAACGAACAGGCACGGTCATCATTGGAGAGAACGTCAAAATCTCTCGCGTCCTTGTCACTCACGCAAATCTCGCGATCACCACAACCGAGTCTCCTGAGGTTTCTCAACCACAGCCATTCAGTCAAGGGGAAACCGTTGTTGTTCCTCGAACGAATGTCGATGTTCAAGAAGAGAAAAAGCAAATGACCCTGATCGACGACACCGTCACATTGGGCGACCTTGCACAAGCGTTGAATTCACTGGGAGTTTCCCCAAGAGATCTAAGTTCGATTCTCCAGCAGTTAAAAGAGAGTGGCTCGCTCCATGCGGATCTGGAACTGAAGTAGCCCTCGCTCGAGAACCTCTTGCCCTGCTCCTTTGAATTGTTGATTGAAAAGAAAACCGCCGATGAACGCCATCAGTTCGACAGCCGCCAGTCTCCCGATCTCTTTAATGTCTGACCCAATGCAAGGCCCTGTATCACAGCAGCCGGAAGCATTGGCAAAACAGTTTGAGAGCTTGTTCGTCTCAATGCTCGTCAAGGAAATGCGACAATCTTCCGGATCGGAAGACGGGCTGTTCCCCGGCGATTCCTCCGACACCTACGGCGGGATGTTCGACATGTTCATGGGCCAGCACATTGCAGAGAACGGCGGAATTGGCATGGCCGAATCCATTCGCGAAGCGGTTCTGAAGCAAGGCAGCTACGGCCGCTAACCAGATCGCTCAAGCCAATCAGGCCGTCGAAGCAGGAACAACAATGGTTGCACAGCGAACTCTGACCATCGGGCTGCAACAACAGCTACAAGCTCATCTCCAAGACGAATCGCAAGTCATCAAGCGAGTCGAAGCGTTGGCGTCCGCGCTGGGAAGCATGGGACCAACAGGATCAGAGCTGGTCGCACAGCAATCGGAAATCCTGCTGCTGATTGACGATGCCCTGCACATTCAACAGCAACGCCAACACATTCGTGAAGCAATTGCCGCAGACTGGAACTGTCTTCCGGAAGACGTACGACTGGGTGTCATCACACTCGAATCCCCGGAAGCCAACCTGCAGTTCCAGACACTTCGCAATGAACTCATCCAGGCGACAGCACGCGCCGGAGCCTGCCTCAAGACCACGAGAGAGCAGCTGACTGGCCTGCACGGAATTGTGACTGACCTGCTGGCGTCGATCATGCCATCCGGCAATGGAGATCACGTCCGCTATACCGCTGCTGGACAGCGTTTGACTCCGGTGATGCAGCCCGGCATTGAAATAAGGTCATAGAATGTCGCTCTACAACATCGGCAACTCGGCCATTCGTGCCAACCAGATCGCACTTCAGACCATCGCGAACAATATCGCCAACGCCGATACAGAAGGGTATCACCGGCAGCGAGTCAGTCTCGCGGAATCGGTCCCTTATCAGTACGGTAGCTTGTTGATGGGAACAGGCGTCACGGTTCAGGGAATCAGTCGAGTCGTTGATTCTGCGACAGAACAAGCCATCGCTCTGACACTCTCGTCATCGGGCAAAGCACAGGTTCAGCTGGAGACCCTGCAAACTCTCGAAGGCTTCCTCACCCCTGGCAACAGTTCGCTGCAAAGTGCCGTCACCGACTACTTCAACAAAGTCGAACTCCTTGCTTCGACTCCCAACAATTCGACGCGGCAACAGGAAGTTCTGACAGCGGCACAAAACGTCGCCAATCAACTCAATTCGCTGCAGTCGCAGATGGATCAGTTGCAGTCGCAACTAACCGGCAAGATCACAGAATCGGTCTCGAAGGTGAATTCGCTGGTCGAACAGATCGGCACGATTGAAAAGCAGATTCAGACCGCAAAGGCCTCCGGTCGTTCGGCTCCAACTCTCGAAGATCAGCGAGACATTCTGGTTCAGGAACTGGGAAAGCTCGTTGACCTGAGTCCGGCATCGTTGAGTCATCCTGACAGCCAGATCTTGGCCGCTGGAGGTTGGATCATTGTTGGCCAGGATTCACCGAAGCTCTCGGTTCAACAGACCGCTGATGGCAAAGTGCAAGTTGTCTATGGAGCCAGCAAAACACCGATTCAACCAGTCTCCGGGGAGCTCGCAGGTCTTCTCGATTCTCAACACCAGATCGTTCCCGAAGTGCGAGCGGAACTGGAAGAATGGACACGCGCGTTCATCGCTGGCGTGAACAAACTCCAGGCCACAGGCATGGGAGCAGCTGGCCCACAAACCCTGGTTTCCAGCACGATCGGAAACGTGGATCCTGATGCTCCTCTGGCACAGGCGAACACGCTGTTCCCGATCAACAATGGTCTACTGGCGGTTTCGATCACCAATCAATCGACAGGCGAACACGAGACGTTCACGATCCCTGTCAACCCGAGCACGGACACACTGCGATCTGTCACGGATCAACTTGACGCCTTCCCGCATCTGAGAGCGACGTTGACGACCGCTGGTCAACTCACAATCTCAAGTGACTCTGGCTACTCATTCGACTTTGCCGGACGTCCTTCCTCAACGACAAACACCGCACTCCTCACTGGGACGACGATCCCCACCGTGAGTGGTGTCTATACCGGCGTTCAAAACACGCAGTTCGTAGTAACCGCTCAATCGAGTGGTCAGATCGGCGTGACGAGCCCGTTGCATTTGTCAATCACCGATGCCACCACCGGACAGGTCGTCCGACAGATCGACATCGGATCAGGCTATCCAGCAGGCCAGCCGATTGAGATTGCAGAAGGTCTCTCCCTTCGTTTCTCAACCGGCACGATGAACGCCGGCGACACGTTCACAATCGATGCCATTACCGATTCGGACTCATCAGGGTTCCTGACCGGAATGGGAATCGGCGGTGTCTTTCAGACGACGGACTTCCGCAACATCAAGGTCAACCCCGACCTCATCGCCAATTCCAAACAGCTCTCACTCGGCAGAACCGGAAATCCTGCGGATGTCGGCCAGCTGAATCGACTGATTGCTTTTCGAGAAACCAGAGTCCTCAATCATCAGGCAGAAACTGTCGAAGGCCGACTCGCTTCGCTAACCGCCAACATTGGTGTAAGCGTCAACCTTCAGCAATCTGTCACGGATCAACTCGACAGCCAGTACCAGCAATTGCGTAACCGTCAGGACTCGGTCTCTGGCGTCGATCCGAACGAAGAATTGCTCTCAATGCTGCAATTCCAAAGGGCTTTTCAGGCAAATGCCCGATATCTGTCATCAGTGAACTCAGCACTCGATGATTTACTCGGGCTCCTGCGGTAAGCCAGTCACCAGAACGGAATTCTAGACTCAGGCCAGACACGATGTCATTCCGGGTCACCCCTCACAGAAGCTATGAGCTTGGGATGTCAAATTCCCAGGCCAGATACGCTCATTCTGCAGTCTTGAATCAGCAGGTCTCATCCGGATTCCGTGTCAACAAGCCTTCGGATGACCCCGTCGCCCAGAAACTGATTCTCGGTCAGAACGCGCTGATTGCCCGGTTTGAAACGCAGCTGACGACAATCAACTCCACCAGAACAGTGCTCTCAGAGGCAAACTCGAGTCTGCTGGATGCTCAGCAACTGATGGTGAAGGCAAAATCGATTGCCCTCGACTCCAGCCAATCCGTTGAACCAACTGAACGAACGGCGTTCATCAACGAACTCGATTCGATTCTTGCTCAGCTTGAGCAGATTGCGAATTCTCAAATCAATGGGGAATACCTCTTCTCCGGAACACAACTGAATACGCAACCGTTCACAGGGATTTCCAGCAGCAACCCGATCTATCAAGGTAGCGATTTCTCGTCTGTATTGACGATTCCCGGCAGTCAGGTGATTCAGACGCATTACTCTGGGCGTGAAGTCTTTCAACCGTATGGAAGCGGTCAGCTCACGATCCTCGGCAACAGTCAGGTGCAAGCGGGAACAGGGACGTCCACCGGAACCGCGATCACAAAGCTGACGCTGAAACATACCAGCACCGCATATGCGGCAGGTTCAGGAGTTGAAGCTGGGACCGGCTCTGTAGACGGAGACACCATTCTCGGAGCCTCTGGTCTCCACAAATTGACAATCAACGACACATCAGGCAACGGATCCTCTGGCACCGTCTCGTTGAATGGAGGAGACGCGGTCAGCTTCACAAACGCTGACAGCAACCTGAAGATCACCGGACCAGATGGGGAAGTCGTCTTCATTAACACGCAGTCGATTACTTCCGGGTTCAACGGAACCGTGGACATCACTTCGAATGGAACGCTCTCCATTGATGGGGGCGCCACGCAGATTCCAATCGATTTCTCCGCGAATCAGATGGTCACCGGCTCAGCGCCCGGAGTCGTTCAGTACTTCAATACGACGAATGTGAAATCAACGGGAACAGCAGTCGTTGAGCCATCCGCATCGGCCGACGTCTTTCAGGCGGTCATTTCCCTGCGCGAGACGATCCTGAATTCAGAGAATCTCTCTGCCACAGACCGGGAGAACTCGTTCGAACGACGACTGCAGCAGCTCGATTCCGCCAGCAACAATCTGCTCAACATCATCGGAAAACAGGCCGTCTCACTCGAGAATCTGGACACGCTCGAAACTCGTGTCACCTCGCAGAAACTGAATGCCGAAACCATTTTGAGTGACGCGCAATCAACCGATTACTTCGCTGCGATTACGCAACTCCAGGAACAACAGAACCTGCTGATGTTCACACTGCAATCGCTGACAACACTCAGCAAAGTTTCACTCGTGGACTTCCTGAGATGAGTCCGCATCCAGTCGCGGCAACCAACTGAAGAACTCACAACGACGCTTGATCGAACAGAGCCATGGACTTTCGAAACCATCATCAGCCACACGAGATTTCGCAACCGCACTTCCTGTCGAATGTCCCTCGCGAGGAACTCGAATATGTGCTGGAGCTCTTGTCAGATGAAGGCGTCAATCTCAAAGACGTTGTTAGTCGACTGCAGGTCCATCCTGCTCTGGCGGTCCTGATCATCAAGTCGGTAAATGCTGTGAAGCTGGGCAATCAACAGAACATTCGTTCTCTCCAACATGCCATTGGATTGCTGGGATTGGACCGCACCAAACAACTCCTGATTGACAGCATCGCCGAAGCGAACGAGCGACAATTCTCGACCTGAACTCGTTCTGATTCAGACTGCCAATGAACTCCGCTGGCAGTAAATGACGCAAGAAAATCAGCTCTGACGAAGCTGGTCCGGCGGTGATCGACACCGGCAGGGACGGTCCTATTTACGTCTCGTCCGCCTCCCCGCGACAAACAAACTGAATCTCATTTTCTGCTTCGCTTGAGACATCTCTGGTCTCTTACCTTGGCGAGTTCCGCAGACTCGCCTCGCCTTTTCCCGTGATCTGTCTCAGGGACTTCCGGGATCGGGAACCAGCTGAAAGCCACCCCCACTCGTTTACAGGGGTCTTCCAACGACTTCTCGTCAGGCAGTCCCCTCAGCTGATCTCAACGGGGCTTCACTCAACGAGGTTTTCAACACCAACCTCGCCAAACACATAAACAACGCACCAATAGTCACTTACAACACAAAGTCCTATTCGATTCGCCCGCGAACACAATCGAACTTGCCGAAGTATTCCGCTGAATCTTTGTGCACTTTTTTTCCAGTCCCAGCTGGGCACTTCGGCAACATTGTCGTACAGACATATTCAACATATGATTACCCCTCTACGCGATTTATTCCCAACCGCACATTCTGCAATTGCCTACCTTTTTCCAATATTTTCAGGAACCTTCCGAGATGAACTCCCCGCTGAAAAAGCATCGAAGCACCGGCTTCACCCTGATTGAACTCCTTGTTGTGATCGCGATTATTGCGATCCTGATTGCCCTTCTCCTGCCTGCAGTACAACAGGCGCGTGAAGCCGCTCGCCGATCTCAGTGCAAGAACAACCTGAAGCAGATCGGTCTGGCATTCCACAACTACGCAGACACATTCGGCGTGTTTCCACCAGGAAACGTCGTTTCCGCTTCTCCGGCACATCTCAGCACATTCTGGGTTCACCTGCTCCCATACGTGGAATTTGCCAACGCCTACAACAAACTCGACTTCCGCCCAAGTGGGAGCTTGTTCTGGTTTGGGAGTGCAGTGTCAGCAGTGAATCGCGACGCTCTCAACGACACGAAAGTCCCAGCGTTCATCTGCCCTTCCAGTACACTCCCTGAAACTTCAACAGCCTCAAACCCATCTTCACAGACCACAGTCCTGCAGATGGGATCATATGTGGGGATTCGCGGAGCAAATGACCACCGCACTACCGACAACAATGCATTGCGTGGTCCAGTCTCACGCGGCGGTGTTCTGTTTCACAACTCCAGTACCAAGTTCCGCGACATGTCCGATGGATCCTCAAACACAATTCTGATTGGGGAGCAATCGAACTACACAAAGCTCGGTGGGAACCAACATAACGTCCGCTACGGTTCAGGACTCTGGATGGGATCAGAAGCAACCCCGAATGACGTCAATGGGAACGGCACCTATGGGTCCGGGACATCAACAACCAACTATCACCGGTGCTTCGGACTGACAACGATTCACCACAATGTTCCAATTAACTTGCAGAACGTCGTAGACCTCTCCTCTGGAGGAAGCGCTGGCTCCGCAGTTCAATGCTGCAACACCCCACTGCTCTCCCCACACACAGGCGGAGCTCACGTCCTGCTGGGTGATGGTTCCGTCCGCTTCGTGTCTGACAGCATCTTTATGCAGACGCTCAGGAATCTCGCAAACAAAGATGACGGCAACGTCGTTGGCGAATTCTAAGACAGTTCCGGTCGGATATTTGGCACACTTAAACCGTCTGTGATCAACAACATGGTTGATCACAGACGCGTTCATTTCACTCACGGTTCGAAACAAAGCCACCCAACAACGATGAAACAATTTCTTCTTGCCCTGACGATCTGTCTGGTCGCATTGCCATTCTCTGGATGTTCGAAGTCCAGCTCGAAGGAGCTGGGAACTCTCTCCGGCAAGGTTACCTATGATGGTGAACCTGTTTCCGAAGGAGAGGTCACCTTCATTCCAGCAGGAGAGGGTGTCTCTGTTCAGGTCAAAATCAAAGAGGACGGGACCTACAATGTCCAAGGGTCTGGAAATCCAGGCCTTTCACTGGGGGAATACAAAGTCACTGTCACCCCACCACTGATCGTCATACCAGACACAGCAACCAGCCCAGGTGGAACCTCACTTAAGCCGGTTAAAAACATTCCACCTAAATATCACAATCCAAACACCTCCGGGTTGAAGGTCACAGTTTCTTCAACGTCAGCAGAGACGTTCGACATTGAGATGAAGAAGTAATCCCGCAGGCCCCAATCATTGGGTCGCGAGAATGGTCGGCACTAATAAGAGAGCGGAATAGGTGTCCCTGCATTCAGGGCACCATTCCGCTTTTTTCATTGATCGCAAACATCGAGTGAATGCGAATGGAAAGCACACTGCTGGACCGCAGATCATCTTGAAGGTTCGGCGGCAGGTCCCGCATCTCGATTGACGAGAAACGCTCCTTCTAACGCACTATGATCAGACAGCGATGTCGTGATCTTACGATACCCGACCGGTGTGACACGTGAATTGAACCACATCTGATCAATCCGCAGGACAGGCAGCGGCACTGGCCAGGTTGGTGAATACCCACTTCCTGCAACTTCGTATAGCTCACGATGCGACTGACGCAAACCGGCATAATGAAGTGAATCGATTGGCGTATTGAAGTCGCCCATCACAATCAAATTCTGGTCTGCGTAGTCCGTACAGAACTCGGCGAGCATCTGCAGATCCCGTGACCGCGACCGTTTCAAATCCGAATCGATATCGACCAACAAAATTCGCCACAACTCTCCCCGTACTCTGACTTCTAAAGTACGTGCCGCTGAATTCCCTCCGAGCTCTCTCGGAACGGATTCACCGCTCTCTCCTTTGGCGAGCAGATACATATTGCTCCCTAACACGCTGACGCCGTATTCAGGTAGCGTCTCTCTCAATAGTGCTCGACGGTCCTCAGTCGCTCCAGTCAGTTCAACCAACCCGACAACATCGGCGTTGGCCGAGCGAATCTCATTCAAAGTCGCAGTCAGGTCATCTCGTCGTGCGACATTCCAGAACAGAACTCTCAACGGTTGGTCGCTTGATGTGACAACCGGTTCTGCACCCTGCCAGCGAAAATCCTGTGCGAGCAACCATGGAATCGTGATGACAAGAATGGCCGCACAAAGAAAAGTACGCCGATGTAATTTCGATGTGGAATACGCAAGGAAGCAAACGGCTCCCGCGACGGCAAGAATTGGCAACGGTGTCATGTAAAAGAACACGCCAGGAACGTGCCAGAAATCGCGAATCGTGACACGAAGAAGAAACCCAAGCACTGTGAAGAGACACAGTCCATTAACGAGGACCATCAGCAATCCAGCCGACGACTTTTTCTCTTCCATAGTCTCACCACATGTTCTCGCGATCAGGAGAATCAAGCCATTCCACAATAGTGCAGGACTTCTGGAATCGTCTGAATCGTCCCGGGCCCTGCGATCTCCGTCGTGAGATGTAGGGCATTCATCCCCACGTCAATCGATGCGGCGACATCAAGTTCGTAATCATCACCCACCATCAATATTTCATTCATCGCAACCGGCACAGCAGCAGCGATCGCAGCATAAAACTCCGGAGCAGGCTTCCGCCATCCTAATACAGATGACACAAACAGATGCTGTATTTCTTTCAGCTCCGCCTTCCCGTTGACGATCTCAATCAGACGCTCGTCAAAATTGGAGGCGATGCAAACGGTGACACCTCTTCTGGCAAGCGTCTCTAACGTCTCAGCCGTTCCCGGACTGACTCGCCAGTTTTCCGGCAGGGCGAAGTGTCGATACAACTCTTCAAAGCAGGCTGAAGGGTCAGACACTTCCCCGACAACAAACTGAACCGCATTCCGCCAGAATTCGCGTTCACTCGCTTCATCTGTCTGAAGGGTTGCCGGGCGCCCCGACATCAATTTGCGAAAGCGGACACGAATCTCATCAACAGAGACATCGTTCCCGAACTTCCTCGCAGCGTCGAAGTACACCTGAGAAACAGATGGTTCAGGGTGAATCAACGTCCCAACGGCATCAAAAACGACGCAACGAATTTGCTGGGACGCCATCACACTCAGTTCTTTGACAGGGACACAAGTTCGTTGCAATCGTAACTGGCCTCAACAGGCAATCCATGAAATGCATCAGACACCCGAAAGGTCAGGTGCCTGATGTAAACAGACTGGAGTTGAGCGACTTCAGTTGAAAGCGTACTTACTTAACGTTCAGAATCTTCAGTTCGGCAATAGCGACCGGGTGATCGAGACCGAAGCCAAGAATCACTTCCGGATGAAGTTCGCCAAGAACCCCGGACACTTCTCCATCGGTTTTCAATGCGGCAACGCGACCAGTGATGAACGAGCGATGATCATCAGCGGTGTAAGTGCCAGTCAACTGCAATTCAAACAGCAGTGCATCAACAACTGATCGCAGCGTTGCGTAACTTGCCTCTTTCCCCATGATCACAACAGAGAGGTGTCGTTCCTCTCGGGCACCCGTTTCCGCAGCCGAATCGAGAACGGTGACGTTATCAAGTTCGAAGAACTGCAGCGGTAGCGGAGCGCGGCGATTTTCACGCAGATGCTCCATCAACCCGGTCATCAAGTGAGACCGTACCACTGTCATCGCCTTCAGTTTCGGATTCGCAATCCGTGCGTAATGCTCCGGAACCGGCAGGCGGAATTTCCCGAAGTGCAGATCTTCCGTCGTCATCGGAAGACTCATGATCTCCGAGTATCCGAGTCCCAGCAGCACACTGCGAACCGGCTCACTCGCATCTTCTTCCGGACGTCCCAGGCCGGTCGTCGCCTGACTTGCCAGACTCGGCACAATGTTCTTGTAACCGAACCCGATGGCGAGGTCTTCAAAGACGTCGACCATATGTTTGAAGTCGGTTCGAAGGGCCGGGAAGCAGACCGAGAACCGGTTCGAATCACCTTGAACCGGTGTCGCATCCAACCGCATCCGACGGAGCGATTTCACCAGAGTTGCTTCATCAAGTGGCAACCCCAACCAGCGTTTGGCCGCACTCAGTTCAATCTCCATTGATCGTGGGCTCAGATCGGGCGAGACCAGTTCAGGCACATCGCCCCCGAGAATCTGAACAGTCTGAGCCGTCCCTCCTAACTCAAGCAACGACGAGACGAATGTATCCAGTGATTTGATCACCGCAGACAGGCTGATCCCGGTCACATCCACAAACAGGCGAGTCGACCCATGTTTTACCTTCGTCGATTCGCTGTTAATAATCGGCGGCATGGACAACACGGTCCCTTTGGCATCTTTCAGCACAGGATACCGCTTGTGATCAGCAAGTAATCGAGCGTATCCAATCCCCTTTGGATGCTTCTCCAGAACCTCACGCCCTGTCATCGGTTCGCCAGCGCGACCCAATGGTTCAAAGCGTTCCGTGTCAGGATCGATTGTCGTATAGGTGATCGGTCCTTGAATCGCATCAAGGTTATACACCCCGATTGACGCCAGCTTACGATCGCGGCCAACGCCCCAATGCAACGCTTCCTGCAGCTTCATCAACGAGACAAGAGTCACATCGTTAATGGCCGGCATTTCAATGACCGCACAACGAATGAACGGTCGCTGACAGTCCTCACTGTTCACCGCAGCGTCCACATTCACGACGAGCCCGGACGGAGTGGCAGAATACTCTGGCAACCCGTCGACCAGCCCCAGATAGCCTTTCAATGCGCGAGCGATTCCGCCCACGTCAAACAGGTCCGGGCGAGCGGCAAGAAGATCAAGACGAATGACGGTACTGCGTCCAACGCGTTCAAATGCGTTTTCCTGCTCGTACTCACACCAGTTGCAACGGCTGGTCGTGTCGGCACCAAGAGACGCCTCAACGATCTGTTCGCACTTCGGGCAACGAAAGCGATCAATTTCGAGCACATCGTCGACATCGCAGCCAATTTGCTCGAGCGAATCAGCCAGTTCTTCAACCGCGTAAGCACGCCCTAACAGTTGATTCAGCCAATCACTTTCGACACTGATAATCGGCACGTCACAAACTCCGCTCGTCGACCGTCCTGAAACGACCGTCTTTTAATGAACACTCAACTCCCGGCGTTCGTTCCACAGCCCATGCCTCTCAGCACGGCAGGCTTCTCCCGGGGTTGGTGCGAAATCACCTTGGCATCAACAGCAGATGTCCGGCACCTGACGTTAATCCTTGGGATAAACTAATATAAATCATGGGGTTACGGACTGACACACCAAAGAATCCGTTGCCGGAATCACTTTGAAAAAGTGCCCTCGCACCAGTGCACACGATAGACCAAACTGATCAAATTTTCATGCCTTCCCCATCGGATTTGTCAACTTTGATTGATCACCGTTCACGATAAAGCTGACTGACCATATCCGCAGGGTGGAATTCATCGTTTCCCCCTCAAAATGGGATTCCCTGATACAGACGACTGCAGATTCTTCCGTAGAATACCCGCAAGCCCGTCAATGAGGTGCCCCACGGACGCCGATGGCACCGACAACGAGTCGACCGGGAAACAGAGCAGACATGTTCCGGTTACAGCCTGACTTCGTTTAGTTAAGTGATCTGCCTGAAGAACCCCGGAAAGTCGACTCTGCATGGCAGAGATGCTTGGATTACCGAATTCACTCTGGGCCGCAGCTGCGATCTGGTTTGTGGTGATGCTCGTAACGAGCGTGGTGACCTTTGGCATCCTTTGGCTTTTAATCTGCCTGATCCCTGCTGACTTCTTCCTGCGTACAGGACATCGTCCACACGACCGACACCCCATTCTTCATGCAGCCTGGGTCGTGATACGGAACATCCTCGGAGCGGCCATGCTTGCGACTGGCATCGCTTTTTCCTTTCTTCCAGGGCCCGGTGTCCCGTGGCTCCTCTTGGGGCTGGCGCTGATGGATCTTCCCGGCAAACATGAATTTCTGAGAAAGGGCCTGCGGATGCCGTCAGTCCAACGGAGCCTGAACTGGCTCAGACGAAAAGGAAACTGCTGTGAGCTCAAGTTCCCCGAACACCATCACTCAGGTGAAACGGGCCATCCCGACGCTCATCAAGTTGATGTTCACCAGCGGGACGACAGCAGCCATCAGACACAAGATCACAAATAGTCCACGCTTCACAATCGCTCACACCGCTGGTTTCATGTCACATGACTGGCACACCCTTGGTGTAACACCGAACTGCCAACAAAAAAAGCAGGGGAGCCAACCGTAGCTGACTCCCCTGCTCTGCTGATTTCTCAGACTCGAATGCACTCTCTCAGATCACCTGAGAGCCTGCATTTCAACTCATATTACGAATTGAAGTCACGAGGATTGCCAAACAATCCACCGCGCTGCTTTGGATCGCCGGTTCCGCCCTTGAGAGGCTCTTTGCGTTTCCGCTCGTAAGCCTGACCTTTGCCCGGAGACAGATCTTCGTCTTTAGGACGAACCATCTCAGGTGGCTTCTCTTTCAGAGCTTTCGCTGACAGGCTAATCCGCTTCTTTTTCGGATCGACTTCGATCACCTGAACCTCAGCAGTGTCGCCGACGTTCAGAATCTCGGTCACTCGTTTGATACGTCGATGCTCCAGTTCACTGATGTGAATGAGGCCTTCGATTCCCGGCTCAAGCTCAACAAATGCACCAAAGGCTTCAACACGAGTGACCCGACCGGTCACAGTGCTTCCCTGAGCATACTTGTCTTCAGCTGATCGCCATGGGTTCGCTGAAAGCTGTCGCATGCCGAGGCTAATTCGGTTCTTCTCACGATCGATTGAAAGAACCTTAACCTCGATCTCCTGACCTTCCTGCAGAACTTCTGAAGGATGTCCGATGCGGACCCAGCTCATCTGAGCAACTGGCAGGAATCCGTCCATGCCGCCGAGATCAACAAACGCACCGTAATCTTTGATCGTTTTAACACGACCGGTGCGAACCTGATCCGGTTGAATTTCGTTAAGCAGATCCACCTTCAAGGCTTCACGCTCTTCAGCCAGCAGAGCCCGACGGCTCAGAACCAGCTTGCGTTTTGCAGGGTTCACTTCCGTCACCCGAACGCGGAATTTCTGCCCCACATAGACGTTCAGGTCAGCAACGAATCCGATTTCAACCTGACTTGCCGGAATAAATCCACGCAATCGACTGACTGTGACTTCCAGACCACCTTTGTTCGTCTTGGTGACGACGCACTCAACGACCTGATCCGGAGCAATTGAATCCCAGTCGCCCTTCACTTGTGAAGTGCCGCGAGGACGATTGGCAACAATCAGACCTTCTGCTTCGTCAATCTTGTCGAAGACGACTTCCAGAGTGTCTCCAACCTTCGGTGGGTTCTTGGCGTCGAACTGACGAAATGGAACCGCCCCGGAAAGACGCAGGCCGAAGTCGACAAACACGCTGTCGCCGCTGACGGACTGAACAACGCCGGAAATCTTCTGTCCCGGAGTCAGCTGTTCGAGATCCGTTGCAGGCGCAGCAATCGGAGCGGCCGAATCAGGCAGACTTCCACCGGTCATAGCAGCTTCAATCGCTGCTTCGATCGAGGCTTCAATTGGTTCTGCACCTGGAATCTCAACTGCTTCAGCTGGACCTGGAGGAGTCGCATCTTTGGCTGACGGAGCAGCAACCTGACTGACGACTTCTGCAATTGCCGCTTCAACATCAGCATCGTTCGCAGCTGGAATTGAAACAGGTGCTGCGTTCGCTGCTGGTGTCGCTGCTCCTCCCAGAGAAGGAACAGCTCGGGCATCCTCACTCCCAAGCGGATTCAATTGGATCTTCCGCTTTCCTGCACTTTCAGCAGCGGATTCAGCATCCGTTGGCGGTACTTCTGGCTCTGCCTGGGAAGCGGCGACCAAATTATCATCTTGAGGCGGGGTGTTTTCTGTGCTCATGCCACGTCGACCTAAATCGTCTTACTACCGTTCAGTAAACTCACGTTTTCGCTGCCGGGTAGTAAATGAATACTGGGAACTACTTCTGACCGGCAAATCTGCATGACTCATCGGAATCATGTTTGCTGCTGATTCCAGACTGGAATCAGCATTGTTGCCGAGACGAACATGAAACGACACACACTGTTGTCGGATCCATGACGCTGGGGTCAATGCCCCGTCGCTGATACTCAAACGCCCCCATCATACAGGAACGGGAGCGTTTCGAGAATCCGCCGCGAATTGTCTTGAATCCGATAGGACAAACGCAAGTCCCGTTGATCGGATTCATTCCGGAAATTCCGGGATCACTCCAAGTGAGCTTGGCCCAAAATGCAGCGTCTTTTCAGTGAAAACGCTGCATTTTCAAGCCCTTTTCCCCGAATCCCACGCCTTTCACCAGTGAATTAACAGGAGCTGACGTTCTTCTCGCCGCCAGAGATACACTATTTTTCCGGGAACAATTCCATCAGTGCATCAGCAAACAGCGTCATGCCGTTCGGGTCTGGATGGTTGATGACATTGGTCATCAGAGTCGTATAAGGGACTCCCTGTCTCCACAAACGCCCATATCGCAGCGAGCCTTCAGCGACAGCAATGTTGTGCTTCGAAGCGAACTCTCGAATCCATTTCACATATGGACGTGGGTCAGCATCAATGTCTCGTTCGCGAGTCAGTCCCATCCAGTCAGGTCGAACATAGTGTGGAGTCAGAATAATCCACTCAGCGCCAATCCCCTGAAAGTCATTCAGAATCTTTGAGTAATTCTTCTCTGCAACCGCAGGCGGAAGCCCAGCATCGTTGACGAACTCGGAAATCACCAGATCCGGCTTTGCCCCTAACACAGTCTCCTGATAGTTGTGCAACTCACCGGCCGGAACGCCAAGGTAACTGCTGGTATTACGCCCGCCCCAGGCTTCGGTGACCAGTTCGATCTTCGCGTTTGGAAACCGCTTTCGCAGCTTTTCAACAAACTGCACCTGCCAACGAGTCTTCTCGAAGTCTTTCAGGTATGTCGCCTCTGTCACACTGTCTCCCCAAGCGAGAATTCGCAGTGGTTCCCCTGCACGAATTTTCGCCATCGCCTTGGGAATCTGCTGTTCAGCAATACTTGGAGAAACCGGCGCGGCCTGTGGATACATTGTTTCCAGAATTGGAAAGAGATTGTCGTCGGTCAGCTTCGTGATCAGCCCCGGTATCCAGACATTTGCGAGTCGCTTTTCGCCATTGGCGATTGCTGGGGGAAGATTGATGCAGGTCGCGGGAGCACCTTCCCGGTAAACGATTTTCTGATCCCCAGTCAGGACCACAGAATCCAGACGTGAAAGACCATGCCGGTAACTGAGATAAACAGGTTGCCCTTCGCGAATCGCACCGCCCGGCAACCTCCCGATGGTTCCCCAGCTCATTTCAACGTCGTAGTCCTTGCCGAGAACAAACGCCGGACTCGATTCATCGGGACCAGCGCGAACGACAAGACTTTCCGGAACGAGCAAAAATCGTGTTGTCAGTTCCTGATTTCGCACTCCCTGCAGCTTCGCTCCACGAGCATAGCCAGCAGTGTTCGCGTTGTATTCCGGGAGACCTTTGTGCTCTTCAGCGACGACAGAAACGACGGGAGCCGCAGGGACTTCCAGCGTCGCACTGATTTCAGATCGATTACCTTCAGCGGGAAGAACAGCATTGATCTTCCAGTCGCCACTCAACTTCAACTGGACTGGAACATCACCCTGAGCGACAGCGCCGCTGAGCATGACCGTCATTGCGATCAGCCCAGTCAAACGCGCGCAACAAAAGCTTGGAATTCGCACTGCAAATCTCCCTGAAGGTCCTTCAGTCGAAACACAAACGTTTCAGGGAGTCTGCAATTCCTCGGCGATCACGTCAACCAGTAACCAACTTTTTATAGAACGAACCTTCATTCACAGTCGGACGTTCTGGACGGCCTTTGTAGAAGTAGGTCAGTTCCATGTTGGAGATTCCCAACAGGTGCAGAATACTGGCGTGCAGGTCATGAACATGGAGTCGATCTTCGACGGCTCGCAAGCCCATCTCGTCGGTTGCTCCAATGGTCTGTCCCCCCTTAACGCCCCCTCCGGCCATCCACATTGTGAAGCCGGTCGGGTTGTGGTCTCGACCATCCCCCTGCTCTGACATTGGAGTACGACCGAACTCACCGCCCCAGACCACCAGCGTTTCGTCGAGCAATCCCCGCTGCTTGAGGTCTTTCAACAAACCTGCAACCGGCTTGTCCATTGCTGCACACAACCGGGAGTGGTTCGGTTCAATCCCTTTATGGGCATCCCATTTACTACCGGCTCCATGATAAAGCTGTACGAAGCGGACACCGCGTTCAACCATCCGTCGTCCCAGCAGACACATCCGCCCGTAACTCTCGGTTTCTTTCTGATCCAGACCATAGAGAGCCTGAGTCTCAGCTGTTTCCTGCGAGAGATCGACTGCTTCCGGCGCTTCAGCCTGCATCCGAAAGGCCAGCTCATAGCTGCGAATTCGAGCGTCTAATTCAGACTGCTGAGCATGTGCTGCCGCGTAATTCTGATTCAACGAGGTCAGCAGATCGAGTTTCCCCTGCTGAGCAATTGAACTGACCCCTTCCGGAGTGTTCAGATTCGGAATCGGCTGACTCCCTTCAGTGAGATGCACCCCCTGATAGACCGCAGGCATAAACCCTGCACTCCAGTTGCGCGGGCCATTCACAACAGAACTCTTATTGTCCTGCATCACAACAAACGCAGGCAGATTCTGATTCTCACTTCCCAGGCCATAGGTCACCCAACTCCCGAGAGAAGGACGCCCCCCCAGCATGGAACAGGTATTCATCTGGCAGACACCAGCGGAGTGGTTGATCCCATCGGTCCAGCAGGATCGAATCACGGCGATATCGTCCACACATTGTGCGGTGTATGGCAACCAGTCCGACACCCAGGTTCCAGACTGCCCGTACTGCTTCCATGAGCGTTTTGATCCCAGCAACGGAGCATGGAACTCGCCCATTGCCGTGATCACGGTTCCGAAACTTTCTGGAAGATGTTGCCCCTCAAGCCGGTTCAATTCCGGTTTTGGGTCAAACGTATCCATATGGCTCGGGCCCCCTTCCATGAACAGGAAGATGACACTCTTTGCTGTCCCTGGTAGATTCGGAATCGGGTTGAGTTGCGCAGCCCCTTCAGCGCCGGCTCTGACATTCTTGCTGGAACTCATGCCTGCCAGCGCAAGGGCACCAAATCCGGCACCACTACGTGCCAGAAATTCACGTCGAGTTCGTGGGATGTGAATATGTTGCATGGCGGGAACCTCAATCGACGTAGAGAAACTCGTTCGAATTCAACAGCACGTGGCAGAGATCGACAAATGCCAGTTCGGAGGGAGATGCGTGCTGCTGCTCGTCTGCAAATGGACGAATACCAAGTCCATCAGGACAGGTATCCTGAAAAACCCCTGGGTTGGGATCAAATCGCCAATACCCGGCAGTGGCCGGAGCCACACGTTCGGATGTCAATAGAAGCTCAGCTTGCGGAAGAGCTCCACGGGAAACACGAATATCGTCGATCAACCCATGGAACCGCCCGTCCCGACCTCGTGAGCCGATGACCAGTGCATCTTTGGTGTTCATCGCGGAGACCAGTTTGTGTTCGAATTCCGCAACGAACATCGGCTCATCGTCGTTCGACAAATCCTTCAGATAGAAGTGAATCTGTCCAGGCTTTCCGTCCTTGCCCATCCGCACTGTCGCAGCTGCAAAGTACGGTTTGTTCAATTCAATATGATGATCAGAGAACATTGCCGCCTCGACAACGACCCCGTCCTTATTCTTGCCAAACATCTGCATGACGAGCGTCTGCGGCTTACGTCGAGACCCTTTTCCGGTCACTCCGAAGACCCAGCCTGAATCTGACGATCGACCGGACCACATCGACGCAATTGTCCGCACTCCGCCTGAATCAAACACGGATCGCAACTGGAAGAAGGCTTCTACCGTAAAGTCACCAAACTCCAAACGCGGATCATGCGAAACGGAGAGCAATCCCTTATCAACATCAGGTTGGAACAACAGTGCCTGACCGTCTCGATAAGGCATCTTCCCGGTCACGAGTTTATCACTGACCGGAGCGACCTGATTTTGACGAATACGTTGCTCCTGCTCCTTGAGAAACTCCTGAGCCCCCACCAGTTCATGTGCCTCTGGAGCACGCCCCAGGACGCGCCACCACAAACGTTCGATCAGCGGTGCAGTATCACCACTGACTTCCTCCCCATTCTTCACACTTCTGGCGATATCCGCCGCATGCTTCAGCATTGTCTGACTGTTGATCAACAACAGCGACTGCACCGGAGACGTGGTCGTGTTTCGAATTGAAGTGCTTGAGAAGAACTGTGGAAGGTCGAACACATCCATCAATGAATCACGAGCGTTTCGCATGATTCGAGTGTAAATCGAACGTCGTGGACGATCCGGCTGCACCCCTGGTCCGCCGTGTTCTAATGACAGCTGACCACTGACCGCGAAGATCGAGTCACGAATCTGTTCTGCATCCAGACGGCGAGTCTCCCCGCGCCAATACCACTTGTTTGACGGATCAATCTCTTGCAACGCAGCGATTTGCGGATGGTTCGCACTCTGGCGATATGTCGCCGAAGTCACAATCAGGCGATGAAGATCCTTGAACTTCCATCCCCCATCGACGAAGCGCGTCGTCAACCAGTCCAGTAGTTCCGGATGTGATGGTGGCTCACCAAGCCGTCCGAAATCACTGCTGTTCTCAACGAGCCCTTTACCGAAGTGATACTGCCAGACGCGATTCACAATCACGCGAGTTGCAATCGGGTTCTCAGGGCGAGTAAGCCACATTGCCAGCACAGAGCGTCGACCGGTTGAATCAGCGACGTTCTCTGGCTTTGGGATCTGTGGCAGCTCGGTTTCCAGAATTGAAGGAAATCCCGGAGCGACCTCAACCTTGCGTTTAGGAATGATCGTTTTCGGAGGATTCACTCCGACGTCTTTCACAATCATCGGCATCATCAGCGGAGCTGGCTTGATGTTATCGAATGCAGCCAACTGACGTCGCAATGCAAGGACTTTGTCCTTTGCTTCACCACGAATGATTCCATCAACCCGTTCGTGCTCATAGATCACCTGCCGCCAGGCCAACCGCGCCAGCTGTTCCTCTTCAGGCGTCCGATCGGCAGGAGCCTTCTTGATCATCCCCTTGATATCGTCAGGGAAACGCTCAACAGCTGTCCTCTCCCCACGATTAAGGTACTCCTGCACAATGGCATCAAGTTCAGCACGAATCTCTTTTGTCTTCTCGTCGTAGATTTCCTGCTTCTTCTTATGTTCGGCGCGAGCCTCTGGGGTTGCGGCGATCACATCGTCCCGCCAGACAATCGGTTCAAAGAAGGCTCGAAGCTGGAAATAGTCTTTCTGCAGAATTGGATCGTATTTGTGATCGTGACAGCGAGCGCATTGGAACCCCATGCCGAAGAAGACATCTCCGGTGACATCCGTGACTTCATTCAGAATGTTGTCCCACTGGCCCCTAACGTCACGCGCGTTGTATTCGTAAATCCCATGTCGCAGATAGCCGGTCGCCACCATCGCATTGGGATTGTCTGGATAGAGTTCATCACCAGCCAGTTGCTCGCGGACGAACAAGTCATACGGCTTGTCTTCGTTGAACGACTGAATCACGTAGTCGCGATAACGCCAGGCCTCTGGTCGATAGTTATCTGCACGGAACCCATCTGAATCCGCGTACCGTACCAGATCGAGCCAATGTCGTGCCCAGCGTTCTCCATATTGAGGGCTGGCCAGCAACGAGTCGACCAATTTTTCATAGGCCTTCGGATCAGGATCGTTCTCGAAGTTCTGAATCGCTTCAGCCGAAGGCGGAACTCCGACCAGATCGAAATAGACCCGACGAATGAGCGCACGACGCTCGGCTTCCGGAGCAGGAACAAGCTGCTTCTGTTCGTGACGAACAGAGATAAAGCGGTCAATCTCGTTACGACACCAGTCTGGCTGCGGAACGCTTTCAGGAGGGACCTGACGAACAACCGGTTGGAACGCCCACCAGTTACGGTCTTCCTCAGAGAACGGATCACCATGTTTTCGAATGGCAACTTTCCCGTCATCCCCTGGCCATGGAGCGCCCATCTCAATCCACTTGGAGAGCACTTCAATCTGGGCGTCGTCCAGTTTCTTTGAAGGTGGCATCTCGAAGGATTCGTAACGCACAGCCTCCATCAACAGACTGGACTCTGGTTTCCCGAGTTCAATCGCCGCACCGGACTCGCCCCCAAGGAGAATATGTCCTCGGGTATCAAGCCGCAGGCCCCCTTTAGAACTCTTCTCGTCGTGGCACTTCTGGCACTGTTCCACCAGAAGTGGACGAACGTGCTTTTCGAAGAACTGGATTTGCTCCGGCGTTGGTTGCGCCGGAGCCTCCGAAGCAATCACAGCACTTGTCGTGATCGCACCAAATGCAACAACTCCAGTGCAGATCCCGATCATCAATGACTTCGTTGTCTGAGTCAGACGACGGCCAAATAAACGATCAAACATTGGGCGTTGAAGATTCCGCATAATTTTGTCGTTCTCAAAATGCAGATGGCGCGAAATTTTGTCGCATCCAATCATATCGATCCCGGACACAACCTGTCTTCCGAAAACCAAACCGGGATCAATAAAATCGGAGAAACAAACCGAAAAAGACATTCAAAAGCACAATACCCATAAAGAGTTATGGCGATTTTAATTTCAAATCGAAGTCGAGCTGATTTTCCTCGGTTTTGACTTCAACTTTCAAATCTGACTTATCGTGATAGTGAGCTGGAAGCATTTCCTTACGTCCAGGAATCACAGGCGAGCCTTCCCCCCCTGACGGAAAACGTTCCGTTCGAATCTGAACGAGGTGCTCTCCCGGCATTGCACCATCGACATTCTCGGTGTATCTCAAATAATAAACGCCATTTGCGTCAGTCACCCCCACAGATGGACGCCCATTTGTGGGGTTAAACGTCAATGTCGCTCCATCGACCGGCTTCCCATCGATTTTGACGGTTCCTTTCACAGGATAGACCTTCGGGGTGTCACTTCCACCTCCACACCCGAACATCCCGACAACACACAAACAAACCGACAACGAAGCCGCACAAAAAGACCATTGACTCATGGATGCCTCACACGGTGCCTGCAAATAACCAACAGAAACAAAAGAAGAAAGAATGAAATCTCTATCCCAGTGGTGCATCCGGTAGAAATTCTGAGCCAGAAACGTTGATCTCCAGATCTTGAGACAACGCTTCTAACTCAGACTTCCATCACGGTAGGAAGTGGCCTTGCCACTTACAGAGACCTCAAAACATGCGAGCCTCAAACCGGTTTAGAATTCACCTACAACAACACCGTCGGCCATCCCTGCAATCGCTTCAAGGACGCTGTCAGTCGGATTGCTCTGATTGTTGTTAATGTTGTCACTGATGAAGGCGACACGACCATCAGCAAATGCGAAGTGAGCACCGCCAGTGTGCACACTGCTGTAGGAGCCACTCTGTGGCTGATCCACACCAACCAACACTGGATTGATCGAGAAGTGAACGCTACCGGTGCATGACATCAAGCCCTGATTCCATGCAGGACCAGGATGTTGGTTGCAGCTTGGACCGTTGCCATCTTTATCACGAACGGCGTAGAGCATCCCAGCGTTCATGAGAATTCTGCCTGGTTTGTAAGCACGTTCCCCAACCATGATCGTATTACTCGACCCGTCGCGAATATCACGCATACGGCAGTTGCTGTTCCCCCAGAACATCCCTGTCGCACCAGTCGTTCCGTCTAATGAGTTCGTTGCTGGACGAATTCGCACGTACTTGGTGTTGTTGTTCGCAACATAGTTCGACAAGGCGACTCCGACGTTATCCACACCAGTTGTTCGAGCAATGGTATACCCCAGACTCGTTGACGTACTGAACACTGCTGGACCATCGTCACTTGGACATCGGAACGCTGGAAGCGGAGTCTGCAAGAATCGGGTATTTGTTCCAATGTTGTCACTTGGACGTGCTCCATTGACGTTCAACGCATTGTAAATGGTTGTTTGTTCAACATACGGAAGCAGGAATGCAGTCCAGTTCCAATGCCCCTGATCGTCCTGAATTGTTGAAGGAGCGATGGCGAGATTCACAACAGCCGGTGGAAACACATTGAATGTTTCATGGTAGTTATGCAGTGCCAGTGCAATCTGCTTAAGGTTGTTGCGACATTGAGATCGGCGAGCCGCTTCTCTTGCCTGCTGAACTGCTGGCAGCAGCAATGCAATCAGAATCGCAATAATGGCGATCACCACGAGCAATTCGATGAGAGTAAACCCGAACCTTTTGTTCTGATGTCGTTTCATTTGAAGAACTCCAAAAACTCAGAATGGGAAAAAGAAAACAGTCCGAACGGAAATACAACGACGTGAATTGAGCAAAATGAGAACAGCAAACGACTTCTCACGATGATTCCGAAATCGGAGGGAAGCCCCCTATAAACACTGGATCAAAATAGAAACCTTCATCACCCACCGCCTCAAAGAAGAGAGCATCCACCTGAGCGCCAACGGGATACCCGAGATCAGACAGATCAATACCGACTGCCAATGCGCTGAATACCTGAAATGACAGATCCACTTCGAAAAACTTGAGCTGATTCAGGTCTTCCAGTGACTGCGGAACAGCCGCATAATTCCTAAGAAAAAACGGCATCACCGGCAGTGCATTTCGACTGCGAAGTGTGATGTCATATCGTGAGATCAGATGGTCACGAATCCCCGGCGTTGCCTGAAGCGGCCCCACTCGAAACGAGTCCCCATCAGCGGGATAGACAGGGGACTGAACCTCAAAGAGCACAACATCCGGCCCAGCGCCATTGATGACCGGAGTTCGAAATCTGACCGCCATTCCCGGACGATCACGGTAGTCTTCATCAGGATCACGCTGATCATATTGATCCTGCGTTCTCGAACCGGCATTGAACACCCCGGTATTTAACGCAACATCTTCGGTCAAACCTGCCAGCGGATCGTCTGACGACGCTCCAGAATAGGCCACATTGGACTTACTGCGGTTGGCCTTGAACGAGATGACATCAATCCCGATCAGTTCTTCCACCTGATAAATACGGGAGACTCCGCCTCGCTGTACCGTAACGCTCTCGAGATCACGAACACCCGGCCCTCCCTCTGGAGTGCTTGCATCAAATGCGATGACCCGATCCGGAAGATGCGTGACAAAGGAAGATTCCCGAAACGGAAGTTCCTCAATATCTGCTTTATTTCGCGATGCCTTGGCCGCCTCACCAGAGACGAGAGTCTTCATGGCAGGGGCCTTCCCGGCAGGCGTTTTATCGACTGACATGTGCAGCTCAGCAGCACCTTCCACCACTTGCACTTCTGCCTGCCCGAATTCAGAAACGCCGACATGAAATCGTGTTCCCAAATCAACCACCTGAGAGCACGGCGTCGTTACCTTGAATCCTTCGGCTCCAGGAGGCGCGTGAATCGAACAGGAACCGATCTTCAAATCCAGCAAGTCTGACTCGAGAATGGTGAAGATCGCAGGGGCTTCCAAAACAGCAGTTGCCCCAGCTGGAAACGTCAACTCAATCTGGCCGGATGTGAGGGCAAACGTGTGATCAAATGGCAGCGCTGAATTCACCTTCGGCATCAGCTCTCCGAAGAATTCTGCACCAGCCGACTGACTCAATACCGCAGGCTTCTTCGCAACGAATCCCCTGACACCGGACTGAAGATCGACCGGTTGATTCTGCCAATTCGCAGCGTTGCGATCCCGCAGGACTTCCGTGATACAGAGTCCTCCCAGAATCAGCAGAACAGGAACCGTGAACTGCAGCACAGAAAATAGCAGACGAGAGGAACGCAGTGGCGACGCCATGCGCTGAGTGGTTTGGAGACCAGGAAGTGCAGCAACTTTTTTCAGATGCAGATGCAAATCCAACCATGCATAGTATTCACATCTTGCATGGGAATCTTTCTTCAGCCAGTCCTGCAATCGCAGGTGCTCGTCCTCTGTAATCGACTCATTCAGGAGTGCATTCAGCAACTCATAGAATTCACCGGAAAGTCGCTTGGGAGTCATATGGAAGCCTCCCTCAACTTACGACGAACACAATCCAGAAGAATCCTCCGGACTTTTCCAAGTCGGTTGTAAAGCGTCTGCAGCGGTTGCCCGAGTGACTCCGCAAAGTCCTTCACTGTCAAGTCGCCGCCATAGGCAATCCGCACCAGTTCGCGGTCGCGACGAGGGAGTGAATCGACACAGTCTTTCAAGACTGCCAAACCTTCGGCAGTCGATTCCTGCGATTCCATGACTTCGAGACGCTCATCGGAAATCTGCGCGAGCAGAGCCGAATCGAAACGCATCCGCTTCCGCTCAGACAATCGCAAAAAGTTCCGTACTTCGTTTAACGCAACACCGCAGGCCCACGGCAGGAAGCTGCGATCACGGTCATACTCAGAAAACTTATGCCAGAGCAACAGACTGCATTTCTGAAAGACATCTTCAGCGTCAGAGTAATTCGACAGCAATGAGTAGATGTACCGAAAAATACGCTCACGATCGCGAGAGAAGTGCCGCAGAAATTCCTCGTACTGGACATCTGCAGATCGTTGATCGTTCCGGGCGTGAAACATCCGAATGCCTACAAAAAGCGAAACTCAAGTGAACTGGCGTTCAGAATTGAATATGTCAGTCTGAATGGGGAGCCCATTTTTGATTCCGATGATCACCTCGGGCGCAAGACTTCGTCCCAACTGTCCTCGACCCAACAGGATATCGTCTAACGTTGATGCAACTTACCACAAAAACTTCATCAACACTTCCCTGACACTCGTGCAGAAATCCCCAATCACCCGGGGAGCAAACCACTTACAACACGACTCAACACGCAACAAAACTTTCAAACATATTGTCACTTTGGCGCGCAGACGCCGTGCCTTCAACTGGCAACCCACCGAGAAGTTGCGTCAAGTGATTAACTGAGATCCAGTCTCAAGCAAGGGGAGGCGAGCGCTCGTACGAATCACGTTCCATTTAACGAAACGTGACATTCCATGTTCAACGCCGATTCAAGGGCTAACAATCTTCCGGAACCGCTCATGCGAGAGACGTGCTGTTGGAGCAATTGGGCAACAACTAAATAACCCCAATATCGAAACACGGCCGCCGTCCTCAGCGCGCATGGCGAGTACAGACTCGCGAGAGAGCACACGCTTGAAACGCAACAGCTCGACGCTTAGATCTGATCTTCAGCTGTGCCAGTCGGAGCGTCCCCTTCAGCTGGCTTTTCGCGCCGCTCAGTTGCCGGAATTCCGACAACGGGCAAGGTTCCACTCGAATCATCTTCCGGCATTCCCCCAACCAGATAGAGTGGGGTTCCATCGTCCCGCAATCGCAACATGAAATACGCAATCGTCACAGCAGTCCAGAAAAAGCTGAAGGTGAAGGCGACAGGAACCGCACGCAGGACATCACCCCAGAAACTCAAGAGAGACTTTGAGATCCAGAAATCGTCTGACGGCTGGCTCCGGGGTAGCATCGGAGGCTGAATGGACCTCTGCATCTGTGTCTGCATCTGTGTCTGCATCTGTGTCTGCATCTGTGACTGCATCGGTGACTGCATCTGTGACTGCATCGGTGACTGCATCGGTGACTGCATCGGTAACGGCATACTATATGGCTTCGCCCAAATCGATTTCGTCAACCCGGACTTATTTAAATCTCCGGAAACCGATTGCATGGAAGTCACAGTCAATTCTGTGGCAAGGTTCATGACTCCCTGAACGAGAAACAATGACGCAGAGCCATAGAACATGATGAAGATCACAAGCAGAAGCGCTGACCAAAGCTGATTGAACAGATAGCTGTATGCTCGACTGAGCCCATCGAAGGCATCACTCGCTTCCGTGCTGATCGCTGCAACCATGATTGGCCAGCCAGCCACAACTCCAAAAACAATCAACGCCATCAGCACTCCGAAGAGATAGGCAATAATCCACAAAGCACCAACAACTGTTTCACCGACAACAGGAACTTTAAGCAGAAGCCCTGCCAGAAGATTAGGAACCCACAGGATCAAGAGCCCACACACCGGAATCAATGGAGCGCCGAGATAAGACACCAGCGACCGACTGGAAAACTTAAGGGCCTGAACAACAGAGAGCTCTCCCCGGCCAGCAAAATCAACTGCAGCCATACGGGAGATTGCCCCCCCAAAAAGTCCACAGACAAGCAATCCCCAGAACGTGGTGAACACTGCTTCAAACCACTGGAGATCACCCCGCGATGAAAAAAGAACATCACGGGCCGACAAGGCCATTCGCTGAACTGGCCAGAGAACAACAGACGGGCGGCTGAAAGCAACGGCCACAGTCTGGATTGGATTGAACAGAAAAGACGACAGCTTTTCAGGCTGGCGACTCACATGCCCTTCGATAAGGAGTAAATCCTCCATCAAGGCTGAAAATACCGGATGCTGAGAATTCACCGCAGGGACTGGTGATTCAGGCCAAAACAAGAAATGGATCAGTCGATCGCCCTGCACCCACAGAAAAACGGCGACAATCGCAATCAACATGCGGCGGTAATCAATCGCCATGCGAAACGCCCGAAACATCCGTACCCAAGGCAGCCAATGCTGAATGCGGACCGAGTTCGGCTGAAAGAGGCTTTCTTCCAGTTGAGGTTCGTTTAGCATCTGCGACATGCGGTGCCCTTATCCCTGAGGATTCCATTCAAACTTGGTGCAACTCCACACTTGACCGCCACCGGTTGTCGAATGTCGACGTTTCAAGAACGTTGAAGGTCTCCCCTGAATTCGAGTGGATCAGGATTCACCTGTGACTCCACCACAAAAACGGATTCCTCAGCAAATCGCCGCCTCGACTACGAGGTGAGTATAGTCACCCTTGAAACAAGACAACACACACAATCCCGCTTCAGCGAAAGAATTCAGATGAGCTGGCATCAACGACAAATCACCCTTCCCGCTTACCGTCGCGGGTTTCATCAGATCACAAGACAAGTGATCCAGGCACTCCCTGAACTCGATTCAATCCAGACCGGACTCTTGCATGTCTTCATCATGCACACGTCAGCATCACTGACGATCAACGAGAACGCCGACCCCGATGTGCCCGTCGATCTGGAATCTTCTTTCAATGCCATCGCCCCGGAGAACTTCCCGTACATCCATACTTGCGAAGGCCCGGACGACATGCCTGCACATGTGAAGGCATCAATGCTTGGAAGTTCGGTCTCCATCCCTGTCGCGAATGGAAGACTCGTTCTCGGCACATGGCAAGGGATCTTCCTTTGCGAGCACAGAAACCACGGAGGACAACGCCGGCTAGTCCTCACCTTGCATGGAGAGTGAAACGAGGCGCGTTCGGCCCGGACAAACCTGGTCCCTTTTTTCCTCTTCCTTGTTTCACTAACACCTGATCGCATCAACGTATGAGTCATTGATTTAAGAAATATCTGAAGTCGAAAAGATTGCACACCGTGGTCGTAAAGATTTCAAAACTGGCGACTAATCAGACAGCAAGCCCCCATCTCCCCCAGTCAACTCAGATCTCGTCGAACTTCCGTAACCACATGCCAGCACTAGAGATTTGATCCCACACGAACAGATCACAACTTCTTTTCCGACAAAAGAATGCGTCTTGGGAGCGGGGATTGCTACGGTTCTTTATCACAACACAAGTGAACTGAAGAACAAGAATTTTGCATTCGAGATTTGAAACTAAGGAGCTGAGTGTCGTTATGAAATTGTTTCTCACCGCATGTGCAGTCGCCGTCATCACAATGGCCGGTATGACCAATGTCAGCGAAGCACAATCAGCAAACTCGTATAATCGAGGCTTCCGAGCAGGTGTCCGCAGCGCGGCACGCGGTAATCCAGCCCCTGCAATTCGACGTGGTGTCTACAACGTTCCACCGCGTGCATACTATGGTCGACCTTACGCGCCACGAGGCGTCTACGGTGCGCCGGTTCGCGGAGGCTATTACGGTGGCGGAACAGGCATTTACCTTCGCTTCTGATCCCCAACAGCAGGTGCTTCAGATGTGATGGAAAGCCATCACTGAAGTTCATCGGTGACTGACCAATTCGCTGAATATTATTGTCGGAAACCAGACTGCTGAGCCTCAGAATTGGGGTTCAGCAGTTTTTTTGTTTACGGAACAAATTCCCGCAACCCATTTTGCAGTAAAACGATGCACTCAAATCAACTGCAATCCGACGATCCAGGGGACTCTTGCGATAACCTCGTCCTACTGAAGCAGTTCGCCTCGCAGCACTCGCCTACAAACTGGTAAACTGGAAGTGGTCTGCAGGAATCGATCTTGAATCATTGATATCATGTAATATCATTGCCGCTCGTAAGATTCGCATGCGAATCACTCTGCCTTTGATGTCGATTGGTGTTTCCCAACAGACACCTCTCGGCCTGGAACCGGTCAGTGCTATCATTGACCGTAGCAGGCACGAACTTCGAATTCGACAGTATCCGGACAGGTCAGTCATAACGAGGATCTCACACAATGGTCTCCATTTCACGTCGCGGATTCCTGGCATCAGCCGCCGCAGCAGCAGCAATTTCTCCCTGGTCGCGCGTGATGGGGGCTAACTCCGACATTCGTGTCGCCATCATCGGCGCCAACGGAATCGGAAAAACGCACTTGATGAACTTCCAGAAGATTCCTGGAGTTCGCGTGGTCGGTCTGTGTGATGTGGACAGCAACGTCCTCGGAACCCGTGCAGCTGAATTCGAAAAAGCGTTCGGTGGATCACTCAAGAAATACGAAGACCTCCGCCAGGTCTTTGACGATCCCGGTGTCGACGTCGTCGTTCTTGCAGTTCCAAACCACTGGCACGCACTCGGAACCATTTGGGCCTGTCAGGCAGGAAAAGACGTCCTCGTCGAAAAGCCTTGCTCTTACAACATCTGGGAAGCTCAACAGATGATCAAAGCTGCCGACAAGTACGAGCGCATTGTACAGGTCGGAATTCAGCGTCGCAGCCTTGATTACCTGCAGGAATGGTTCAAAGAACTGCAAGGTGGAGCCCTCGGGAAGATCCAGAGTGTTCGCGGTCTGTTCTACTCACGCCGACAACCGATCGGCTCTGTCGACAAGCCAGTCGCCCCGCCAGCAGGCGTCAATATCGACCTGTGGTCCGGCCCTGCTTCGACCGACATCCTGCGTAAGCAGTTCCACTATGACTGGCACTGGTTCTGGGAAACCGGCAACGGGGAACTCGGAAACAACGGCCCACACATTCTCGACCTTTGCCGCACAGCGATCGGGTCCAATGAGTTCCCATCATCCGTCTGGAGTGTTGGCGGACGATTTGGGTTCGAAGATGACAATGGTCAGACTCCGAACACCCACATCATCAATTTCGGATTCAAGGAAGCACCAGTTGTCCTCGAAATCCGAAACCTGCCCGCCAAGGCAGGCACCAAAGACAACAACAAGTATCGCGACCTGAGCGTCGGGATCGTTGTCGACTGTGAAGGGGGCAGCTACGTCGGCTTCGACAAAGGAACCGTTTACGACAAAGACGGCAAAGTCATCAAGAAGATCGAAGGCGACATCGGCGCTGACGGTGGTCGACAGGTTCACCGAGAGAACTTCGTCAAAGCTCTGCGTTCCCGCAAGACTTCTGACCTGAACTGCAGTGTTCCACAGGGACACCTCTCCTCCAGCCTGTGCCATATGGGCAACATTTCCCACCGTCTCGGTGAGCAAGTTGTTCTGGGAGAAGCAATTGAGAAAATTCAGTCCAATCCGATCTTCGGTGACGCTGGCAATCGACTCGCTGAGCACCTGAAGCTCAACGACCTCTCGACCGACTCTCTGAAGATCGGCTTAGGGGCCGCATTGACCTTCGATCCCGAAAAACAGGTTTTCCCGGAATCCAAGGCTGCCAACGAACTGCTGACGAGAAATTATCGTAAGCCATTTGTTGTCCCTGAAAACGTATAATTTTTAGGTTGAGTGCGTTACGATAAGTCACTACTGATGGCAGGGGCGAATTCCGAAAGGCTTTCGCCCCTGCCGTTTCATCGACTTATCGAATGGTCTCCGTTTCAAGTTAAACCTGAACGTGGGCTGTTCTGTCTCCAGCAAGTTCTGGAATAGAGATGCGCAATCCCATCAAAAAAGTTCGCCTGATTGACATCGCGAAACAAGCGGGTGTCTCCAGGGCGGCAGTTGGCCATGTCCTGAATCATTCAGGTCAGGACAACGTTCGCGTCTCGGACGAAACAAGAGCACGCGTCCTGCAGATCGCGAAAGAGCTGGAGTATCGGCCGAACCGCGCAGCACAGCAACTGCGAGGAAAGCCCAATCACACATTCGGGGTCATTCTCGACACCGTCAACCTCGCAGTCTTCTCTGCCCGACTGGCTGCCGTCGAAGCCGAAGCACGACGCCGTGGTTACCGCCTGATGATCGGTCAGGTCCATCACGATCATTCCGAAGTGGAAGCGTATCTCGACGACTTTTACGCCCGTGGAATTGATGCGGTGCTGTGTCTGTTCGACGTGATGAATGATCTGCGGGACGAGTTACAGTCTGCGTTTCGCAATAACTCCCGAGCAGTGATTCACGCATCGCCGATTCTCAAGACGCAACCCTGCGTCCGTGTCGACACCGAATCTGCGATTCATCAACTCGTCGATCATCTCGTTGAACGGGGACGCAAAAAGATCGGGATTCAGCTCTGGTCTCCATCCGACTCTCTTATGGGAGTGCGAACGGAATCATGGAAAGATGCCGTGGAGAAGCACGGGCTGGATTCAACGGAAAAACTGGTCTGGACCAATCCTCAACGAACTCAGCGACCAACCCCGGAGATCATTGACGAGTGCATTCAGCAACTGGTGTTTGATCAGAAAGCCGACGCCATTCTCGCATCAAACGACGAATGGGCCGTCCGCCTCATCCAGGGATTACGCCGTCGTAACCTCGAAGTTCCCAGAGACGTCGCAGTGACAGGCTACGACAATCTGGATATCGCAGAAGTCGTTGAACCTGCACTGACAACAATCGACCAGTGCCACCTTGACTATGCTGTCGCCGCTGTTGACCTGATGCAGGCAACCCTGAAGGGAATAATCCCGGCAGAAGATCGCATTCGTGTCATTAAACCGCGACTGGTGATTCGAAACTCGACTTAATCATACAGGAAATTCTTCCGAACCTGTTGCAGGACTGAATGTCCTGTTGGCAATTCAATCGTCCAGCAATCTTGTGACACCGGGCCTTCATCTGATTAACGCATCTTGAATACGGCATCGAGCAATTGCTCTGGTCGTATTCCACCTGCTGAGTCGTGACACGAACGCCATCCAGAAGTGTGAACGTCTGTCACAGACACGACCGTGTTTCAAACTCAGCAAGTTCTAGTGAGGATCGCATGAAAGCTCTTGTGAAACGGCATTCTGAACGAGGACTCTGGCTGGAAGATGCACCTGTTCCAGAGCCGGGAATCAACGACGTTCTCATTCGAGTGGCCAAAACCGGAATCTGCGGGACCGACCTGCATATCTATAATTGGGACGCCTGGGCTCAAAAGACGATCCCGGTTCCGATGATCGTCGGGCATGAGTTCGTGGGAGAGATCGTCTCCGTTGGTTCCAACGTTCACGACTTCTACCCCGGCGAAATCGTCAGCGGCGAAGGCCATGTCGTCTGCGGGCATTGTCGAAACTGCCTCGCAGGGCGTCGCCATCTGTGCGCAGACACCAAAGGGATTGGAGTCAATCGACCTGGTGCATTTGCCGAATACATCGCGATTCCTCAGACAAACGTCTGGCATCATGCTCCAGGGATCGATCTCGAAACTGCATCGATCTTCGACCCGTTTGGAAATGCCGTTCACACTGCCCTGTCATTTGATCTGCTCGGCGAAGACGTGTTGATCACCGGTGCCGGACCAATTGGATGTATGGCTGCTGCGGTTGCGCAATATGCCGGGGCACGCTATGTCGTCGTCACCGACGTCAATCCATGGCGACTGGAACTCGCAAAGCGAATGGGCGCAACGCGTGTGGTGGATGTCCGCAATGAATCGATCGCCGACGTTCAGAAAGAACTCGGAATGAAAGAAGGCTTTGACGTCGGGCTTGAGATGTCAGGGAATGCCACAGCATTTCAAGACATGCTCGCCAACATGGCCCACGGAGGAAAGGTCTCGCTCCTCGGGATTCCGTCCCAGCCAATCGCGATTGACTGGAACACCGTCATCTTCAACATGCTTACCATCAAAGGGATCTACGGGCGAGAGATGTACGAGACCTGGTACAAGATGACTGTGATGCTGCAAGGAGGGCTCGATATCAGCCCTGTCATCACCCATCGCTTCCACGCAACTGAGTTCGAGAAAGGATTCGCAGCCATGAATTCTGGCGAATCAGGAAAAGTCATTCTCGACTGGACTCAGATGTAGCCCCAAGAACTCCTGACAGAGAGTCTGTCGGAGGGGAGTGAAGGCAATTCCGCCAGCGTTGTACTAATCCTGCAACGCTGGCTCTTCAGAGTCAGGAACTTCCTCAGGCGGCAGTGGCTTTTTATCGAGTTCACACAACGCGTGATGCGCTGCACGTTGTTCCGCCATCTTTTTGCTGGGTCCCCACGCAGGCGAAAACTCGCGTGTCCCGACCACAGCGATGACCTGAAAACACTTGTTGTGATCCGGCCCCTGTTCATCCAGAACGCGATAAATTGGCGTCTCTGCAAAGAGCCGTTGAGACTTCTGCTGAAACAGGCTCTTGTAGTTCACGCCGATCGCAGACTCTGCTGCGTTCGTCACATCATTTTCAATCACGCGCCGCACAAACTCTCGGGCGGTCGCATATCCGCCATCGAGATAAATCCCCCCGATAATCGCTTCGAATGCTGTCGCCAAAATCGAATTGGGGATGTTCAAATGAATGGAGATCCCTTTGCCAAGGATCAAATAAGGGTGCAGCTGCATCTCCCGGATAATTCGGGCACATGTTGTGCGACTGACAACAACGGACTTGATGCGTGTCAGTTCCCCTTCAGAACTCCCAGGGAAGAGTTCGTAGAGCATTTCGCACGCAACCGCTCCGAGAATCGAATCTCCCAGAAACTCAAGGCGTTCGTTCGATTCCAGCCGCGTTCGGGCTGCAGATGCATGCGTCAGACAACGAATGAGTAAACCCGGTGTCTGAAACTCATACTGCAAGATCTCCTGACACTGCTTCTCTCGAGTGTCATCGGAAATCAGAATGCTCTCTGACGATAATGGAACCGGAGTATTCTTGCGCGAGGCGACAGCATAAGTGGTCACATCATCAGAGATCTCAACCGACACGGAAGGCGATGACGCGGCAGCGTTGGGATGCGTTTCAGGAATATGGGACGACAAAAGACGGCTCCAACCCTCCGTCATTCCCGGACCTATCGTGAACTATCAACGCCAACGAGAGCAACTCGAAGAAAGCGTCCTGCACCACATGACTTTGGAAGGACAAGACTCCGAATGAGCTGCGAGCAACTCACGCGGAGCGATGGCCTGACAGAGTTTCGATGCCTATCACGAGTTCAGAATTGACAGAACTCAAAATTCGGAATGTTTAAAACCAAAGCAGATCCGTCGTCCCCACACTCTCTGCAACGTTCGGTCTATTCAACAAAAACACTTGCAGGAACACAGGCGAATCAAAATCTGCTCGAACTCAATTTTCGCGCCAGAAATAACTGAGTCAATCTCCAAAAGGAAGACTGGCAAGGAGATCTTCTGAAATCCGTCCGGAGAACCGGGCTCTGAATCGTTCTCGAAACCCTGATTACCGATTGACGATCATATCGGTTTTCCAGAACCCTTTCAGAGTCTCGACCAGAGCCAGAAACTGATCCAGATTCACAGGTTTCGTCAGAAATCCCTGAACGTCCAGTGATTCCACCTCCTGAATATCTGCTTCACCGGCGGTTCCAGTCATGATAATGACAGGGACCGCTTTCAGTGAAGGACATTCACGGATCTCTCTCAGCAGAACTTTTCCATCCACCTCTGGCAGATGGAGATCAAGCAAGATCAAATCAGGTTGAGGAGCCCGCGCGTATTTCCCCGACTGCATGAGAAAATTACGGGCTTCCAGACCGTCACTCAGCCAGGTTAACCGATGATCGATCTTGCTTCGTGAAAGCGCCCCGGTTGTCATTCTGGCAGAGACGAGGCTGTCTTCAATCAACAGGATTTCCATCGGGCGCCCAATGGGATCTAGTGACATAAACATCTCCTGACAGGTTTCAGTTGAAGGCAGATCACTTCCTGATCTGGTTCTCCACTCAGTACATCGGACAACGCAGGCCCAGACAGACCCGCGAATTTGCTCGATGCCGCTCAGAGTTCTCCCAGTCACAAAGAACGAATTCGCGGCAGTTTTGCCAGAATTCAGCCCCAATCAACCTTATGGCATCAGTTCGGTAAAGATGGAATCCCATTCCGCCTCTTCGGACGGTTTGGTCTCAAAGAATTCCTGATCGTTTACGACTTGTACCATTTTTGCATCAAACGCATTGAACTTCTCAACGGAATACGCCTGAAGCAGCGTGTTGATGCGCATCTCAATTCGCGTCAACTCATCACCCTGTTCAGGAGTGACGAACGTAATCGCGCGTCCATCCGAATTTGACGAGAGTCGCCCTGTTCGTCCAACGCGATGGATATAGTCGTCGGAACTTTGAGGGATGTCATAATTGATGATGTGGGAAATCCCGCTGATATCAATACCGCGACCGACGATATCGGTTGCGAGTACCAGCCTGGTGCCCCCTTCTCTCAATTGTCGGATCACCCGATCACGTTGACGCTGTTGCAGGTCCCCGTGAATCGCTGTGACATCAGACAGACGCTTTGAGATCCGCTCGAACAATTGCTGAGCACGTCGTTTCGTACGGCAGAACACAATTGCCTGAGCCGGGCGTTCGTTCAAAAGAACACGAATCAACAACTGGAACTTCTTCTCTTCTTCAACAGTGCAATAAAACTGCTGAATGGTGTCGACAACAACCCGATCTTCAGAAAGGTCGACTCGAAGAGGCTCCTTCATGAAGCGGTGAGCCAGACGCTCGACCTCTGAGTCGAGCGTCGCAGACAGCAACAGTGTCTGACGATCATCTGAGCAGACGCTGAGAATGCGTTCGATATCCTTACGGAAACCGATATCCAGCATCCGGTCTGCCTCGTCGAGAACGACAAATTTCACGTCTTTGAGGTTGAGTGATTTTCTTTGGATGAGATCGATCACTCGTCCCGGTGTTCCAATCACGACGTTCGCCCCGCGCTGCAGACTGCGAATCTGCGGGCCGACGGGACGCCCCCCCACAACCAGAACGGTCTCGATTCGTGACCCTTCTGACAGTAACTGGAATTCATGGTCCACCTGCTCGCTCAATTCGCGAGTTGGACACAGAATCAAAGCCTGAACAGAGTCTCTTGTCAGATCCAGACCCTGAACGATTGGCAGGACGAACGAACCAGTCTTTCCGGTTCCGGTCCGAGCCTGACCAACGCAGTCTCTTCCCTGAAGTGCAATCGGGATTAAAGCTGCCTGAATAGGAGTTGGAGAAGTAAATCCTATGTGATTGAGAACTGTGAGGAGTCGAGGACTCAACCCTAAGTCTGCAAAGGATTGCGGACTTGCCGTTTTATTCATTTGTACCGCTTTTTAGAAAACTCCACACGGTCGCAGGCTAGCTGTTGCGCCCAGATGAACCATGTGATCGCCATTACTGTTTACAATAAGAGTAAGTCACTTCACACTTTACAACCGACACCAGCTCAAGGTCAAGAAAGATCAATAACCCAGAAAGAGTTGCGTCGGGACAGCTCCAGATATTGTAAGCCAAACTCTACGCTTTTTGCAGATTTTATTGCCATTTATCTGGCATAAACGCCAATTTGAATTGGTACCCAGTGGACGCGGCGTTCTGCCAAGTCATGACCAAACAGTCCGAATCCCGACGCGAAATTCAATCAGGAAATCGCGATTTCCTCAGCTGGAAACCACTCATCACACAACGCGACACCCTGCCAGATAGAACGCTCCCCTTTAAATGCCGAGCCCTTCATCAAAGCTCTCGTGACGCACTTTTGCCTGAGTAATATTGCTTCCCGGTGCAACGCTCGTCGTCAACCAGACGTTTCCGCCGATAATTGATCCGGCCCCGATGGTCACACGTCCAAGAATGGTTGCCCCGGCATAAATCACAACGTTGTCCTCAACGATGGGATGCCTGGAGATTCCCTTCTGCCGTTTCATTTCCTCACTGGACATGAAACGCTTCGCCCCAAGGGTCACAGCCTGATAGAGGCGGACATTCTTCCCGATTCTTGCTGTCTCGCCAATCACCACCCCTGTTCCGTGATCGATGAAGAAGCGTTCCTGAATCGAGGCGCCAGGATGAATATCAATCCCGGTCAGCGAGTGAGCAATTTCCGACACAATTCTGGCAACAAGAGGCGCTCCCAGCGAATACAGTGCGTTCGCTAGCCGATAGTGAATAATCGCTGTTGTTCCGGGATAGCATGCCAGAATTTCATCGGAGCAAGTTGCTGCCGGGTCTCCGTCGAACGCTGCTTGAATATCACTCTCAAGCAGGGAACGAATCTCCGGTAACTTGCCAGCAAAGTCTCTTACGATCTGTACTGATTTCTGCCGGAGATCTTCGACAGCAGACTGATAGTGTTCTGAAGATTCATACTCCGACAGGAATAGCAGTTCCCGATTCACCTCCTCAACCAGTTCCGTGAGGATGATGTCCAGTGTATGTCCAACAAAATAGTCAATATTTCCGTTGGGAAAGTCGCGCGTACTTAATCGAACCGGAAACAATGCCGAGCTGAGCCGTTCCACAATCGAGGTCAATTGCCGACGATTCGGGAGCTTTCCATGATTGCGGACCTCTGCCATTTCGAAGCGATCCCGGAGTTTCCGGAGTTCAGAAACAACAGCATCAACATTCCATGTATGGTCACTGACAGATCGGAATTCCAAAGTTCGTCGAATGGAGGTCATGTCGACTCCGGCCTTTTTCTACAGCAAGCTCAATTGATCAGACAGCTCAATTAGAGCAATTTTCCGATCAGCATGGCAGAGAGAAATCCTCTGCCGGTTTCGGTGCTTCTTCTATTGAGAAGGTGCTTTACTGAGTTAACTCAGGTCGTGGTCGAATCGCCAGCACAAGAAACGCTGAGAACGCCGCGATCGCCGCAAAGACGCCAAAGATCAGGTTCAACGGGACATTCGCGTCGCGCAATTGCCCGAATCCCCAGTCGGCAAATCCTCCACAACTGATGCTGACGAGATTCATGATCCCATAACCGGTTGCTCGCAGTTCCGGGCGAGCAATCTGACACAGGATGGGCATATTGTTGCAGTCAAAGAAGCCCCAGCCCAATCCAAACAGCATCAGGAACAGAATCGCCATTCCCAAGGTCGAAGCGTTGCCGACTCCAAACATCGCAGGGATGATGCACAGCATTCCCAACGCACTGATATAGATGCGTCCCCGAATCGTCTTTCTCATCCAGCGATCCGCAAGCCACCCTCCAAAGATCGCCCCAAAGATTGCAGCCAACTGCCAGTAAAGAGTTGCAGAAACCCCTGCTTTCCCCTGCCCCAGGTTGAACTGCTCTTTGAGAATGGCAGGCATCCAGTCACGCACCACCCACCCCGCCAATGCAGGCAAGGTGAAGTAGCCTACGAGCAGAATGAACGAAGGATTGAGCAGAAGTTCGAAGACCGGCGCAACGATTCGCTTCAACCGCATCCCGATCGACAGCGATTCTGCCTGAAGCTGATCCCTCTTCAGTTCGTCGACGTCCCTTGGCAGATCTCTCAACAGAAAGACCAGTGGAATGGCGTACAGAATTCCAATGATTCCGCAAACATCGAACAAAAACCGCCATCCAAATTCTGGAGCATCAGCGACATAACCACTGAAGCCCCCAACGATCATCCCGAGATACATTCCGATCTGATGTAACCCGATCGCCCGTGACCGAGTCCTTCCCTGGTGGTAATCAGAAATCAATGCCAGCGCGGCTGGGATATAAAACGCTTCACTGATTCCCATCAGCGATCGAGCCCAAAGCAGTTCGCTGTATGAGGTGACATGACCAGTCCACCATGTCACGCAGGACCAGACAAACAGACTCGCACAAATCGTGTATCGTCGCCCGAACCGGTCAGCAATGATCCCTCCAATGGGACTGCAGAACGCATACACCCATTTGAACTGGCCGAGCATATACCCCCAGTTCTGCTCAGACGCGATGTCGGGAATCGCCTCCATCACCGAGAACTTCATCGAGGCAAGCATCTGCCGATCGAGATAGTTCAACAACGCAACCGGCATCAGCAACATCACAAAAAGCCAGGCAGTTCTGGACAGTGACTGATTGGATGCTGGCGGTAACGTCATCGTTGCAAATCCATTTGAAACGTGAAGGAAGTCACAGCGGCCCCACCGTCCTGCAAGAAACAGATGACGCTCAGATTGGGCGCGGTTTCAAATGCGGAGACGCAGGCCCCAGAATACAGATCACATCAACAATTGAACATGCCATTTCACGACACCGTCTCGTTACGGCTGACTTCCTGATCTCCGCATCCCAAATTCCCTGCTCTATTCCGTACCGTTAGACTCGCCTCGATTGTTGGATCGGTCATCAGCGCGCGCAAAAAAAGGGACACTTGCCAGTCGACAAGTGTCCCTTTTTATTCAAGCGAGAGCAGCCTCAACTACGAACCGCTCTGCTTCGAACAATTTGCTGCAAATCGCTCTGACGGGCAAAAATGGAGGGGGCCGCATTTACCCATCAAAACTCACAGCCAGTCAGTAAAAATATTGGCAAAGAGAATTGAACGTGAATGTCGAAGACGCTGCCACGTGCGGACATTCGCAATATCTCTGCCAAGAACTCCCCTGTCCTTCTGTCATTCACTCTTGAGCCGGGGAGCACACCCATCTCCAGAGAAACGTCTCACTGACTGATGCACTCGCTAGCAGACCTCGTGTCCATGTGGCGTTTTAATGGCGAAAAACTCTGGCCTTCGCAAGGTTTTCAGCACATCTTCGCCGCCACACGTCCGATGAGATCAAACTTAGACGAGTTCCAGTCGCCCATCTGGATACTGTCTCAATGCTGGCCCGATGCAATCTGGTGGACCGGCGTGGAGTTGAATACGGATGGTCTGTTCGTGGCTTGTTCCTTCGATTGTCAGGAAGGAAAGGTCAGCCATGGCTTCATAGCAGACATGACTGTTTGGAAACGCATTCCAGTAGATTGGTCCGATGGAATCAAAATGCTGGGCGATTTCACTGATATTAAAGCGGAAGTTGACAGGCCGCATCTGCCCGTCTTCTGGACCTCCGACGACTTCGTGTTCCCCTAAAAACAAGGCGACTTCCCAGCCCTGCTCGGACTTCTGACATTCGAAACCAACGCGGGCAACCCCACTGAATGGCTCGAATATCTGAGAAATACCATCAATTAATTGAACCAACCATTCCGGCAGGGACGGTTTGGCTGTTCGGCGTGCCTCGGCCATTTCCAGCTTTTTCACAAGATGCCGAATTGCCAGATGAGAATGACCCAACTGTGTCTCCCCTAAATAAAATCCACATCGAATTGGGCAGTGCCGATCTCCTCCCGGCGTCATCTGACCACGGTCCCCTGCGGACTGCCTGCTGAATTTGACTTCAGCCACCGGCGGTGTTCTCCTGCACTGTCCCACGACTGAAATATCGGGTGCTCATGATCAAGGTTCCAAACTATTCAGTCTCTTGAAGCCGGATCGTGCTGATCGAGTCGCTGTGCGCTGAACGTGCGGACCGTAGTGTCCAGCACGGGGAGACCATTGCAGATTGTTTCAGCTGGCATGCCCAGGACGGTCGTATCGATCAAGGGCAATTCTAACACTCCCCTCTGCGTGATCTTGCACAAAATCGAGCCGCTAAATTTGACTCACAGAAGTTTTGTAGTTTGAAGGAGAGTCAATTGAATCCATCCCCCACCGCTTGCAGCTCAGGATTCAAAAACAGAGCACCTGTTGCAGATCAACACATCATCCCGGGAACGCCACATCGAAACAGATTCGGAGTCAGAACGCAGCCACTCTCAGTCCCTGCTGAGAAAACACTTCTTGAAGTAATCCCGCCACTTCCGTTACGTTTTAGGGAATCAGCCTGTTCAACTCATTAAAAACGGATGATCAGGCAACACGTAATGACGTTCGTGAAATTGCATCGTCGGCTCGCATTTGCTTTTAACGTTTCGTGGGAAAAGACCATCACCTGATTCTGACTCACATCCGTATGATTCGATCATCGAGTCGCCATCCAGTCTGGTCGGTCGACAGTTCCAGATTGCCGGTCACGTCTCACTTCATCTTGCAATTCAGATCAGCGCTATCCCTATGTACGACTACGAAAAGCTTGGCGTCTTCTATCTTGGTCGCAGCTATGACATGCAGACAGACGAATTGTCACCTGATCCATTGCTCTATGACACCAAGGACCTGACAACGCATGCCGTCATCGTCGGGATGACCGGAAGCGGGAAAACCGGACTTGGCGTCACATTGCTGGAAGAAGCTGCAATCGACAATATCCCGGCCCTGATCATTGACCCGAAAGGCGATCTCGGGAATCTGATGCTGACTTTTCCGGAATTGCGCCCCGCCGACTTTTCCCCGTGGATTGAGCAGGCGGAAGCAACCAGAAAAGGAATGTCCGTCGAAGAGGCTGCCGCCCAGACTGCCGAGCTATGGAGAAAAGGACTCAGCGACTGGAATCAATCTCCTGAGCGAATCTCAATGTTCAGGTCCAAAGCCGAGGTTGCCATCTACACCCCCGGCAGCGATGCCGGTCGCCAGCTGACAGTATTAAAGTCTCTCGATGCCCCGCCACCGGCAGTCCGCGACAATGCCGATGCATTAAGAGATCGAACGTCAACAACTGTCTCTGGCTTGCTGACACTTCTCGGGATCGACGCTGATCCTCTCAATAGCCACGAACACATCCTGCTCTCCAATATCATTGAACAAGCGTGGCGTGCCGGACGTGATCTTGATCTGCCGCAGGTCATTCGTGAAATTCAAAGTCCGCCATTCGATAAAATCGGTGTGATGGACCTGGAATCCATCATCTCAGCCAACGAACGGCGTGCATTCGCCATGAAGATCAACAATCTTCTCGCGTCGCCTGCCTTCTCCAGCTGGACACAAGGCGAACGACTCGACATTCAAAAACTCCTCTACACCAAGGACGGCAAGCCCCGACTTGCAATCGTGTCGATCGCACACCTGAACGATCAGGAGCGAATGTTCTTCGTCACGATTCTGTTGAACGAATTCATTTCGTGGATGCGGGCTCAGCCGGGAACATCCAGTCTCCGCGCCCTCCTTTATATGGATGAAGTGTTCGGATATCTCCCGCCGACAGCGAACCCACCATCCAAGCTCCCGATGCTGACGTTGCTCAAGCAGGCTCGGGCTTACGGCGTCGGGCTGGTCCTCGCGACACAGAACCCTGTCGACCTCGACTACAAAGCGTTGTCCAATGCCGGAACATGGTTCCTTGGGCGACTGCAGACTGAGCGTGATAAAGCGAGAATGCTGGACGGTCTGGAAGGTGCCTCCGCATCAGCAGGTGTCTCGTTTAATCGCAAAGACATCGAGACAAAACTCTCTGGTCTGAAAAACCGAGTCTTCCTGATGAACAACGTTCATGAAGACGGACCGGTCATCTTCCAGACACGCTGGGCACTCTCTTATCTGCGCGGGCCAATGACACGCGACCAGATTCGAACATTAACTGGACCGGTCAAATCGGATTCCGTCAGCGAGTCCTCGGTTGCATTGATCGGGCAGAGCGCCAGTCAAGGTGACGATTCCGAAACCTCGTCGGCACCTCCAATCCTGCCACATGAGATTCGACAGCGACACCTCCCGGTCTCAAGTGGAGTTTCCAAAGCGTCGTCAATCGTTTACCAGCCAGCTCTACTGGCAGTCGGACGTGCCCATTACATCGATGCCAAACTCGGAATCGATCAATGGGAAGACATTGCCAGAATGGTGCTGATTGAAGGAGACACAGTCGAGAAAGATCCTTGGGACGCTGGCGAAACAGTCGCATTGAAGTTGCTCCGTGATACCGAGGCTGTCTCCGGGGCAAGATTCCTGAAAGTCCCGGCCAACATGCAACGGGCGACGTCCTACAAGAGTTGGGCCACTTCAGGAAAAGCCTACTTCTACCGCGCCCTTTCACTGAATTTGTACTACTGCCCGGAATTGAAGCTCTACTCGCAACCGGGGGACAGTGAAGGGAGTTTTCGGGCAAAAATGTCTCATGCCGCCCGTGAAGTTCGCGATCTGGAACTCGAAAAGATCAGAAAGAAAAGCGAAACGACACTCAACCGCCTGCAAGAGAAAGTTCGCAAGGCAGAACATCGCGTCGAAGTCGAGAAGCAACAGGCAAGTAGCGCAACGATGTCGGCCGCCGCCTCATTCGGGACATCGATCCTGGGTGCGCTGTTCGGGCGTAAGACAATCTCGGCTGCAAACGCAGGTCGTGCTGCGAGTTCATTCCGTGCAGCAACCCGAGTCTCGGACCAGCGCAGTGATGTCAAACGTGCCGAGGAGAATCAGGAAGTCGCTGAAGCCGAATTCGAAGAAATGCAAAAGCAGGTCGAACTCGACCTGGAACGCCTGAAAGAGAACTACTCTGATGACAAACTGACCCTTGAAACGAAAGCAATCTCTCCACGAAAGTCTGATCTTTCTGTTGAGGAGGTTTCGCTGGTCTGGCTTCCCTACGCCGTGACAGCAGCAGGGGGCCTTGCTCCGGCCTATGCTCAGGAAATCTTTATTCGAGACGAATAACGCGGACGTCCTCAGGTAGGCCGCCACGTAATTAAATGCATTTTCCGGAGAAAGACTGGCGCGTAAGCACCGGTCTTTTTCGTTTTAAGAAACAGATAAAATGGACACTCTTTTGTTTCCCGGACTGTATTTGCAGTTTGAAATTCCGGATTGAAGCAATTTCCGTCTGCAGGAAACTCTGTATCGCTTCTGCTGGAATGACCGAAACTGGAGTCCCTTCCAGCCTGGGGAACAGAGAGTTTCGGTGATTCCCCTTGGCGGAAGTTCCGGCTGTGCTTACGATGGGACGGGTGGTTGCGGCAATTGACCAGACTCTGCAGACGCTAAAGTCTTTCAATCTTCACAAGAGATGAAAGTTCACCGGCTGCAGGTTCAGCAAAGCGATTCCGCCAGTTGGCAACTTCCACCCTTGTATCAGCATTGTCAGGGAATTCGTGATGACGCAACTGCAGAGCGACGTGGGAGCAAAAGGGATCGAGAAGATCGGCAATGCTTACCAGGAAATCCGCAAACAGATGTCAAAGGTCATTGTCGGGCAATCCGAAGTGATCGACCAGTTGCTGATCGCCATGTTCAGTCGCGGACACTGTCTTCTGGAAGGGGTTCCCGGTCTCGCGAAGACATTGATGATCAACACACTGTCTCAGTGCTTGTCGATGTCGTTCTCCCGAATTCAGTTCACACCTGACTTGATGCCAGCGGACATCACAGGAACCGACGTTCTGACCACCAATCAGGAAACCGGCGGCCGCGAATTCAAATTCATCTCTGGCCCGTTGTTTCACAATGTGGTTCTGGCAGACGAAATCAACCGAACTCCGCCGAAGACACAGTCCGCACTGCTGGAAGCGATGCAGGAACGTCAAGTGACGGTCGGGATGACACGTCATATGTTGCCGAATCCGTTCTTCGTGCTCGCTACCCAGAACCCGATTGAACAGGAAGGGACGTACCAGTTGCCGGAAGCGCAACAGGACCGGTTCATGTTCAAGGTTTTCGTCGACTACCCGTCGTATGAAGAAGAAAAACTGGTTGCGATGCAGACAACTGGTAATCGTAAAGAAGAGATCCGTCCTGTTTTAACTGGACCGGAAATCATTGAACTTCAAACGCTGATTCGCGAAGTTCCGATCACCGACCACCTTGTCAATTACGCTCTCGCGCTGGTGCGCCAGACACGTATCGGACAGGCAGGCGTTCCTGATTTCGTAAATGACTGGCTCAGTTGGGGCGCCGGCCCGCGAGCTGTTCAGTATTTGATTCTCGGTGCCAAAACCCGAGCGTTACTCAAGGGCCGAACATACGTTTCAGCAGAGGACCTGCAAGCCCTGGCTGCTCCGGTTCTGCGACACCGCATTGTGACCAACTTCTCGGCAGAGAGCGAAGGCATCACGACAGACAAAGTGATCGACAAACTGCTGGAAGTCACTCCTTCAAAAGAGGGAGAACTGACCTCCGACCCACGACTAAAGGCCATCTTCTCTGCCCCAGTCGCAAACGCGTAATCCGCAGCGATTCCGTACCCAAAGGCCAGTCGCTGATCCGTTTCAAGTTGAAATCCCATGGCACGACCTGACCACAGTCAACGACTTCCACCAGAGGCTCTGGCCCGAATTTCCAAACTGGAAGTTCTGGCCCGACAGGTGGTGGAAGGTTTCATTTCAGGTCAGCATCGCAGTCCATTCTTCGGGCAGTCCAACGAATTCGCACAACATCGCGAGTATGTTGCTGGCGATGATATTCGCCGTGTCGACTGGAAAGTCTGGTCCAAGACAGACAAGTACTATCTGAAGCTGTACGAGGAAGAGACCAACCTGCGAACGATGATTCTGGTTGACGCCAGTGAATCGATGCAGTTCGCCTCAGGAAAGGTTTCCAAGTATGACGCCGCCTGTTCAATCGCAGCTGCGTTAACTTATCTGCTACTCCGACAGCAGGACGCAGTAAGTCTGGGGATCTTCGATGAGCAGATCCGCTCACGGGCGCCGTCCCGAAGTTCGCAGACTCATCTCGGCACAATTTTGTCCGTGCTCGCAGAAGAACAGCCGCAGTCCAAAACAGACATCCTGCGGATGTTGAGATCGGTCGCCGATGAGCGTTCACAGAAGGGAATGATCATTCTGATCTCCGACTTCTTTGTTGATCGGGATCAGCTCTTCAAAGGATTGGACCTCCTCCGCCGTCGCGGTCACGACGTCATGCTGTTCCATGTTCTGGATGACGAAGAACTCGACTTCCGGTTCACAGGCACAACACGCTTTGAAGGACTGGAAGAAGCTGGAGCACTTGTCTGTGATCCACGGGCATTGCGAGATGGCTACCTCGAAGCAATGCAGGCGTTCATTGATGAACTGCGACGCCAGAGCGCCCGGCGAGTGATTGACTACCAGACGATCCGCACCAGCACTCCGCTCGATGCCGTGCTGCGTCATTACATGAACCACCGCATCGGAATGCAGGGTTCAACGCGTCGATAAAGCAATCCTCGACATTGCCTGATGTTTTCAGCGACGCGAGAACACATCTGTACGCCATGAAACGACTCGATTCCGCATCTTGAGAGTGTTTCGAGATTTCCTCTCCGTCCCGCGACAGAGCGTTTGCAATTGCTATTATGCCCGCGCTTCGCTGGAGCAAGGGACATTTCTCTCGTTCACATGCCGCAGAAGTGAAGCTCACACACTGATCTCGCATGGAAACGAGAAACCGGTCTGAATGCAGACCACACTTTTCACTGAAACTGTCATGACGTCCAAACAGATTGCACTTCTTGTCGGCGGGCTTCTGCCTGCTGTTGGTCTCGGGATCGGAGCATTCTTCCAGAAAATGTCCGGTCATCACGGCATCGCCACTGGCCCCTTTCTGATTGTCGGCGGCCTTGTCATCAGTGCAGTCGGTGGCTTCTTTATTGCTTTTGAACGTGATGCCACCATCACTCCCAAAGCTGTAGGATATACCGTTCTCTTCGCCATCTCCTGGGCGGTTTCAAGCGGACTGATTTCCCTCGCCCTGAGAAAACTGGGAGCCAATCTGAGCCAGATTGTCCCGATTTACAACATGAATACGCTGGTTGCCGTTCTCGCCAGCATGATGCTCCTGGCCGAGTGGCGAACGGTCAGCCCTCCCAAAATCATTGCAGCCAGCCTGTTGATCATCGCCGGCGGAATCCTCGCCTCGCGCAGCTAAGACCGTTCCGGTCTATCAGATGGCCGCGCAGCAACGTGCTCATCGGGCAACCGGGACGTTTTTGATCTCAAACGGGATCTCGATGTCCGCGATCAATGCTGGCAAAGAATTGATCAATCGATCGCCGGAGTGCAGTGTGTGAATTTGCGGAAAGCGACACTGAATCGTGTGTCGTTCACCTTTGACTTCGATCAGTTCAACTTCGAGACACTTCACAGGCTTGTTGTCGCCAGAACGAAACCAGACTTGCTGGTGAAGTGCTTCCGCCTGATACGACTCCCATTTCACGCCAGGTGGATATGTCACCATCAGAGTGACACGCAATCCTGCGTCAGCATCGCATTCAACGCTTGTTAATGTGGCTTCGGTTTCTCCAACTGCCTGAATCCAATCACTCTTGTCGGTGAGGGAAAATTCGACCGGTTCAACGCCCCCCAGACAGAGGAGTTGCACCGCTCCCGTCATTTGGCAGCGATCCGGAACCGAGTCTTCATCCACCAGAAAATTCACAGTGAACTGAGTCGTCTGTTCATCGCAGGCAATCTCCCGCCTCGCATCGGGACTGAATGGAACAAATCGAGTCCCTGCTGAATCCAGATGGAACTGCGAATCACGCACCTTCATTCTGAGTGGACGCACATTTGCGGCGACATCGACTGCAACTCGGGCACGCAGCAGCACTGGTTCGTCACGGATCTCAGATGGGACAAGAGCAATCGTCGGGCGAATACGAACACAACGAGAGACGACTGCCAGGTCCGTTGAATCCGAGAATCGTAAATCCTTGTCACTCGATTCACTCCGAGTCGCACCAGATCGGGCAACTCCGAGCACCGACTCTTCAGCCAGTTTCGTTTGTAGCGCCCGCCGAATTCTCGATACGGCAACATTCGTCGCTTCATCAGCCGAAGCCTGTTTCGCAAGATACCGGAGCGCTGCCTCACCGGAATTCAACAGTTGATGCTCAGCCTGATCTCTGACGGCATTACTGGGCGATGACAGATCTTTCACCCATTGCTCGACTTGAACATCCGTGACAGGAGGAGCATCAGCGGCCCCACTTCTCCCGGTGAGCAGCAGCCCGACAGCACTGAGCACGATGATTGCAAACTTCAAATTGTGAAGTAGTTGAGCCATTCAGAAACAATACCTCATCCAGATCCGTCCTGTCAGGGCGAAGACGAGAATGCTCCTCATGAAGGGAGGTTTCGGAAATCGAAATCCGGCCACGTCGACAATTCCGACCTATAAATAAAGAGTCAGAAAAGGGGTGACCGGAGCTCTGGTCATCGCAATCGTGTCAGTATTCGTCTGCAGAACTGCAATTCGCAAACATCTTTATAAGCACCACGCGATGAAATCACGCTGGCTCCGCATTCTGTGCCTTCTGCCGGGTCTTTTGACCGGCTTTACTCTGACGTTATCCGCGCCCAGTTGGGTTAGTGCCGCCCCGATTATCGAGTTGAAGACGAATACCGGGGAATATCAGGGAAAGAACGTCGCCCATAACGAGAAAGTCAGCTGGGTAGCATCACCTGACGGGAGCTATCAGTCCGTCTTGCTGGATCAGGTCATCAGTTTCAAAAAACTCACCGCAGAGTTTCAACCACTTTCCACCACGAAGGTTGCAGAGATCCTCAAACAGGAACTCGATCGAAACTATGAGGTGCAGACTCAAGGAAAGTACGTCATCTGTGCTCCCAAAGGAAAAGCCGGGGCCTATGGGGACATCCTCTCCGAAGTTGACCGCTCCTTCTCAGGCTATTTCAGCCGACGGAATTGGACGCTTGCGAACACTGAGTATCCCCTTGTCGTGGTGATTCACCCAAGCCGACAGAAATTCGATGAAGCCTGTCAGGAATTGAGTCTTCCGACATCAAGTCTTCTGCAAGGGTTCTATCACCCTCACTCAAATAGGGTTGTGCTCTATGACATCCAGGAGTTGCCAAAATCCGCATCGACGGCCAATTTGAAGTCAGCTATCTCCGAGGATGCCCGAAAAACAATAATTCACGAAGCAATTCATCAGTTGGCGTTCAATACCGGACTTCATTCTCGAATTGGGCAGAACCCTCGTTGGGTCGTCGAAGGACTTGCCACAAATCTGGAGGAAGGTGGACTCCAGAGCCGGGTCAAAGCCGGAACCGCCAGCCGCATTAACGTCACGCGACTGAACCAGTTTCGAAACGACCGAGCGAAAGATCGAAATCACACGATCACATCATTAATCACAGACGACGAAACGCTTTACAAAACTGACCCGATCAATTTCTATAGCGAAGCCTGGGCGTTCAACTTCTATCTTTCAGAGCAGCGTCGCCCTGATTACATCAATTATTTGAAGCGAATCGCTCAACGTAACCCGCTCTCGGAAACGTATTCCCCGGAAGACCGGCTCGCTGATTTTCAGGCGGTTTTCGGGAAAGATACGAGCTGGATCGAAATTCAATTTCTTCGCTTTATTGATGGCCTGCCGGAGTGACCTGAGAAATCAGCATCAACACATGGCGAACTGTTTTCACGACAGGAATTCCCCTTCGATTCCGATTCCATCGAAAATCGGGAATTCACGATCAAGATCAGGACGGAAGTTAGGCGTAACCCCTTTGCCCCAGTCCTCCTGCTTGGCTATGATCCGTCGCAGCGCCCCTGAGCGGAAATTGCGCCAGAGCCGCACCACGGTGACTGACAGAACGACCTTTACGATCGTTTCGTCAATTCCAATAGGGAGAAGGGGGCGGTGATGTCGATGTAATTGACATCGAATCGCCTGCCGACAGAAACTCCTGTCTGTCTTCCGGTTCCAAAGAATCGGCAGACATTGGAAACCCAGCCAGACAAACGACATCAATCGAGTTTCAGTCAGGTGACAACTCGCCAGACGACAGAGCTCGTACAGAAGAATACGAATTCATCGGACTCCGATAATCGGAACTCCGCCGGTAGCCAATCAGAGAACGCCGCTGTGCGGGAACACTGCCAAGCCACATTGCTCGCCAGTTCCCTTCCCGCCTGCCCAAAATAGACCCGACCATGAGTTTTGAACTGAAACTGCCCAACATCGGTGAAGGCGTCAACGAAGCGGATATTGCGGACATTCTTGTGTCCGTCGGTGACACTGTTGCCGCCAATCAAATCGTGATGGAACTTGAGACCGAAAAGGCAGTCGTTGAACTCCCCTGCCCTGAAGCAGGTACGGTCGAGAAGATTCACGTCAAAGCAGGCGATTCCGTCGCCGTCGGCGCCCTGGTCATCACTCTTGCCACCGGAGCAGCAAAAGCACCAGTTGCTGCTCCAAAAGCAGAAGCACCTGCAGCCGCCCCTGCTCCACAAGCAGAGAAGAAACCAGAAGCGGCCGCACCAGCTCCTCAAGCTGCGATCGAACCTGAAGCCGAAATCGTGGAAGGACCGATCGAATTCGTCTTGCCACCACTCGGTGAAGGAGTGAATTCAGCCGATGTCGCTGACATCCTCGTCTCAGAAGGAGACGTCGTTGCAGCCAACGCGATCGTGATGGAACTTGAAACCGAAAAAGCGGTCGTTGAGCTCCCTTGCCCACACGCCGGGAAGATCAAGAAGATCCACGTCAAGTCAGGCGATTCCGTCAACGTCGGAGCCGTTGTTCTGACGATCGAAGCAACAAGCAAGGTCGCCAAGTCAGCTGCAAAACCAGCGGCAGCTCCAGCGCAAGAAGCAGCTCCAAAGGCGGCTCCAACTCCCGCAACTGCACCTGCTCCGGCAGCCACACCGACCGCAGTTGCAACAACCGTAAAGCCGGTAGAAGACCTGTCAGGAGAACCATCTCCTGCAGCACCATCAACACGTCGCCTCGCACGCCAACTCGGAGTCAATCTCCGGGATGTCAAAGGCACCGGCGGCGGCGGACGAATCACTCAAGACGATGTTCAGGCATTCGTACGTGAACGCCTGCAACAGACGACGAATCTGCCAGCCAAAGCAACAGCCATCAGCACCACGCTGGCGACTGGATCACTGGCACCACCACCACTGCCTGACTTCACACGATTCGGCCCTGTCGAACGTGAGAAGATGAACAAGATCGCCAGAACAGCAGCAGAAAACCTGACTGTCGCCTGGCAGGTGATTCCACACGTCACCCAGCACGACCGTGCCGACATCACTGATCTTGAAGCAGCACGAAAGCGATTCTCTGCCGGTGTTGGCAAGAACGGACCAAAAGTGACGATGACCGCCATCGTCATGAAGGCTCTCGCCAAGTGCCTGCAGATCTATCCAAAGTTCAACAGCAGTCTCGATCCCGAAACAAACGAGATCGTCTTCAAGAAGTTCTATAACATCGGGTGCGCAGTCGACACACCAAACGGACTACTGGTCCCTGTTGTCAAGAACTGCGATCAGAAGAACATTCTTGATATCGCACTGGCGATCAACGATCTCGCAGCCAAAGCTCGCGACCGGAAACTACCAGTCGACGATATGCAGGGAGCCACCTGTACCGTCACCAATCTGGGCGGCATCGGGGGCGTTGGATTTACACCAATCGTGAACTACCCAGAAGTCTGTATTCTCGGAATGTCACGTGGGCAGACAGAACTGCAACTGGTCGACGGCAAGATTGTCGAACGACTGATGCTGCCACTCAGCCTTTCTTATGACCACCGTGTCATTAACGGAGCCGATGCAGCTCGATTCGTCGGAACACTCTGCAACCTGCTTGCCGATCCATTCCAACTGCTGACTACTGTTTAATCTGATGCATGTGTCATCCAATTAAGATGACACTGATCACAGAACTGAACAGCAGAAAAAGAAGACAGTCAAAATTCAGCCGGGTTCTCTTCAACAGAGAGCCCGGCTTTTTTATTTAACCCGAGACGCGAGCACCGCAAGAGAGACCGATATGGTCTAGATCCGGTCGAGAACGTCGAGCCAGATCGCGAGTGACGAAATCACGTCTGCAGGGATCGCTTCCCCTTCTGCCGCTTTCTGCTCGATGAAATAGGCAGGGAGATTCAACTGCTTCACAGCCTGAAACGACTGCACAACACGTTTATGTTGCGGGTGCTGAGGAGAGGAGACAAACGCAAATTCCAATGGTGATTCCGGGTCAGCATCAGGTGGTCGAATCCGTAACGCAGCGTTCTGCAGAATCAATCCCCGAAACAGGTCGCGATACTTGAATGCAACCTGACTCGCAAAGATCCCAGAAGAGTCACGTCCCATCACAACGACTCTGGCCGGATCAATCTGATAGGTCGCTTTCATTCGGTCGACAATCATTTTGATCGACTCCAGATGTTCTTCTGACCATCCACTCACATCTCCGGCGCGTGGGCCAACCAGAATCACTCCTCGTTCACGACATGCAGTCGACCACGCTTTCAGAGTCTCTGCTTCAGAGACATCTCCAGTCGGGTGCAACCAGACGAGGATTCCCCATTGGTAGTCGGGACGATAATTCTCAGGGACATAGGCCCAGTATCCAAGTCCATCGTTCGGCAACTGATCATTGAACCGGCCTACCTTCGCTTCCCCTGTGGACTCAGGCTGACGAATTTCCTCTGCGTTCAATGACTCTGGTGGATCAGACGGCCGCTGTATCAGCGTCGCCGAGAGCGTTTGCGGCATCCCATTTCGACTCACTCTGACCGGCAGGTTTTCGCCTGGCTGTAAACGATAAACCCGCTCTGCAAGTTGCTTCGTCGTTGCCACCACATCATTCGCCGCCAGCTCGATGAGATCACCTGACTGAATTCCCGCCTTCTCAGCGGGACTTCCCGGCATGACGGCTCGTACTCGGACGCCGTTCTGTTCTGCGGTCGCGACTTTACGGTCAGGCAGAACCCCGAGGTAACTGAACACGAAGGCTTTTAGTTCGTCGGTCAGCGTCACATCCTTTTGCAAGACCTCTTCACCACGCTTCACTTTCAGGTGAACAACGTCCTTGGCGTAGAGCGTCCCGAGAACGTGCTTCAGATCACTGAGTTTCTCAACCGGCTTTCCATTGATCTCAACAATGACGTCATCAACACGGATCTCTGCCAGATCAGCTGGCGATTCAGGACGAACACGAATTGCTTTCGCGTCTCCACTGACTGCACCGGTATCAGGAAACCCGATCCCCATGAGACCAGGCTTCAAGGTTTCGCCTTCAATCAGTCGAGGCAGCACAGCTTGAATATCCGTCAGCGGAACCGCAAAGCCAATTCCACTGTCATACCACTCGACACCGGCAGTTGTGCCTTGTGCATCAGGTGAAAGTGGGACAATGATTCCCAGACAGCGACCAGAGAGATCAATCAAAGGACCGCCGTAGTTCACTGGAGACGTCTTTGCATCCGTCTGCAGAGCCCGCCCCCAGATTCGGTTCACTGCACTGACAATGCCGACAGAGACATTCGGAAACTTCAGGTCGAATGTGCGTCCGAGGGCGAGTGCAAACTGCCCGACGCGTACTTCATTCGCAGGGATTGGCTTCAGTGGAACCAGACCTGTCGCATTCACCTTCAACAGAGTCAGCATACGAGACTCATCACTCGCAACAATTACCGCCGCGAGCTTCTGCCCTTCCCAAGTCGTCACAACAATGGACGACGGGTTCGCGAGAAAGTTAAAGCTGCTTGTGATGATATAGCCATCTTCGCGAACCACACACCCGGTCGTTGGGCCAGTTCCGGTCAACACTTCTCCCACCAGATCGACACCGCCAATGGTCTCAATTCGGACCACGCTTGGGTCGACTGCGGCAACAGACTGTTGAAACGCCAACTGCATTTGAGCGGCATCTTCCGCTTGCGCTGTCGCAGCGAAGAACATCATGATTCCGCAGGCGACGGTATTCAGCAAACAGCGACGTAAGGAGTGTGCGGTCGACGAGTGAGTGAGACAGTTCATGAGCAATGGTCCGTCGAGTCCTACAGCGAAGTGCTTCGTAAATCGTTCAGCAGCAAGAAAGCAGGTCAGGCACCCAACTTACTCAGGCGCTTTTCTCGGAACACGAAACGTCACAGAAATCAATTCTGTATCGCGTCGCACCACAAGTTGCAGATCATCACCCGGTGGCAATTGTCGCAGCACGGTGTCGAGACTTCGCAATGAATGAATCAGTTCTCCGTTGGCGAACACAATCAGATCATCCGGTTTCAAACCCTGTGCTGCCGCCTGTGAACCTTCGACAACCGTTTCAATATAAGCCGGCGTTCGAAACACCACGTCAGGCACGAGAACCAACCCGAGATCGATAGGTCGAACTCCATCAGACTTCGTTGGCATCGAGTCTGCTAAGGGGTCGCGCCTTCGCGTTCGTCCAGCAACGATGTCATTGATCGCGTCTTTCAAACCATCAATCGGAATTGCGTAATTCAACCAGACGTGATTCTGATCACCACGGACCTCACGACCGAGAATTCCCAGCAGGCGTCCGTCGTATGAAGTTAGAACGCCACCAGCTGCACCGGGGTTGTTGGTCACGGCATCGATGAAATAAACGCTCTCTTTATAGGGAATCTGAAATCGTCCTCGACGTGCATTCAATGTTGTCTTCGCAGAAACAATACCATGCATCACACTGACAGGTTCGTCTCCGACAGCAACCTTAAAGACGTTGCTGAATGCCAGAACAGGAGCACCGGGCCCGACGACTGCGGACTGTCCCAGTTCGAAATAAGGCAGCTCGGTTGCATCAATCTTCAGAACAGCCAGATCCAACTGAGAATCGGTGCCAACCACGCGGCCGAAGAACCGACGTCCATCAGACAGCACGACAGAAACCGTATCCGAGTCCAGCAGGTGGCTCCACACGGTCACAATATGGCCATCAGGCGAGACCAGAAAACCTGACCCGTAACTCGCGAGGTTCTTCAATCCGCCGGCACCATACAACTTGACGACCTTCGACTGCACATTGTCAAAGACCTCGCGCAGATCCTGTGCCTGCAGATGCTGGGACATCAGCGAAATCGTGACAACTAACAGGCAGATTAGACTCTGCAATCGGAATGGAACAACACTCATTTCTGTCCTCCTTCCGCTGCCGTCTGAAATTGCAATCCAGTCACTGTCAGTGTCCCAAAATCCTGATCGCCACTGCGAATCTTGAGCGATGTCGGGAATGAAACATCTCCAAATGTCTTCAGCTCAGAGAACCGGATTTCACAAGGATCGGCATCTTCTTCAACTGCGGAATCAAACCCGATGAACTCGCCGGTTTCACGTCGGAAATACCAGCGACAAGTCACGAGTGACTTGGTTGTCACCAGCACGTCCACCCGTTCCTGAGTCCCAGCGAGTGGCTCGCTTCCAAGGTAATACAGTTCAGTGAAGTACTCGTCACGATTCAGCAGCATCTGCTTAAGCTGCTCCAATGCAGTCAGCAGACCGCCACTCTTCTCCGGGATGTCCCGTGCTTCTTCATTGAGCGGTTGGACAACGAAACTGGAACCGATTTTTGCAGCAACCGCATCTGGGAACATGCGAATATCGATGAGTGTCGAATCGGCCAAGGTCCCGGTCAGAATCCAGCGATTTGGTTTCCCCGCATAGACTCCCCATTTCTGCAGACCGGGGAGCAACCGCTTCTGCGCCTGCTCATTGTAGTAGTAGTTTGCGAACTCCGAGCGTTCGACGAACAGATGAGCATACTTCTCTGGCGCAACCGGCTTCTTGGGTTTCTTCATCTCCGGGTGTCCAGGCGGTGGCGGTGGTTCCCCATCACCTGGGTCGCGTGGCGGAGCCTTCGGATTCCGCTCCATTGGATCCTCTTCCTCACCGGCCAATTCAGCACGACGATGCAGCCCCATCAATCGGACTTCAATATCATACCGTTGACCTTCTCGACGATATGACAATGGAACAGTCCAACCTTTCGGATAGATGCCCAGGATGTTCTTGAACTGATTCACACTTCGAATCGGACGCCCGGCGAACGACAGAACTTCGTCCCCCCAGCGCAGCCCTCTTCGATAGGCCGACGAATTCTCAAGGATGCTGGACACCACGACCGACCCGTCTGCGGTTCCAGTAACGGTGGCCCCCAAAGTCGCATGGTCGACAACACGTCCACTTTTCAGGTGATCAAGAAAGTGCATGACCTGATTAATTGAAATGGCATAACCTGCCCCCACGTTCACGCGACCACGCTTCTCAACAGAGATACGACCGTTAATCCCGATCAGTTCTCCCTGCATATTAAACAACGGGCCGCCTGAATTCCCGGGGTTAATCGATGCGTCGACCTGAATACAATCGGTGTATTCCAGAAACGTTCCCGCTGGATACTGATACCGATGCACACCGCTGACCATCCCATAGGTCACAGTCGGTTGCAGGTCAGTCGCCAGAAGAAACGGGTTCCCCATTGCGAAGACCATGTCCCCAGCCTGAACATTGTCGCTGTCTCCAATCTTGGCATGCGGGAAGTCATCGCGTCCCAGCAGCTGAATCAGTGCGACATCTCCAGTTGGATCGATGCCCACCAGCACTGCGTCATAGAGCTTTCCGTCGTTCAAGCCGCACTTCATGAAGCCGTCTGAACCTTCAACAACGTGAAAGTTCGTCACTGCGAAACCCGACGCCTCGATTAAGACGCCGGATCCTCCGCCAGCCCCATCTCCAGCAAAGACAGCAACAACACTGGGAGCCACACGGGCCATTGTCTCGATGCGCTGATTCTCGGACTGCTGCAGAGAAGCAGGGATCTCAATGGGATTGGCACGGCAGACATTGCGTCCACCATGCATTACCACGACACAAAGAGCGATCATCCCAGACAGGAAGAATGTCACCCGCCGCTGATTGATCTGTTTTCTGTTCAACGAATCACCTGAGCATCGCCAAGGCCAAAGTGTTCCAGAATTCCCTGAGACGCACCAAGGGAGTCAATCTGAATAGAAAGATCACGGACGTCCGCAATATCGAGGTCGACAGGAACAGGAGCATCGTCCCAGGCAAATTCCTTGCTGAGCAACTCTTTTCCGTCCCCGAGAATGACCAGGCGAACCTTGGGTTCAAAACGCGGCATCTGTGTGACGTGTGTCAGTTCAAATCCAGCAGTTGTTCGTAGTCGGGTGTACTCCCGATTTAATCGGTATCGCAGTACAGCACCGGAATGCAGCCACAATCCGCGTTTGAACTCATTCTGCCCGATTCGCAGCACCGATTTTCCACCGGAACCGGCAGGCGAATTCTTACTGACAAACCAGACAACAGGATCGCCAGGGCCAGGCGATTTTGATTCACTCGCATCAAAAGCAAGATCCGTCAGAAACCGGATTCGACCACCGCCGAAATCAAGGTTCGAGATCCGGTTCACTGGCACATTGACGTCACCGAGTGAAGCCGATTTCACTTTCAGAACATCACCATCCAACTGCAGACTGGCTGCCTGAATCAGATCACCTGAGATGGTCCGAATCGCAATACGTCGGGCTGCTGGAACCGCTGCCGGGGTCGCAAGGACCACGCCGAAGACTCTGTCGCGCGGAGCGGAAAGTTCTCGTCCTCGAACCAGCATCGTCACGGAATCCGCTGACACCTTGGCAATTGAACCTCCAACATAATCGAGGACCTCACCTTTGCGAATGACCAGCAAATCGTCACGTGAATTTCGGGTGCGTAAATCTTGCCAGCTTCCAGTCACCTTCGCGTCTAATGTTCCCAGTAAGATATCGCCAAGCTGTCGCAGTGGCATGGTCATTGTCCCAAATGCAGGGGACTCCAGAGTGGCACTGGTCCCATCACTCGCCATCGACGTCACCTGCAACTGAGACTGGTCATTACCGGTCACAGTCAGAAACTTTGCATCGCCGGTCTCAACCGCACTGGCGTTCAACTCAAGTTGCATGACTGACTTGGCATCAATCTCCTGTATCCCCTGCTCCGTCTCCAGCTGAACCTGATCGAGAGTCAATCCGGCCAGATCGCCTGACACGGTTTCGCCATTTAACAGCGTCACAGTCGCTGGTGGTCCGGCAACCACTGGTGAAGCAAAACCAATCAGCCCGATAACGGAGAGTGCAAAGAGGAAAAGACGATGGCGTACTCGATACGCAGATTCCAGCATGACACCTTCAGGGAACGCTGCGAAGCGGCCACATGAAAGAGCGCATCGCTCTTGAGAAATGAGACGCCAAACCTGGTTCAAGTGTGTCTCCTCTTCACATGATCAAGCAAACTGCACACATCATCGACAATCGTATCCTGCGTTGCCTGTTGTGATTGTAACCATAGCAGCCAGAGAGAGAGAAACCCGATTGTGGGATCACATGAAAATTCTGAAATCTCCAATTTTCACCGCAATTGCCGGGCACGTCTCTTCACACTTGCTGTTCACGAACGGATGCAACTGGCAATGAAAAAGCCGGAAGGAGATTTCCTTCCGGCCTTCGTACCATTTGTCTCGATGCAATTGGAATGTGCAACAAAGCACCGCCAAAGTGTGGTCCACCTAACAGTGTAGTCCGCTCAACTATCGGGCAGGAGCAGGACGCTCGGCAAGCTTCTTGAGATATTCCTCAACAGCGGCTCGATAGTGAGCAGGAAACTCGGACTCAAGCATATTCTTGGCCGCTTCCTTTTCCTTGGGAGGCAGACCTCCCCAGTTGTCTTTTCCGGCGCGTTCCGTAGGTCCCGTGGAACCGACTGGCATGACACCACCCGACTGTGCTTCCCCCATCGGACTCGACGGTGGCTGTCCTTGTGCAGCACCACCCCCAGAGGAAGATGAACTCTGCTGTTGCTGATCTTCCATCTTCTTGATCAGTTCATCCAGTGTCGCAATGATCTTGTTCTCGACCTGCTGAACACCAGAGTCCGTCTGATTCAACGACAGACGCCGTTCGACATCCTTCATCTGCCTGGCGACTTCGCCCAGCGTTTTCTCCTGCACTTTTTCTAGATCTGCCTGCATTAACTCAGACAGTTTGCGATACCGAACCGGCACCCCTTCTGTCTGATTCCGAAGTGCCTGCAGTGTCTTCAGCCCCTGCTCTTTCAAGAGCAGATGTTGCTCACACACAGCACGGTGAAATAAACACCCTGCGGGATCAACAACATGATTCAGATCAATCTGTTCGAAAATTGCCAACGCTTCGTTATACGCATTGAGCAGCGTGAGATGACGAGCCAGGAAATACCGGACGTTATTCGTCAACAATGGTTCCTGAGCGTCTCTTTCTGCGTTCGGCAAACTCACCTGCAATAATGCTGGCGAGTAAGACCAGTTACGGCACGCATTCACCAGTCCGCGTGTCTGGCTATCTGCCAGATAAAACGTTCGCATCAATGTCTCGAACAACTGCTCCGGAGAAGGCTTTTCTTCGAACTGCCAACTCGGCCCGATTGTCTCCACCAGTTGCGGCTGCTGCGTCTGATGCTGCTCTGCCCAAGCAAGGACCGCCGCCTTTAACTCTGCGGCCGAAGGAGGAGCATAGACGTCGTTCGCCCCTGGGGGTTTTGGCTTGGCTGGCTGCGGGTCGGCCTCAGTTTTCACTGGTTTCGGCGCCGCTTCCACCAGTGTCGTCGGAGCGAAGAACATCCCACCAGACAGTGACAAAACGGAAGCAAGTACACTGGCTGGAGAGGGGGTCAATCGACTTCGGCCGTTGGCTGCGAAATGCGTTCCCATTACTGGTTCCTCCCCACTGATAAATCGTAGGTTGCCCCTTGAATCCGTTCCTGGCGTGCCCGAATGTCCTGAATCAGCTTGATGTGGTCTGAATCAGTAGGAAGCGCTCCATTTAACTCGGTTCCAATCTGCAGGGTCAGGCGATTCACCTGATTCTGCAGTGAACGAATCAACTTCAATTCTGCCAGCTGATTGACAAGAGCCGGTTCCTGAGGGCCGCCTGGTTGGCCTCCCTGTGGTCCCTGCTTCTGTTCATTCTGCTTCTTCTCTAACTCTTTTCGAAGTGCACCGATCATCTCTTCGAGCGTTTCTACGATCAGATGCTCGACGAGTTGAGTTGTCTTGCCGATATCCTGCTTTGAAAGTCGGGAAACAACGACCTGCATATTCCCATGCATCTGCTCCACTGCTTCAGGAAAGGCGACGGAAGACCCTTCATCCTTCAACAATCGAGCCGCTTTCTCAGCTTCAATTGCATTGTCTTCCTGCTCTTTTCGCAGATTGTCGATCTGTGATGCGACGTTCTGCTTCGCACGTTCTGCTGAGGCAATCTCATCCAGACGAACAGTTTCTTTATTGATGTGCTGCTGCCGGCGCAACATATTCTGGAATCGAGCTTCCAGTTGCGTCAGGTATGTTTCGCGTTCGTCTTCTCGCAACTGACGAAGAATCTCTTCCAGCTGCGCTTTCAACTCTTCCAGTTTCCGGACAGCTTCGTCCTGACTCTTCAAGGCGTCGTTCTGCTGGCCCTTTTCCAGCTCCTCGATCGCCTTCTCCATCTTCTCGCGAGCCTGTTCAAGTTCTTCTCGCCCAGCAGTTTTTTGCTGAGGAGCGTCCTGTTGACCAGACTTCTGTTCTGATTTTTCGCCAGACTTTTGCCCCGGAGTTTGCTGCTCGGACTTTTGTCCGCCGGACTGCTGCTGACCACCGGACTGAGGTTCCGACTTCTCGCCGGATTGATCGCCCTGCTGTCCTTTTTTCTGTTCGCCTTTCTCAGGAGATGGCATCTTCCCATCCTGAGGAGTTTTTCCAGACTGAGGTTCACCAGATTCAGACTTCTGGCCCTTCTCCTCTTCAGGAGTTCCCTTCTGACTCTCGTCCGACCCCTTTGGCTTCTCGCCGGATTTCGGGTCGCCAGAACGCTCGGAACTTGGATTCAACCGTGCCTGACGTTCCGCATCCTGCTGATCGATTTTGTCAGCAAGTTTGTCGGCGTCCTCTGACACTTTTTTCTGAGCATCCTTGGATTTCTCAGGCTGCTTTCCGCGTTGCGTCTCCGCTCGAACATCCTTTTGTCGGGCGATCACCCGATTGGTGTCCTTCAACAGTTCCTGAACTCGGGCGATCTCCGCAGCGACACGCTCTCGATCGTCCAGACTTTGGAGGACCTTCAAAACCGCTTCGAGTCTGGCGACCAATTCCACCTGACGATCTGCAGCGGGACCTAATTGAGGACGTAAAGCTGAACCGTTCGCTCCCTGAGTTCGTAACAACTCGGTGATCGTGTTCATCTCTGTCAGAATATTTTGTTCCTGACTTTGAGTTCGGGCACGATACAGCAACTCTGCCCGATCAGGATCTTTTCGACGCACCTGTTCGGCGACGTCAAACAACGACTTTTCGAAGCGTTCGTAGTCCCGATACAACTGCTGACGGGAGTTTGAAAGATCGACGCCAGCCTTGGGCGGAGTCGCCCCCGGAGCGGAACCAGCATCCTGAGCATTAATGGAAGCCGAGCCTGCCAGTAATCCGACCACCACGGCTATCAACCAGCCGCCGCATTTCACATTCCAGGTGGGACTACTCACTTCGACCCCCATTCAGTTCTCGCAAGAACCGAAACAACCAAACTTCATTATTCTGTCACCTGAACGGGCTCCTGCCCAGATCACTCTTTCAGATCTCTGTCATCCGGAGACGCCAAGACACCCCAATGCCAACCACAACCTATTGAACAGAAGCCCTTTACAGTGCTTACGACGGCCCGAAGAAACTGTCTTCAATCCGCTTTTCTTCAATCTGGTCGAGTAGTTGTTTTTCCCGTTTGATGATGTCCTGCAAACCTTGAATCAGGTCATTAATCGTACCGCGATCACGCATTTCGGCGAGAATCGCATCAATATGCTGTAACAGGAGATCGATGGACGCCGTTGTTTCCTGACTGACAGCTTCCATTCCGGACTGCCGTTCCGTTGCCAGTCGCAGTGCTCCCATCTGACGGTCGACATCATTGAAATCGGCGTTATTGATCAGAGACATTGGCTCGATCACTCGACGCTCGATTCTTTCAAGAAGTTCTGCTGTATCAATACGATTGTTCACTAATTCTTCACGAAGGTCGCGAAATGCGAGTTCAATCGATCGCGTTTCCGTGTGATTCTTTCGGAGCTGATGCAATGCCCGATCAATATAGCCCAACAGCACTTGCTGCGAATCAGCCGTCTTCTCTGTGGCCTTCTCATACTGAGAAACCTGCTCATTGATCCCATCGAAGGATTTTCTGAGTTCCTGAACCTCTCCGCGGACCTGTTCGAATCGGGTTCGCAACGCCACTTCCCGTTCAAACATCTTTGCGAGAAGATCATCCTGCGAGACGATCTGGAACGTAAACATCTCTCCCAGCGAGACATGCGGCCCGTTCTGGTCATCGCCGTCTTCCGCTGACACATTCAATGTCAGGATCTGCCCGTCTTCCAGTTTCAACGGGATCAGGTTGAAACGCTCGACAAACTGCCCCGGCGCCTGTTCCAGTCGAAACTCTTTCTGGCCACCCGGCTGTTTCGCCAATGGAAGACGCTTTTCTGTCAGATCATCCTGAGTTCGATATGAGAACCAGGCTTTCGCGACTCCGTAATCGTCTGTGATTTTGCCTTCGATCGGAATCGTGGCGATTCGGGTCACGACGGTTCCGATCCCGGTTCTCCGTGTCGAGACCACAGGGGACTGATCGACAATTCCGTTCACAGTCAAAGTCGATGGAGAAGGACTTTCGATCTGGTCCTCATCGAACAAAATGATTTGAATCGTTTCATCAGCAACGACCGGCAGTGGGAATCTGGATTCTGCCGAGAGGCCAGCCAGTTGCTCGGTCGCCTTATCCGTAATCGTCAACGGAACTCGAAATTGCTTTCGCGTTGCATCGAAGAAGGCTTCGGACGTCTCATTCAATGTGAACGTCTGAGATGTTGAAGTCTCGACATCCAGACGTGTCAGTTTGACTGGCAATGGCGTCTTTCCATCATCACTGAATCCCATCGCCACTTCAAAATTTGGAGTTCGAACCCGAACCTGTAACAGCGTCTTGTTGGAAGTCGCCTGCAGATCGAATTTCGTCTCCATTGGCAATGCCACTTGCATTCCCACGACACGCACGTCGCGATCTTCAAGTGAATCCATCCCGGTATAGCTTGGGTAATCACACTTCAATGAAATCGCGTCCACACGAGGGGGATCGACCACTTGAATGCGATAAGGAGTGCGATTCACATAGTCGCCGCCACGAAACCAGAGCTGCTGGTCATTCGAAATACGACTGAAGGTATGTCGGAACTCTGAATCCCCCATACGAGACATCGTCAACTGCCCGCGACGCGGACCTGTTGCTGAAAAACCTACATACTGGAGTCGTACACGTTCCGGGGGCTGAGTCTGGTCCGGCACAGTCGCCTGAATCTGCAGGTCTTCTCCACGAGGATGCTTATACACCCCGTGCTCATCGAAATTCCGCACCTGCTCCCGCGGACCAGCCAGGACGTGAATCGCCAGACGATTCTTACGAAACGGCTCCCAATAATTATCTCGACCAAGGACGTAGGCGTTGTACCAGCGTTCCATCCCTTGAGCGTTCGCTAACCCGAGGCCAAGGACGGAAGCAAGTAGAACGCCTGCCGCAACCAGCATCCGTTTGAGCGGAACCGGGTTCAACGTTCGAGTCAGTTCGAGCGCCGACAACTTCTCAACGGCTTCATCCGTGGTTCGTTGCACCATCGAATTCTGCACACCGGAGCCGGGACGTTCCGCCATCTGGACAGCCGTGATCAACCGGTCATTCAATTCTGGAAACTTGCGTTCCAGCGCGAGTGCCAAACTGGACGGATCGAGCTTCCTAAAGAAACGGACGCCAATCCAGGTCAGTGCCACTCCCACGATCACGGTGACCATGCCAATCAGGCTGGCGACCCGGAACCATTTCGGGAGTTCAAGTTGGCTGAACCAGAAGTAAACAACATCGAGACCGAACGTGAGCCAGAACAGCAGACATGCCAGAGCGATGACGGCAGCGATTCCTTCGACCAGAACATAGCGTCTGATCCAGCTGCGCAGCTGAACAAGAACTCGCTGGATTTCCGGTCGCTGTGACGTCACGTGCAATTCCCTCGTTGGCGATCTGGCTTCATTTGAAACGAACTTGAACTGAAAAGACTTTGGATCAGGCCAGCTTCCATATCTTTCGTAATAACCACTCAAGACAAACAAGGCCAACCAGCAATCCCATCAGCCAGCCTCGGTCCCAGAGTTCTTTCATCCTCTGATCGGTGATGACACGTTCCCCTTTGTTCGGCAACAGCGAAGGGACAACCGCGGCCGCATCTGCAAGAGAAACATATTGCCCGTTCGTCCCGTCTACCATCCGATTTAACAGTGCGACATCCTGAACCAGAGTTGCTGCTTCCTGTCGGGGAATCTGCATCTCGATTTCGGTCACCACATTTTCCGTGCTCTCTGGCAAACGGAACTGCAACCGGTATCGGCCGGGAACCAATGGACGGAAATCTCCAACAAACTCCGCTGGCCGGATCGAATCTTTTCTTAACTGCGGGCTCGGCACCAATGGCACACCCCCCGGCCCAAAGACTTCAATCTCAACAGTATCAGTCGTCAGAGGCTGGAACTGAGAATTCAACGCACGCAGTCGCAGTGGAACAGTCTGTCCCAAAGTGAACTCACGTCCGTCCAGAATGAACATCCCGCGCTGGAGTCCGCGTTTTGAACGGCCTTCTGCCCCTTTTCGAACAAGCTTCGTCCAGAGTCGATCGAGATAGCCGGGGTTCACGGATCGCAATCGCCATAGCTCTGGCGTCCCGATGAACAGAACCTGCCCCTGACCGTATCGCTGGCCGGCAATCACAATCGGTTGCCCGCCACGACCACGCGACAAGGGATCAGAGAACTCTGCATAGACGGTCGTCCCCGCCTTCGCCCCACGGGTCGGGTAAGTCGCAAAGATGCCGGGGAAATCACTCCATCCGGCTTCATCACTGGTTTCACTCAGCTTGAGAAACTCGGCAGCATTTCCTTCCGGAGTAAACGTCAGCGGAAATGCGGTCTGTGCCGCCTCACGGCTACTCATCCGCAGACTGACCTCTTCCAGAAGAACCGGGTACAGCTTGCGAATCTCTTCCAATTCCGGAGATGCAGCCAAAGTCGGCGTATGAATTTCACTCGCAACGACAACCAACCCGCCCCCTTCATTGGAGACCCAATTGGAAACCATCTGCCGCTGCTCTGGAGTCAACTGAGTCCAATCCGGATCGAACCCAACGATGACATCATATTCATAGAGCTGTTCGACCGTTTCAGGGAATCGGTACAGCAACTTATGAGCATCCTGAGACGTTCCGACGGACCCGGTCTGCAACCAGACATCCGACTGCATTGACGGATGCCTAAAGAGAATTGTTCTGGCATAGCGATAATCGCGGAAGGGACCACCCGCCACGATCAGCACGCGCATCGGCCGGTCAAAAATGTTGACCTGACGACTTTGTTGATTGTCATCTTCACGGGTTTCAATCCCGTCTGCGATGCGAGCTCGCACCGTGTATTCGTATTCTCCGGCATCGGCAGGCTGAAGTTCGAAGACCAGTTCATCAACCTGACCATCCGCACCCAACGCCTGATTCTGTGACGCGACGACAACGGGTTCTGGGTTCGCTGGTCCCTGCTGCAACAGCTCGACCTGAACCGTCTGACCGGCAAGTCCGGTGCCGCGAATCTGTGCCGTCAATTCAAATGGATCGCCCTTCTGAACATCGGTTGGGGCGACAATACGCACGATTTCCAAGTTCAGCGGCGGCTCTGTGCTTCCCACCCCGACTGCAATCAGACGTGTTCCCTGCTGTCGGGCTCGGTCTCTTGGAACCTGCACATCCCGACCCGCATTCGACGCGCCGTCAGTCAGCACGACAACCCCGGACAATGTCGGGGACTTCGTCTCCACCAGCAATGTATCGAGCGAATCCCCCAGGCGCGTCGTCAGCCCTTTCGGAGCCAGCAACTCTTTCCAGTTCGGGGTGTTGGCTTTCCCGCTCTTGTTGTCGCCAGCTGATTCCGACCCCGGAGTCGCTTCTTCATTCGTCTCAGTCAGGCCTCGTGAATCCGCCTGATAACGGCTCGGCAGCCGCAGTAAGGGAGCTGTCACATCAGAATCAAACGTGTAGACATCAACCGTGTGATCCGCCCGTAACTCATCGAGAAACGGTGTCGATTCCAGCAATTGCTGCACAGCTTCTGAACGGGTTCGTTTCGGACCACCAGTCGCTCGTGAATCCGATTCAGGTTGCTGCATGGACTGCGAAGTATCCACGAGCAGGATAATACGGGAGTCGCGGTATGCATCGGTCTGCGTACGCTCATGAGGATTGAGCGCGATCACAATTGCCAAAGCGAGAAAAGAAAGACGCAACAGCATCAGGAAGAACGCGGCAGGACTGCTCAGAGACCGGCGATCGCGAATACCGAACCAGATCGTGGTCCCCATCGCGATCAACAGGAGCAGAATCGGCAAGCCATCACTCAAAGAAAAGGGTTGGTCCCATTCCAGAGTTGATGTCGTGATCTCTGTTCCTGCCTGAGCAAGTACACCGGATTTCAGCAGATAGAAGTCGCAGGCAGGCAAACACACTCCTCGATTTGCGTCACAGTCATGCTCAGTCAATTGGGCGAAGAGACAATTGCGATGACCCCGCGATTGTCAATTGATTATGCCCAGTCAACCCTCTCCGTTGCCAGCCGCACAAGGCGCCTATCTTGTCGACGCCGGGAATTCCTTCTCGTTGCCGATTCTCAACGATGGCATGCTCTGTGGCAAGACCAGTCAACCTGAATCTGACATTCTCGGATTTCGCCTCTGGAAATCCGTGCGTTTGCGGAATTGAACGTCTTTCCAGCTGAAACCGGAAAACGCTGAAAGCAAATCGTCCCGCCCTCAATAGAGACGTGCCGGTCGATGAGTGGAGAAGGAAGTTCCTTTACGACAGGAATCGACCTTACGGAACCTGTTGAACCTGCGAATTCTCTGCCAGGTACTCTTGAATCGATGCCTGAATCAAATCTGAAGGCAGAACATACGTATCAGTGCGTCCAGCTCGGGCGATATTAATTCCGACCGCTTTGCCATCCAGATCAACAACCGGACCGCCACAGTCTTCAGGCGAGATCACAGCATCTGTTTGATAGACCGATTCGAAGTCGTCTCGACGAAAGCTCAGTTCGCCCCCCATCTGATTCTGAAATGCGATTCTCGACAGAAAATCACCAAAAGGATGAGTCAACGTGACCTGGCAAGAAACGTCATCTTCTTTTCGCTTGATCTGAAGTTCGAGAGTGTCACCTGGTCGGTATCGTCCCAGCGTTTTGACAAGCTGCTGCCCTGTTGCGATATCGAGTTGATTCACCTTCATCACCACATCGCCTGCTTCCAACCCTGCGAGTTGAGCTCCGCTGTTTGGATAGACACGACGAATTTTCGGGATGTCATTCCTCTCCAGCTCGACGCCAAGAACTCCACGCTCACCAGAAGCAGGAATGGCACGTCGTTCAACACTCATGATTCCAATCGCTACCGGGTCCTTCTTGACACTGGCGGTTGCCAGCCACGCGCCGACCTTCGGAGCAGATTGAGCCCATTCGACAACCGGAAGCCCGGTGGCTTCGACTTTCATGAAGCTCAGATCCCGCGATCGATGCGATTTCAAAAGCTGAACGGGAAACTGCTGGCCATCAGAGAGTTCCGCCACAGTTGCACGCTGCGCCTGACTGGACTTCGTGACGATCAGGCCATCCGAAGACACAATCAATCCAAGAGCGACGACTTCTTTTTCAGCCAGCAATCGCACTGTTGATCGTCGGGAATTGGCAACCACGTCACGAAATGCCTGACGTGTGCGAATCGTTGAAATTTCAAATTGATGCCGATGAGCCTGCCGATCCGCTTGCGCCCAGCACGCGTTCTCAGCTCCTGAACTCAATACGAAGGAGAGAACTAGCATGCAGGCACTCGCCAGGAGAGGCTTACGCATTGACATGGACATCCTCACATTTGTGCTAACTGATTCGGCAAAGTTGACCGATCCATCGTACGGTGGAAACCTGCCGTTGTCAGCTCTGTTCAGGTAAGACAGGTAAGAGAAACTGAATTCACAGTTCCGTTCGACGTAGGATCTCAACTGGCAACTGTACGCCACGCAAACGACGGAACCCGAGACACCACAAGAGGAAAGGGATTTTCTCTCGCATTGACGCCCAGGAAAATCCACACAATCGCGGCAATCGTCACAACAAGAAACTATCGCTTACGCCATGAGCAATCAGAAGAAGGGCGACTGTTCAGAATCTGTTCGAAACGGCTTTCGAATCAGGATACGCCCCCAGCTGACTGCAACGACGCTCCAACTCGCTGCGCAGTTGAGTAAACAAGGCACCATGAGGAACGCTCGGAAGCATGCAAGAGCATTCAGTGCCAATAAAAAAACCGCGTGATTACTCACGCGGTCTGTCTCGCCCAGTTTCACCGGACACATCGACGCGGCATGTCGATGCCCTCAAGAGAGTGGCGCCCCCCTTGAGCTTCCGGCTGACCGGAAACTCTCACCGCTCTCTCTGAAGTACCGTTAGAATCGACACAACCAGAAGAAACAATGAGCCATTTCTGTAAATGATTTTCGCAATCTCAAGTGATCTCTGCCGGAACAGCAATGAACAGATCAAAGACGTTTGAAGTGCGGTCTCGAACAGTAAGAAATCGCATCTCAGACGGAAATCCATTCAAGAATCACTCGCTTCAATTTGTGAATTTTGAATGGTTGCAACATGGCATCTGAATGGGCTGATATCGACCTCGCTGCCCCAAACACCGAGGTCACTCTGACAACCAATTGAACATCGACTGCTCAGGCCACATGAGAGGCTCAGCCCACTTAGACAGCCTCAACAGGATCGAGACGTTCCATTTCAATCAAATCGCGAAGTCCGCCTCGTCGAACACGAGGAGAAATTGGCAGTTCGCAGATCTCTTCGGACAGTTCCCCGCGTAGAATTCGCAACCCGCCAGGAGCTTCGATTCCAATTTTGACCGAGCCATTGGAAGTCTTGATCACCTTCACAACAATGTCTTCGCCGATCTTCAGGAACTCTTCAGTTTTGCGTGAGATAACGAGCATCTTGCTTCTCCAGTCGGCAGGGTTCTTAACCGTGATATTTGAAAGACTCAGAGAGTTGAGCCTGATGTTTCATGGAAGAAGCATTAAGCACGCAGTGTGCCATTCGCGAAAAAGATTCTTCAAAGACCCAAAACAGAAGAGCGATAACCTACAATCACCAAACATTTTACAACTTTAAAACAGCATCAGACATTCTCATCCGCTACAGTACGGATTCTTCGCAAATGTCTGTAAAATCGAGAATCACCCAATGCAACTCGTGCAAGGGATTCAAGTGGCAGCAAGAAACGATGTGGATTTCTGAAGTATTTGAGTCGGTTCAGGGAGAAGGCCGATTCGTGGGCGTCTCCAGTGGCTTCATCCGCACCTCGGGCTGCAACTTGCGCTGTGTCTTCTGCGACACTCCTTATACGTCCTGGAAACCGGAAGGTCAGGAACACTCCTTCGACGAGCTTTTCACCCTGATCGAAGCCATGACATCGGGTCATATGGTCGTGACAGGGGGCGAACCTTTGCTGACACCTGAGGTCATTCCCTTCACTCAGGAACTCAAACGTCGTGGCTACACCATTACGATTGAAACAGCGGGAACAGTTCACCGCCCAGAAGTCGTCGCAGACCTGATGTCCATCAGCCCCAAACTGCGCAACTCAGTTCCTGTCGGCACCAATTGGGAACAACGGCACGAAGTACGTCGTCACCGCCCGGAGATCATTCGCAGCCTGACAACTGAATACGACTATCAGTTTAAATTCGTGATTGATCAACGGGCCGATATCAACGAAGTCGAGCACTACCTTGAGGAATTTCCTCACGTGAATAACGACAACGTCTACCTGATGCCGCAAGGAATCCAGTGGAACGAACTCTATTCCAAACTGGACTGGCTGACGTATGAAGCGGAGAAACGTGGCTGGCAGGTCACGCCCAGAAAGCACATCGAACTCTTCGGCAATACGCGAGGAACGTAATCGCACACCAGAGTCACGACTTCAGGAATGAAAACGGAACCGAATCAGATGGCACCAGAATCCGCACAAAACTCGGCGATGTGGGTCAAAATCTGCGGTCTGACTCGTGAAGAGATTGCGGAATCTTTACTCGCCGCACTTCCTGAAACGAACTCGATCAACGCCATTGGCTTGAATTTCTATTCAAAATCAAAGCGTTGCGTTTCGCCGGAGATCGCCGCCCGAATTGTGAAGCTGCTCCCGAAATCGATTACACCCGTCGGGCTGTTTGTGAATCATTCACTCGACGAAATCCAGCGCATCACTGACGCCTGTGGGCTCCAGACAATTCAACTTCATGGAGACGAGACACCGGATTTCGTGGCTCAACTCTCGCAGTTCAATCTCATTAAGGCCTTTCGTGTCGGGCCAGATGGACTGGAGAATGTCGCACGTGAACTTGAACAGTACAACGCTCTGGGGATCACGCTTTCGCGCTGTCTGATCGACGCATTGGTCACAGGCGAATACGGAGGAACCGGACACAAGGCTCCATGGAAACTCCTGCATGATCATTGGCCTGCGAACTGGCCACCATATGTGCTGGCAGGTGGCCTGACTCCTGAGAATGTGCAGTTCGCGATCGAATCTGCTTCTCCGTCTGGGGTTGATGTCGCCAGCGGAGTCGAATCGTCTCCCGGCGTTCAAGATGTCGAAAAGGTCCTCTCATTCCTGAGGAACGCCCGATCCGCACAACGCGTCTGATCACGGAATCACAACCAGAACTGCCTTGATTCATCAGCCTGCCAATGTGAACGATTGGTTGGCGTGTAGATCATTTCCCAATCTGCTCTAATTCACTCTTGTTCGAGATCTCGAACAAAGCGGAACCATCGCCTTCAACCGTCTCCAGTTTCATGCAACCTGAAATCAAATTTGCAATCGACCGCCTGTTGAGCCATCAGACTCTCGACAGTGAGACCGTTCAATCTGCAATCGGGGCAATCATGGACGGGCGCTGCGGAGAAGTGGAGACATCCGCGTTCCTGACCGCTCTCGCCATGAAAGGTGAAACCGAGGAAGAGATGTCCGGGGCGGCCAGTGCGATGCGAGCACGGTCCACCAAGATTCCTTCTTCTCACCCAGACTTGCTCGACACTTGTGGAACCGGCGGCGACCGGATGCACACCTTCAACATCAGCACAGCAGCGGCGATTGTCACTGCCGCAGCAAACGTGCCTGTCGCGAAGCATGGAAACCGCAGCGTTTCCAGTTCGAGCGGGTCAGCGGATGTCCTCGAAGCTCTGGGGGTCAACATCGATCTCCCGGCTCATCTCGCTGGTCAGTGCCTGGATGAAATTGGTCTTTGCTTCTGTTTTGCAAGGACTTTCCACCTTGCCATGAAACATGTTGCCCCGATCCGTCAGCAACTTGGTTTCCGCACGATCTTCAACCAACTTGGCCCTCTGACGAATCCTGCAGGCGCACGCTTTCAGTTGATCGGCGTCTCGAACAACGAGATTGCCGCGAAGATCGCCGGCGCGGTTAGTCGGCTTGATATGAAACGAGCCATTGTTGTCTGCGGAAACAACGAACTCGATGAAGTCTCCCTGTGGGGAACAACGCATATCTGGGACGTTCAGGGAACCGAGATTAAAGAATACGAGTGGTCTGCCAAGGACTTCCAGCTTCCGGAATGCCGTCCAGACGAACTTCGAGTCTCATCCCGAGACGAAAGTGCGGCCATCATTCGAGCCGTTCTGGAAGGCAAATCAGGACCGGCGCACGACATGGTCGCTGCAAACTCTGCAATGGCCCTGTACTGTCGCGGCGTTGTGAAAACTCCCAAAGAAGGAGTTGAGCTCGCCAGCAAGGTGATCTCCGACGGACACGCTCTCAAGATGTTGGAGCGCCTCGTCGAATGGACCAACAAGCACCAGCACGCCTAAAGACGCAGAAGCAGAATTCAGCCTTTCTCCAATCAGGAAGGATGCTGCGCGGCCACATGATCGACCGCCGCTGGCTAGTGGACTCCGCCTTCGCAATAAGGGCAGGTCTTGCGATAGATGATCCGGTGGCAACGTCGACATTCTCGCGGGCCGTACAGCAACGGAGGTTCGAACTTGCACTGCAGAAAAATCAGGTAAACAAAAACCAGCACGACGATTGAAACCAGCACCAGATTCAATGTTCCGCCAACATAAATCGCGTTCGCCACGATGATTGAACAGCAGAACACATAGAGAGCGATGACCAGCAGCTTGTTCTTTTGATAGGCAGTCCGCTGCACCTGCGAGTTGACCTCATCAGCCACGTGCGATTCTAACAGCTCTGATTTTTCGCGCCGAATTTCGGACACATTGTCCGCCTGAACTGCTGTCAGCAGACGCTGAACACTGTCGAGAACTCGAAAAGCGTCATCGAATTCGAAATTCTGCTGATGCGCCCAGCGGTTACGAACCTCACGCAACTCGCTGACCAGACTTCTCTCGAAATGGCCTAATTCCGTTCGGAATATCGCGTTCCACTGATCCCACATCACTGTCAGCAGCGATTGAGCGTCCCAATCCACCGAATCTTCGTGAACTCGACCTCGATCTTCTCGGAAACTGAGAGAGACCGATTTGGTCCAGGTATCACCGTGTGTCGCGCGCAACTTGCCTTCAACAAACGGGGTAAGCCCCCGCGTCAAAAGATTCATCGCATTTCCGACGGCGTCACGATAGGTCGACACAGAACCTCTACCTATTCTTCAACTTCTGGCAAGCGAAGCGCCCACATTCGCTCATAAAACCAACTCGGCAACATGATCAGGTCGGGCTTCAACCCTGGATTTTGACCTGATCGCCTCCAATGAACAACTCACTCGCGACGATAGGAAGTCCGCCTGACTCACAAACGAACGGCTCGCTTTCCTTACGAAGTATTTCAAATCATAAGCTGAATTAACGCTGACCAAATCCCCAGAGCAACCCCTTCGGTAAAAACTCCGATTGTCAGTGCCGCTCAATCCGTCCGTGACGGTAGGTCGAACTTGCATGACATCGGCCAATGAACAGATCGTTTCATTTTCTTGACACACCCCCTATTCAGTAACCGATGTGATCCGATATTTGGATATGATTCGTTATCATCTTGGGAGCGTTTCGTCTCTCAATCGTCTCCTCGGAATGAGTCAGAACGCCCTGACGACTTGGCCATCAAGCAGAGTCAGGCAGCCATAACAAACGACTCGCAAACTGATTGTGCGGAATCGGGTCAACGAACATGACTGAATTTCCCTGTCCTCATTGTCAGATTCCGTTACGAATTCGTGACGAGAGTTATCGCAATCGCGTTATTCCTTGTCCTGATTGCAGTCGGGAAGTCTTGATCTGCGATGTGAACGGGAAGTTGGCCGGTGTCACACCTCCAAACCACCCTGCCCCTTCCAAACCGCTCTCGGAACTTCGACCTCAGCGGCGCTGGGGAGCGCCTCAATTCATCGCCTGCGGAGTCGCACTTCTTCTGATCGGGGGAATTGCTTTCATTGCGATCGAACGGAAGCCTGCTGCGCCAGCCCCCGATGTCCCTGAGCCGACTCCCGATTCCAACCAGTCAAATGTGACTCCGAACACGCCTGCTGCAGACTCCAAGACGACAACGGAGTCACCTCCTGTTGACGGGATGCCATCTCCTCCGATGGGAACGGGCACTCAGGCCAACCCCAACACTGCAGTTGCGAAGACAGACAATCCACCAGAGGAAGCCTCGCCAGAAGGACAACAACTCAAGTCCATCGGCGTGATGATCAATGGAGCATTAAGCCGGGATCAGCAGTTCCCGGCCGGGATTTCAGCACCTCCGAATTCCGGGTGGAGCTGGATCGCAACTCTGGCTGACACCCATTTTTTGCAGGGGCCGCGACGACGTATCGACGCTGGCTGGGACGCTCCCGTTAACGAAGAGTATGTTCGCCGCACTTTCCCTCCATTCCTGAACGCGGCGATCCCTCAATTGGCAGGCGACGATAATTTTCCCACGACGCATTATGTTGGAATTGCCGGAACAGGAACCGCACCTGGGATCTTCCGAGATAATCAAATCACAAAACCAGCGAACATTAAAGACGGTCTCAGTCAGACGATGATGGTCGCCGGCGTCTCGAAACAATTGGGGTCTTGGGCCAGACCGGGGAATGCGACAACTCGTGCATTTACACAAGAACCATTTATCAACGGACCTGACGGATTCAGCACTGGGCAGGCAGATCAGATGACCGTGCTGATGGCCGACGGAAGTGTGCGTGTGCTCAGCCAGAAAACCGATCCGACGGTAATTCGCCAACTGGCAGCAATGTCAGACGGACACCCCCAGAAGCCAGAGCAATCGGTCACCGCCGTCCCGCCTGCTGTCTCGGCTCCAGTGGCACCTGCTGCCTCACCTTTAATGACGCCAGCGATGCCGCCCGCCCCAGCATCTGTCGCGGAACAGCAGGACGCACCGATCACAGTTCCCTTGATTCCAGAACGCCCAAAGGTGGATTTGAAAGCACGGCTCAATCAGAAATTACTGGGTTTTGAACAGAACCAGCCAACACCACTGGAAGATCTTCTGTTCGACGTTCAGGAACTGCTGGGAGTCAAAATTGATCTCTCAAAACTGCCACCGGAAACGCGAAAGAATCCTGTCACCATCTCGCTCAAAGCAACAACAGTTGGGGACGTCCTCCGCGAAATTGCCGACTCAGCGAAAGTTGGTTACGCGATCCATGAATCACACATCGAAATCCAGCCTAAATAAATAGGGGCGCTCTGGTTTCACTCCCCTTCGTCACCAGACTTTGAATCATTCCCGGTAGAAACGTCTTCGTCGGTTGCCAGCCCTAATGCCGCCATTCTGCGATAGAGTTTCGCACGGGGGAGCTGCAGTAATTCCGCGGCCGCAGACTTGTTTCCTCGGACTTCCGCAAGCGCTTGTTCAATCCGCTCACGCTCAAACGTCGAGAGTTCGTCTTCGAGACTGCGGCGGTGCGGCGGCGGACGGAGTGCCTGTGCCGAGAGCCCTGCTCCAAAATCCGGAGGCAGATCTCCCACATCAATCATCGGCCCTTGAGTGCGTTTCATTGCTTGTGAAACCACTCTAGCCAACTCGTCGACATTTCCCGGCCAGTTATAAAGCTGGAAGAGTCGTTCGACCGCAGGAGTCAACCCGTGCCGTTGTTCCTCCTGTAACCGGTTCTGTTCTTCAAGCAGTTGCTGAGCGATCAGCAGGATGTCTTCGCCACGATCTTTCAAAGCTGGAATCGCGATCCAGATCGCCGACAACCTGACTGCCAGTTCCGGAATCATCCCTGTTCGGGCAAGATCTCCCGGCCAAAGATTGGATGAAGAAAAATGGCGGTGCGGTGAAAGATCTGCGTGATACAGCACCCTTTCCTGTAGATCTCGATCCAACATCTGAAACTGATCCAGATAGATCGTGACTGGTTCCACAACTCCATCAGGATCGTACAACCGGTTCAGCGTGCGTGAGATTTCGAAGCGAGAGGACTCTGCACATCGAATCGGGACAAACCGCTGATTTCGCTGTTCACTCCCATAATGGACCAGTCTGGCAATATGTTCTTTGCCAACACCGCGATCCCCGGAGAAGTGAACTGTCACTGCGGACGTTCTTGCAAGTTGAATCTGAGACGCAACCCGTTGCATTTCGACAGAGGTCGTCACCAATCGATCAAGGCGGTAGCGCTCATAGATCTCGGCTGTATGCCTGGCGACATCCAGTCTTCTTGACGTTGGAGAAGGAGCATCATTCGTCGGTTCGGTAATCAACCCCAACAGGTGCTGCCCATCTGCTGGATCTTCCGGTTCCAACGGGAAAAAATGGATGTCCCGTTCGATGATCGAACCATCTTTACGATGAAAGACGACTCGTCGCTTTCGGGCAGGTTCGCCAGCAGCCACTTCCTCTGGAGCCAGAACTCCCGTCAGACATGACCAGTGTGTCGGGTCGGCAGTCGATTGCACCTGACACGACTTGCCGATGATGTCAGCTGCAGCCCATTGCGTCAGTTCTTCGCACCCTCGGTTGAAAACGAGGACGATTGATCGGGAATCAAGAACAAAAAGAGGTGACCGACTGCTTGTCAGCCACGTCGCGAGCCCACGTCGGGATCGAATCGACATTTGTCATCTCCCGATAGAACCTGTACGCAGAAAGGGATACAGATATCAAACGAACTGACGCCGGCAAATCCACAGCGGGATTTAATTGGATCATGAAGAAGTCTATTGTCCGGGCAACTCAGCAGCTATAAACTTAGGGAAGCGAAATGGCGTATGCTATCGGTGATGCTTTCCCGCAGAAAACCCGGTTGAGAAGTAGTCGTTTTCGCCAGGCAAATACAAAACATTCTGGATCTACCGAAACGAGTTCGCGGAGAATTCGACGTCGATTGGTGGTCCACCGGACAGATCAGCAGTTGTAAAGTTCGTCCTCATAAGAGGATGGGAGAGAATAATGATCAGTTTGACTGAACGTGCCGCAGGCGAAATCAAGCGAGTGATGACCGAGCAGAACTTCCCAGAAGGGACTTTCGTTCGCGTCGGAGTCGCCGGAGGCGGTTGCAGCGGTTTTCAGTATTCGTTCGGATTTGACGACAACGCCGATCCAGAACGTGACATGATCAGCGATCAGCACGGGATCAAAGTCGCTGTTCAGAAGAACCACGACCTGCACCTCGATGGCACTGTCATCGATTTCTACGAAGACCTGCAAAAACGCGGCTTCAAGTTTGAAAACCCGAACGTTTCCCGTTCATGCGGATGCGGAAGCAGCTTCTCAGTATAAGGTTACGGCAGCTAACTGCTGCTTCTAACCCGAAGAATCACGAAAAGTCGCCGTGCTGGAATCTCCAGTACGGCGACTTTTTTATTGAGTACCGTAGGTCCGGCAAAAGGTTGCTCAGCCTGAGACGTTCGTCCCCCTGACTTCCCAGACTACTTCACCTGAGGACTTGCTTTCTGAGCTGGGCGGTTTTGCTTTTCAAGCCATGCAATCGCCGAAGTCGGGACAGCAACGTGGCCCCCTTCGAAAATCGTGACGCGAGCTGTTCCTGCACTTCGACGCAGATAGAACGGCATTCCGTATTCCATGTCTTCGACAGTGTCTCCCGGCTGCGGATTTTTCAATCGCAAGTCCGTCCAGAGCTGCTCCATTTCCTCTTCAGAGACCAGCGGTGCATTGGCCACCTTTGCAATCTCATTGAATGCCCACAGTGAATGTCGCACCGGGACGGATCCTGTGTGTCCATCATGAACACCAGCATTGATGTCGACCGGGAGATCACCGATGTTTTTGATCCAGACACGCGGTGAACGGTTCTTGTATTGCAGGTCGACAGCTCCTGATGTTCCTGGCGCGCCGCCGCACGATTTCTCAATCATCTTCGCATAGGTCCCCGGAACGCCATCCTTCACATGGAACCGGTGCCATTCGACCAGATCCGTAATCGGACACCACGAAGAAACCGCAGAGAACCGGTGCGGGTGACGCCCTGCCATGAGCAGCGACATGTGACCACCACCGCTTCCACCGGCCAGATACACACGGTTGTGATCGACTTTGTATTCCTTCTGAGCCCAATCCAGCACATCCAGAATGTCCTGCTGTGCCAACTCGGAACCACACGCTTCCGGGCGGCTGTTTGGACCCCGAAAATCTGGATGCAAGACGATCCAGTTCCGCTCAGCTGCAAGTTTCACCCAATCCATGTTGTTCTGGCGATAGCCTGCTGACCACGAATGCAGAAAGACCAGTACCGGTCGCGCCTCGGTTTTCGCTGACTCTGGAATCCAGACCAACGATTTTTGCAGTGTTCCATCAATTGAGCTAGGAAGCTGAATCTCCTGAAGTGAGACCTCCCGCTTGCTGATTTCACCGGCCTCTCCGGCTGGTTGAGCCTGAAGTTGCTTCTGAAAAGTAGTCCCCAGGATTCCAACAAAGAACAAGGAACATAACATCAACCGTACTCTTTGAATCACGTTTGGCATTCCTTCCACTGAAGTGAATCAACTGCAAACTCTTGGCATCACGAACCTCGGTACCGAAACCCGTTACTGAGACGCCTGACAGACAAGCCGCTCGATTGTAGCGTCTACCGATTGCAGCCGATGCCGACTGGATTCGAGAACCGGATCACATACAGTAGATTTTGCTGATACGACAAAACAAGCAAACAATAATCCGATCACCGTTTCAGCACATTCTCCCACCCAGAAGATTGCATTCCACCAGCGATTCGTGAAATGAAGGAAGTACCGAACGCGGTACTCATTCAGACAAATAAGAGTCCAGAGAGTTCGACGGCCCCCTGTCAGAATGGAAAAAATCCGCCCGTACGACTCAAATACTGATTACAACCCGCCTCTTCCCCGACAGATCATGAGGAATCCGGCTCGGTCGGTTCTAGAAAAGCGTTACATGTTGCGGATAGAATTCACATTCCTGCGGTCATTTCGTCTCGAAGTGATCTGACAGGAAAGCCGATTGAATGCCGATCCTGTTTGACCGTCACTTCAATTTCAATCCCGTTTAGCCCAGCTTCAAAGAGCTTATTCGTCCTTGGATGAACAGCAACAACGTATTGCAGAGGATCTCGCAGGACTCTTTCAAGGGGAACTGCGATTCGATGACGTTGCGCGCGAAATCTACTCCACCGATGCCAGCATCTATCAGATTCGCCCTTTAGGGATTGCCTGTCCCAAACACCGCGACGATGTTGTCACGCTGCTGCAATATGCTCGGGAAGCAGGAATTCCGATTATCCCTCGTGGAGCCGGTACTGGGCTCGCTGGCGGAGCACTCGGTCGCGGATTGATTATTGATTGCGCCCGACATCTCACTGAAATCGAATCCATTACTGAAGACACAGTGCGGGTTCAGACAGGCGTGGTCCGGGACCAGCTCAACAATGCTCTGCGACCATATGGTCGGTACTTCGCTCCTGATCCTGCAGCCACCGCTGTTACCACTGTTGGAGGAATGCTGGCGGTGGATGCCGCTGGCTCACACGCGGTGCGCGTCGGATCAGTACGGGATCACGTCCGCAGTATTGAAACCGTTCTTGCAGATGGCAGTTGTATCGAAGCTGGCAAGCATCATCGCTGGAGTGGAAGCGGCGAGACTCGGCGTATCGAGATCGTTGCCAGAGTCAATCAGATTGTCACAGAGCATCAGGCACTGATCCAAGAGCGTCAACCACGAGGACGCCGCAACTGCTCAGGTTATCATCTCGGCTCAGTTCTTCAGGGAGACGAGATCGATCTGGCGAGACTCCTCGTTGGTTCAGAAGGAACGCTGGGAGTCTTCACTTCAGCAACGTTGAATACGCTGCCACTTCCACAGCATCGAGCTGCGGCGCTTGTCCTGTTTCGCGATATGGATCAGGCGTTGGACTCGGTCCAGAAAATCACTTCGCTGGAACCAAGTGCGTGTGACCTGTTCGATCGACGTCTCCTGACACTCGCCAGAGACGCAAACCCACACTTTGCTGCGTTGATTCCGGCAAGTGTTGAAGGGGGACTGCTGATCGAACAAACCGGTTTCAGCGATCGACAGGCACGAGACTGGTTGAACGGAACTCTGGCTCTCGTTCGAGAAGTTGATTCTCAAGCGTTAGTCGCAGCTGAAGCATACACCTACGAGGACGTTGAAGAACTCTGGAAATTGCCTTACCGAGTGGTTCCCTTATTGAACCAGATCGGGGGCGATACGCGAGCCATTCCGCTCGTGGAAGACATTTCTGTTCCCCCTGAGCAACTGAAAGACTTCCTGATTCGAGCGCAACGAGTTTTCCAGAAGCATCAGCTCACGGCATCCGTCTACGCCCATGCTGCTTCAGGACAAATTCATTTCCGGCCATTCCTGAATCAGCCATCAAAGTTCAACGCGGAACTGATCGAGTCACTCGCCAGAGAGTTGTACGAAGTCGCATTTTCGTTCGGCGGAACCTCAAGCGGAGAGCATGGCAATGGACTCTCTCGTACAGCGTTTCTGCGAACGGAGTACGGACCGCTTTATCGAGTCTTCCAGAAGGTCAAGGAAGCCTTTGACCCGGACGGGCTGTTGAACCCGGAGAAGATCGTCAGCGACAATCCACACTTGACGATCCAGAACTTCCGGCCACTGCCAACGACGGAACAGGGTGAAGAAAGCCTTGTTCGCCTGCAACTTCAATGGCAACCAGACGAATTCAATCAGACCATTCAGAACTGCAACGGATGCGGGGATTGTCGAGTCCAACGAACGTCGTTCCGGATGTGTCCGTTCTTCCATTCTGATCAGGTTGAAGACGCAAGCCCGCGGGCCAAAGCGAGCCTGATGCGGACTATCTCAACGGGAAGATTCGACCCGAAGACTTTTTCAACCGATCAGGCAAAGGAATTGGCGGACTCCTGTTTCAATTGCAAACAGTGTCACATGGAATGCCCGACGCACGTCAACATTCCGGCACTCGCCATTGAAGCGAAAGCACAATGTGTCTCCGCAATGGGCTTAACGTTTTCGGATTATATCCTTTCAAGAGCGCACACCTTCGGGCGGCTGGGCTGCCGGATTTCTCCGCTGGCGAACTGGGCGATCGCACATTCCGGGGTCCGTTGGCTGCTTGAGAAATTCCTGGGGATCTCGCGTCACCGGCGCTTGCCAAAGTTCGCTCGAGGCGAGTTCCTGAAATCCGTGAAACACACTCCCACCACCGTCGACACTGCTGACGCCGTGTACTTTGTCGACCATTACGTGAACTATCACGATCACGAACTCGGGCACGCATTCCTGAAGATCATGCAACATCAGGGCATTCGTGTGGCTGTTCCGTACGGACAAGTCGCGTCCGGGATGGCCATGATTTCCAGCGGCGATCTGGAAGCTGCGCGTGAACTGGCCGAAAAGAACGTCAACGTCCTCGCTGAGTATGCACGTGAAGGACGCCCGATTATCTGCACCGAACCGACGGCCGTTGTCTGCTTGAAATACGAGTACCCGCGTCTGCTGGACAAACCGGACGTTCACCTCGTTGCAGAACATACGATTGAAGCAGGGACTTATCTCCAGCAACTCCACCAGCAAGGGAAGTTGAAAACCGACTTCACTCCCCTCCCGTATGATGTGCGTTATCACACGCCTTGCCATCTGCGGTATCTCGGCAACGAAACGCCGCTGGCGACCCTGCTCTCCCAGGTCCCTGGAATTCGGATCAACGGAATTGAAGCTGGGTGCTCCGGGATGGCGGGTGCATACGGGATCTCAGCACGGAATTTCGAGAAGTCGCTTGAGATGGGAGCCCGACTTCTGGTGGAGATGCAACAACCCGGCTTTCACTTCGGGTCAACCGAATGCAGCAGCTGTCGCATTCAGATGGAACAGCAGGCAGCGGTCTCGACGATCCATCCACTCAAGATGCTCGCAATGGCATATGGAATGCTTCCACACGTCACGCCGAAGCCAACCGCCAATCATCCTCAGAAGCTGATTTTGAATCCATAAAGCGGGTTCGGTCAGGCGATTCAGAGTAAGATCTTCAATGAACAGCAGTCCCTCTGAAAACTGCAAAACAGGCTGAACGTTCACCAATCAGTCGCGATGCCTGTTGGAACAAACCGATCCAGTCCGCTGGCTGTCCGAACTGATGCGATCTCCTGCAACGCTGCGCCAGACACCGCATCAGAAGACAGCGTCCGGTCGCTGTCCCCTGTCGCCACTTGGTTCAATCGCCTGGTTCAACCATCCTGTTCATTCTCGACAGGCTCGATTGGGATCGGAAAGGATTTCATCTCGAACGCGACATCCCGTCGGCCACGGCTGACGACGATATCAGGAGAACTCGGTTCGGAACAATCGCTGTACTGGGCACTTGTGACCGGAATGCACTCATGAATCATGAGGGCAATTTCTCGCACTGTCTGAGCAAATCTTCGAGAGTCCAGATTCGACCGGAACATCGCGTCCTCCTCGAACTGCTTTGGCACACCTGATGATGTGTGCGAATCCCTTATTGTGAGAATGACTTCGCTCAAGGCAGAGTCAAGCAATTTCCGAGCCGACCTCGCTGAGGTTTCTCAAAAACCTCAAGTGGTTCGCGTGCCTGTAAAGACTCACACACGATTCAGTCATGACTCGGCAGTCTGCTGTACGAACCGATTATGGAGCCGCGCGTAGACACCGTTCATCGCCAGCAGTTCTTCGTGTTTGCCACGTTCCACAATGTGACTATGATCTAGCACCAGCACCTGATCCGCATGGCGAATCGTGCTGAGTCGGTGGGCAACAACAAAACTGGTTCGCCCTGACAGCAGAATATTTAAAGCTGTCTGCAATCGGGCTTCGGTCGCACTGTCGATACTGCTCGTCGCCTCATCCAGGATCAGAATGCGCGGGTCGGCAATTAACGCTCGAGCAAAACAGACAAGCTGTCGCTGCCCCGACGAAAGGATTCCACCACGTTCGCCCACCTGTGTATCGAGACCGGCTGGCAACGCTTCGATTAAATCACGGCATCCCAGTTTCTGAAGGGTGCTGATAATTTCTTCGTCCGTCGCATCCGGTTTCCCAAACAGAATGTTGTCGCGAACCGTTCCATAGAAAAGAAAGTTTTGTTGCAGAACAATCCCCATCTGGTGATGCAGCGATGCACTCTGAACCTGATGAAGGTTGTATCCATCGACCAGAATCGCCCCATTTTGCGGTAAGTAGAACTTGGCGATCAGGTTGATAATGCTCGACTTCCCGCTTCCGGTATGTCCCACCAACGCAATGGTCTGCCCTGGCTCGGCGATGAAGTTCACCTGATGTAACACTGGACGAGCCGCATCATACCCAAATGTGACGTCGCGGAATTCCACGCGTCCATTCAAACGTGGCAGCGCGACAGCGTCAGCTGGATCGGTCCATTCTGGAGGGGTATCCAGCAGATTGAAGAGGCGTTCCGCTCCGGCCATCGCTGTCATGGCCTGATTGTACTGGTTGCCGATGACCAGCAACGGTGAGAAAAAGAGCCCTGACATGAAGAAGAAACCGACAAGGTCTCCCACCGCCATCGGTGAATCAGGCTGCAACACCCGATACCCGCCAGTGACCAGCAACAGCACCATGAAGATCTGACTGTTCAAATCGAGCAGCGGAAGAAAGAGCCCCTGTGTTCGAAGTACGGCAGTGTTATAAGAAGAATGATCTGCGGCGAGATCTTCGAAAATTCGTGCGTTCTCATCCTGTCGCACAAACGCCTGAGTCACTCGAATTCCGACAACGGATTCGGCCAATGTCGCGGTCACACGACTGAACGATTCCCGCATGTTTCTCAGGTTGACACTCATACGTCGGTGGAAATGATGATTGATCAACCACAACACAGGTGCGAGCCCTAAGACCAGCAGGAACAGCAGCCAGTCATACCAGAGCATTGCAATCGCGGCGATCAACATCTGTCCAATCTGTACCAATGTGACAAAGAGAACTTCCTGAACACCGACGCGGACATCTTCAATGTCAGACGTCATCCGGCTGATCACCCGACCGACTTTTGTCTGATGAAACCAACGCATTCGCAATGACTGCAGATGTTTGAAGAGAGCCTGTCGGAGATCGCAGACCACGGACTCGCCCAACTGCAGAGCGAGCCGCTGTCGATAATGCATGACGATCTGCGTGAAGATTGCGAGCGCCGCGAAAGCCGCCGCTCCCCACATCACTCCCGGGATGTCATGCCTGGCAATTGGACCGTTGATCACGGCAGCGACTGTCCACGTCAATGCAGGTAACTGAATTGCCCGCAGCAACACTGAAATCAGCAGCAGATTCCGTTGCAGAACATAGGGACAAGTGAATTTCAGCAATCTGATAATCAGGCGAAAATCCAGCGGGACCTGTTGCTTCTCCTCACGCTCGACATGCTTGGTGAGTGTCCGTCTGAGAGTTTGAACCTGATTCATGACACCCTCCCGACGGACTCAGTCCCCGGGCTGGAATCCCGCCCTGAATGATGAGCAGTCCCCTCCGGTTGCCGGTCTCCTTGTTCTCGAAAGGCGCCCTTCTGAGCCGCCGGCTTCAATGGGGACAGGTTGTCTGCAAACTGCAGTTCCGCAAGATGTCGGTAATAGTCCGACGTATGCAGCAGTTCGGCATGTGTCCCGATCGCAGTGATTCGCCCCTGCTGCAGAACGACGATTCGGTCAGTGCGACGCAGAGTTCCAATCCGATTTGAGATCATCAGGGTCGTGCGGTCGCGCATGGCCTTCTGCACTCCACGTTCAATCTCATGTTCCGTTTCAGGATCAATCGAGGCCGTCGCATCGTCCAGAAGCAGCACCGGAGGATCGAGCACCAATGCCCGGGCAAGTGCGAGACGCTGACGTTGTCCCCCAGACAAATTGGTTCCATGTTCCCCGACAATCGTCTCTTCTTTATCAGGCAGGTCACGAATGAATTCATCCGCGGCCGCCAGGGCTGCAGCTCGCCGAATCTCTTCGAGAGTCGCGTCCGGACGTCCAAACGCAATGTTTGCGGCAATCGTATGACTGAAGAGAAAACTCTCCTGAAAGACTAGCCCCAACTGCTGTCGCAGACTCTCCAGCTGCACGTCTCGCAGGTCATGACCGTCGATCAGAATTCGTCCCTGATCGACATCGTAGAAACGCATGACGAGTCCCAGCAGCGTACTTTTCCCTGCCCCGGTTTCTCCGGTAATGCCAACCCGTTCTCCCGGCAAAATATCGAGATTGATGTCTTGCAGAACCGGTTGACCAGCCTGGTAACCAAACGAAACATTCTCGAATTGCAGGTGTCCCTTTGCTTTGGAAACGACGATCGCGTCAGGCCGGGATTCAATTGAGACCGGGGCGTCAATCACTTCAAAGACACGTTCGGCACTGATCAGACTCGATTGAATTGTGTTCGCAATATTCACGATTTGACCGATCTGCGCGGCGAACTCCTGAAGGAGATTCGCGAACACGAACATCCCGGCTCCGAGTGCCATTTCTCCACGCACCACCAGCACTCCTCCGTATGCCAGCAGGACGACCATATTCACCTGAGTGAGTCCCCCCATGATGGGCTGAAAGACACTCACCCGAAAGAAGATCGATTCTTTCTGCGTTCGAATTCGTTCCGTCGACTCTTTAAACCGCTTGATCTCTTCCGGCTCTCTGGCGAACCCTTTGACGACGTGGACTCCTTGAACATTTTCAACGAGTGTCCGGATCAGTTCGTCGCCTAATTGACTCGCCTTTCGATAAGCTGGCTGCACGTACTTCGAGAAAACAACAGCACCGATCCACAGCAACGGAGTCGTAGCCAGACAGGCGATCGTCAGCAGAACATTCACCTGCAGCATGTAATAAAGATAGACGGCAAAGGTCAGCGTCACGGTGAGCACCTTCACCATGACACCATCAACAAAGCTCCTGACGGCATTCGCGTCGCCCGCCGCCCGATTGATAATCGAACTGCTCTCGCCAGCATCATAAAACTGAAAACTGAGTTGCTGCAGTTTCGCGTACACATCGGTACGAATGCGGATCAGAACCTGCTGAGAAAGTGCCGCAGAAGCATAAGCAGAAAGAAAGCGCAACAGCGCACTCAAAATCGCCAGCCCCAGACAGACCACGGCGATCACGCAAACCACCCCAAAGGCCGTCATCGACTCCGAAGGGGTCCAGCCGAATGGAAACTTCGGAATCGGACTTGCGGGATCTCCCTGATGGCGAATGAAGTCAATTCCGACTCCAATCATCCCGAGACTTCCGAGCGTTACCGCCACGAGCGAGACATCGAAGAACAACAATGCCGCGCAGGCTCCACGGTACTCCAGCCCGATGCCGATCAACCGTTTCAGGAGGTGCCAGTTCGAACTCTGCGGGTCAGTTCTTGCGTCATCGTTGGGAGAAGTTTCCGACACGTTGTCCGTTCATCCTTACGGGAGATCCGCCACACGATTTTCATTCGCAGCAGCGAGGTTCCAGATCCATGTCACCTCCCCTGTTATCGCTCGTAAACGAGACTTCCTTCCGGCGAATAACAAGGCCACGCGGACATCAAACGCTGAAAACAATTCGAACGTGCCGCTGGCAATCTCATAATAGACGTGACATTGTACCCTGCCGAGACCGGAATCAGGGATTTCTGAATTAGCATTACGCCAACATTACAATGCTGTTATGCCATTCGCTCGAAACACGACTGCAGGTTCACGTATACGCAAGATGCGACAGCTTCCATTGCGAACAGAATCATGAAGGCTGCAACCCGTATCCGGACCGCCTGCCTACCTGCTGCTGGCGCGCTGCAATCGATCGTTCAATGCACGTCCCAAACCGACGTCAGGAAACCGCTGAGCAAGAATCAATTGAACGCCGCTTGCATCCAGACGACGGAGAGCTGAAAAGAAATTGGCCGTCGCTTCAGTCAGTTCGCCGGTCGCAGACAGGGTCTCGGCCACTCCATATTGAGAAGCAGTTGGCATGGGCCCCAGACTCAAGACTCCGACCTCTTTCCCCGCCGGAACGTCTTCCCAGCGATTCACAATCATCAACGGAGTTCGCGGAGCATAGTGCTGCGCGAGCAAGCCGGGTGAAGCCTGAGGAGCATGTTGATCCAACACGGTCGTTGCCCTTCCGGCAATCGGGCCAATCGCCGCTTCGATCTCCTCCAGTGTCAATCCGCCCGGCCGCAAAAGGCGCACCGTATTGTCAGGCAGACATTGCAACACCGTGGATTCGACGCCGACCTGACACGGCCCTCCATCCAGTACCGCATCGATGTCTTCTCCGAGCAGATCGAGAACATGCTGAGCCGTTGTCGGGCTGATTCGTCCAAAAGGATTCGCACTGGGAGCCGCTATCGGGACGCCCGCCAGACGAATGAGTTCCTGAGCCAGAGGATGACGAGGGACACGTACCGCCACGGAAGGCAATCCAGAGGTCACCAAATCAGGAACGCAGGCCTGCTTGGGGAGAACCAGAGTTAACGGGCCCGGCCAGAACCGGTCAATCAGCCGGTACGCAACGTCAGGAACATCTCTGGAAACCTGAGAGAGATCATTCGCCGAAGCAAGATGCACGATCAAGGGGTCGAATGTCGGACGCTGTTTGGCTTGAAAAATCTTCGCTACGGCACTTGGGTCAAGCGCGTTCCCACCCAATCCATAGACGGTTTCAGTCGCAAATGCCACGAGCTTCCCGGCCCGAAGAAGTTCGGCAGCCAGTTGAACATCGGTCGTCAATTGAGCAGTCAAAGTAGTAGCAATTCAGTTCAGACAGGTGATTCTCTTTCGAGAACGCTTCGTTCAAAGAGAAATCAGCCAAAGCATTTGAGACCGGGTCGGACGATCGTGTGGCCGCGCAGCAGCCTCTCTCAACAGGCGATAAAACGCCCTGCCCTCTATCTTCGCGACTTTTGGACTTTCTGCCAGTCTGGTCGCTACTGTCGGAACGACCAGAGGAACTGGCCTGCGAAAATGCCCATCGGTCTGTGAATAAATGCCGCACGGCATTCCACTGGGTGGTAGGTTTGCCCAGAGCGAGCCCGGTTTGTCGCTCACATGGGCAGAAACAGCATTTCACTGAATCTGCACACCAGTCTGCACATCCGTCCTGAGAAGTGACCACACATGCTGACACCTCAACTTTATCTCCGTCTTTGCCTGCTGCAGGGAGCCTGCCTCGCATTGGGTCTCGGAGTTCCGTTGGGGTTGTCTGGTCAGTTCTTCAACTCCGGAATCGTCGGCGTCGCACAGTTCCTGATGATCTACACAGGCGTGTTGGCAATACTGACTGCCGGAACAGGACTGCTCTTCCTCAAGGAATTGCGGATGTCGCTGTCAGACGCCATTAAAGCCACCCGAGATCCAGACCTCGAAGAGATGTCCAAACCGGCTCCACAAGCAGGATTCGTCATCTTCCGAGGCGAAGATGAATCCCCTGTCTCTGCTGAATCAGTCCCGGCATGGAAGGCGAACTGGCGACGTTCTACTCACGTTGCCGATGGCCAAACGCTGCCGAGTCAAATCCAAAAAGCATAGCGCATCGACCCGACTGCAGACCTGGCCGCTCGATCTCTAGTGAAATACGTCGAGCAATCCCAGCTTACAGCGACTTCAGATACTCCAGAACAGCACGCTTCTCCTTTTCTGACAATGCATCAGGGAAGTCATGTCCTGATGCAGACTTGCCAAACTGAGTCGTGTCAAAGAACTCACGACGCTCTCGCGGGTCCTGGATTTCTGCCGGAACACGATTCATTCTCTCAACGGGAATGCCGACTTTCTCCCGATCAAAGCCGTCGGTCGAAGTACGCTGCCACACCTGCGGACGCTCGGATGGATTCAAGACATCCCAGAGAGTTGGGACCGATCCATTGTGGAAATAGGGCCCGGATGCCCACACGCCATCCAGCGGCGGAGCCAGATAGCCATCCCGTTCCCCAATCGTGTTGTGCTTGCCGTACTCCGCGAACCACGACTTTCCGTACATTGTCCGGTCGCTTGAGAGAATCGCACCGAAACGAACAGGATCAGTCTTTAACTCCTTCATCGAAACGACTCGATTAGGAAAACTGGATTCCGGCCCATACGTCCCGTGACACTCTGCACAGTGATTTTGAAACAGAACCTCACCGCGTTTAGCAAGATCGGCATCAATCGGGAATGGATATCGAGGCGCTTCGATCGATTCGAGGTAGGCATAAACTTCTTTGAAGTCATCCTCCCATTCACGAAACTTCTCTGGCCCATTACTGCGAATCAGCATGAACTGCATCAGACTGCGATGATTCTTCTCGGCATAGGCTTCCACGTACAGATGCGTCTTCTTCTTGAAAAGCCACCATGCCGGAGCATCCATATCGTGATGAACCATTCTCGGTGGAAACAACGGAATTTTCACATTGAGGTCAGCATCTCGCATGGAAAGTAATCCAACCCCGAACATCACGGCGTTGGTCGTTCCGCGAGTTGACCCCAGCGGAACCAGCGAAACCGCCTTTTCCATTCTGGTCAGCGACTTCTGAGGAGCATGCTCCAACTTGAACTGACGCATTTCTTCACTGAGCGTCTGTAATGCGTATCGATTATTGGGAAGCCCCGGAATCACATTTCCCATAATCTGCCCTCCATGACAGGAGAAGCAGTTCATCGTCCATGTCCCTGACTCGCTGACAACATATTGCAGCGGCTTGAAGTTCGCGCTGGAGAAATCTTCACCAGGACGTGGGGTCAGGCCGTAACGCTCAAACGTCATCTTGCGCCGTTCCAGTGGCGACGCATTTTCTGCCTGCGTTCTCAATGGTTCAGGCCAGACCTTCCAGACATTCTGGATGTCGTCTTCTTCAAAATCTGCTGTGAGATACACACTCTCCAGCAAATGATGATAGCCCTGCTCCGGTGCGCCAGCAGACGCGCTGTTCACCACGAGAATCAACGCCAGAAAACAAACCGGCAGCAAACAGGAGAGACAAAATTTCATTACGTTCAAGATCCTGAAACACACAATACGAACTGGAACTTGCCCCGACGTCAAATGTGAGATGACAGGTGACGGTACGCGCCAATTCTACCCCGAACACTCAATATCTTCCCCCAATACCGAAGAGACTGAACGCGCGGTTTCAACGAGTCATCCGAATCGAGAAGATTCACGAAAGTGATCATCAAACAGGGATGCGCAACTGCTCAGACCGAACCACATTAACACAGCAACATCACTGCAAGCGATCTCAACCTCGTAATCCGCGAGGAGTTCATGACAGCGAATCACTCATCGACTTCAACGCGAGCAGAACATTCGCCTGCGTCCACAGCAATGGGCAAATATCGTTGGGAACCCATTCTTCGTTTTCAAGGAAGTACGACTCAGGAAATCGGAATGCCGGAGTTCGTGGGCCTTCCGCCGTGAGATGAGCCAGTGAGCGACGTAAATGATGAATCTGTTTCTGCAGGTCACCTTGAGAGCGTGAAACGCGATAGCGTTCGCCCCAGATCGTCGAAACAATCGGGTCAAACAGACACCACTGGGCCTCCTGTCCAGGCTGAAGCAATCGGTCCCGACTCTCCATGTCATCGCTAAAATCGGTCGTTCTGACCTCTGGACTCAGCAACTGGCGGTAATTCGCACACCAGTAGGAATCTCCGATATAGCGCCGAATTCCGATCGGGCCAGTCAGGTGCTTATCAACGTCAGCAAGAATCTGAGCCGCCATCTCGTCATCGACGACAGCCAGCGGATAAATCAGAAAGAGCAACGCCGCATCGTATCGCCGATTCTTCGACAGGTCAGGCTGAATGCATTCTGCAGGGAGAATCTCCAATAGCGTCCTGCGTCCCTGCTCGATCAGATCGTCTAGCAAGACCGCATCAATAAACTCAATCTGCTGCTCTGCGAGCAACGCCCGAAACTCGACCAGCCCCGCAACGACAGGCCCGATGCTACTGGACTCGATCTTTCTCGCTTCTTCCCAATGGCCGTTATCTTCATCGTCCCAGAATCGAATCGCCTGAAAGTATTGCACAAAGGTCCTCAACAGATCGACCCGTTCGTGCGTCACGGTCAGATTTCCGGCGCGCATCAACTTGCAGGAAAGCCAGACGGTGTACCCGAGCGCGTCATTCTGTGCATGAGCCCAACGGACATCGATTTCAGTGAGCGACTCACCATCGAAACGGATATGCGGGCGCTGCATCGGATCGGTGGGCAGCATACGCCCTTCAATAATGTCCAAAAACTTCTGGCGGGACTTTCCGTAAAACTGCAGCAGGGCTTTAACGGCTCGCACGCCGGACTCGCGATCCCCTGTCGCCCAGAGGGCATGCGCCACATGGCAGTTATCCCGGGTCCAGACATACTGATATCCGGTCAAGCGAAAATCAGGGTTCTCTGCAGCGGCGGCTGAAAACAACCCGGATGACAATGTCGGAAACTGAAACGTCCCCTGATCCGTCAGAAACGAGAGGATTCGCGAGACATCTGCAGCTGTCGGCGAATCGCTAAGTTCGAGTTCCGGTGGCAATACAGGTTGGGGCATGATGAAAATCGCTTCGGATCAGGTCTCGCGAACGAAAGCCTCCACAGGAAGAGGCGTCATCAGTATCCACAATTTCCACTGGGGATGCATCCTCAATCCAATCTCAATAGAAATTCACAACTTCCAGCAGTTCAGACTCCCTAGAGCATTTCCAGAAATCATGCAGCGTTTCCGGCACGCGGAATTCAGCTATTGACCTATGGAGAAGGCTGCTGCGCGGCCACATGATAGACCGAACCGGTCTAGCCGCTCACTGTTCTGATGCGTAGCCACTTGAGGTCAATCGGGACGAGCCTGAATTGCAGAGACCGAGTTGCCGCACTCGCATGCACACGTGAACAAGTCACTCCAGACGACCGCAACTTGCATTACGATTGAATAACACGAGGTGCTCAACTCTCAAAGAATTCAACCCAGGCAGATTGAATCCGATCCGTTCAAACAAGCAACATTGCCGATCGAATGGGCAGAATGGACAACGAATTCCACTCTTAATGCCAAGAGAGCACTGATACAGAAATCAGCATATCTCCAACCTTCACATGCGTGTCCAGGGAAAACCTTAGGTTAACTTTTATCTACACCAGCATTTCAAATTCTTTCATCCAAATTTTCAGTGCACTTCGGGTTCGACCTGTTTATGATCAAATCTCTTTGATGTCTCATCTAACTCATTTCATCGAGATATCACGTTCCAGCTCACGTCTGTCTGCGAAGTTCTTTTTTCCTATTCGGTCTTTCTGCTTCGAAGGAATCTCCATGCCCACATCCAATGTGCCGGTACCGCGTCACCTGCGAGTCATTCGCCAGCGAAAGGGGTTCACCCTGATCGAGTTGCTGGTCGTGATCGCAATCATTGCCATCCTGATCGCTCTGCTGCTCCCTGCTGTACAACAGGCTCGAGAAGCTGCCCGACGATCACAATGCAAAAACAACATGAAGCAACTCGGGTTGGCACTGCACAACTACCATGACACCGTGAACACGTTCCCACCATCAGCCCTAGGGCGGTGCAAGTCACAACTCACAGCAAGCACTTTGCTCAACACCAACGGTTGGACATTACTTCTTCCCTACATTGAGCAATCAGCGCTCTACAACAAGTACAACTTCGGAGCTCCAGGAACGACTTGGGACTCAACTGCAAATGCAGTTGATGCTTCACCTGGTCCAGATCCAGTCACAACCGGCAACGCTGCCGTCGTGAAAACGCTTCTTCAGGCATTCCTATGCCCATCTGATCCAGGATCGCAGTTCCAAGGAGCAACGAACCACTACGGGATCAGTGCGACTAACACTGGCACTGGCGGAGCACGAACGACTTATGATTTCGTCAACGCGGGACTGTCTACCGGCGTTTGTGCCGAAAACTGGCTAACATCCGCTACCACGACACGCCGTATGTTCGGGGAGAATAGCCGGTGCCGTATCGGCGACATCATCGACGGGACAAGTAACACCGTGGCTGTCGCAGAAACCACATTGGAAGTCTACAACGGAAAAGGAAACGCTTGGGGATATCGCGGCTGGGTGATGTCCGGGGTCGACCTTGCTGCCAACACGATCAACAACTGGACCTACCCATCTGTTCCGACAATTATCGGCCGACTCGGCAGTTGGGGGCGCCCTGGAAGCCTGCATACCGGTGGGATGCACATCCTACTGGCAGACGGGTCCGTTCGCTTCCTCTCAGAGAACGTGGACACCACCACCCGAAGAAACCTCTCCTACATGGCAGACGGTCAGGTTCTCGGGGAATTCTAAGCGCTCTGAGCAATCGACAATCGAGCCATGCGCCTCTTCAGCAGCTTTTATTAAAGAGGCCAGCATTGTATTGTGAAAGTGCTGGCCTCACTTTCACCATTGCCCGTCCCCTACACTCCGGATCACGACTTCAAACATGAGATTCCACTTCCCACTGCATGCAACACTTTGTGCTATCGCCATGACATTTCTCGGTTGTGGAGGTGGAACAGAGAAAGCAAGCCTCCCCAATACGGTTCCTGTCACTGGAACAATCAAGCTGGACGGGAAGCCACTTGCTGGAGCCACCGTTGTGTTTGTACCGAAATCCGGAACTGCCGGAATCGAGTGTACTGGTACCACTGACGCAGAGGGGCGATACACACTCAAGCAACTGCGCGGGGGAGATGGCGCCCCTCCGGGAACTTACAGCGTCGTCGTCAGCGCCCTTGTCGGTCCTGACGGAAAACCGCTGAACCTCCCCCCGGATACGCCACCAGCAGACGCCGGCGCCGTTGAATCTCTTCCCCCTCGGTACAGCAGCATGACTGACTCTGTACTGAGCGCAACAGTCCCAACCGAAGGGGGAGACTTCCCCTTCGAGCTGAAGAAGAGGTAACCCCCTCTGCTCGCCATCGAAAGCCTGCTCACGGCCGGAGAACGCCTTAAGCAGGTTCGCAGCTCAATCCGCAATCATCTCAAGGCCCGGCGAACACTTTTGTTTCGCCGGGCTTTTGATTTTTACTCCCAGATAGCGACTCAACATCAGCCCGAGAAATCTGACATCTGTAGCTTTTATGTTCTCACGTATTGCAAATTATTACTCACAGGCCAACGTGACTTCACGCTACTGGCCCGTATGATCAGTAAGATCTTATACATACGATCCTGCAGATACCTTGCCCCATCGACCTCGCCTTTTCCACTCAAAAGAGTTTGTCCTTCCTTGTTTTAATAGCGTTCCGTCTGGAGTCAGTCACTCATGAGATCAACCGTCTCACCACTGGGGCTCGCATCCCCCACGCCCCTGCAAAAACGCAAAGATCGTCGAAAAACTGCGTTCACCCTAATCGAGCTGCTGGTTGTCATTGCGATCATTGCCATCCTGATCGCTCTGCTGCTGCCTGCTGTGCAACAGGCGCGAGAAGCTGCTCGCCGATCACAATGTAAAAACAACCTCAAACAACTGGGGTTGGCTCTGCACAACTACCACGACACCGTAAACACATTCCCGCCTTCAAGTGTTGGGCGTTGCTATCCTGACACTCCTCCTCCGACGAGCCCAATTCTCAATACCAGCGGGATCACAATGCTCCTCCCGTATATTGAACAGACAGCACTCTACAACAAGTACAACTTCAGCGGCCCTGCATCGACATACAACTCAGCCGCAGGCTCAGTCGACTCATCAGGACTCGATCCGGTCACCAGCGGCAATGCAGCCGTGGTAAAAACGGTGATTCAAGCGTTCCTCTGCCCTTCCGACCCTGGCGCCCCGCATCTCGCTGAGACAACCGGACAATATGGAATCAGCGCATCCAACACCGGCACAGGCGGAGCAAAGACTTGCTACGATTTCTCCGCTTCCCCATGGTACACCAAACCATCAGGTGGTAGCTGCGAAAACTGGGCGACAGCAGCAAGCACCACTCGCCGTATGTTCGGTGAGAATAGTCGCTGCCGTATTGGTGACATTACCGACGGAAGCAGCAACACCGTCGCTATGGCCGAATCAACCCTCAATATCTTCAACGGTAAAACTTCAGCATGGGGATACCGTGGCTGGGTCATGCCAGGAATCGATCTCGCTGGACAGGCGATCAACAACTGGAACTTTACGCCAGCCAGTAATATTCCAATCGAACCCATCATTGGTCGACTGGGATCATGGGCACGTCCAGGAAGCCTGCATACCGGCGGGATTCACATCCTGCTGGCTGACGGGTCCGTCCGCTTCCTCTCCCAGAACGTTGACACCACCACCCGCCAGAGACTGGCCTACATGGCAGACGGACAGGTCATTGGGGAATACTAAACGTCCGAACAAGGCATACAGTCCCCAACCTTCTTAATTGCCCCAGTAAAGACATCAAGGCCCGGCGAACACCAGTGTTCGCCGGGCCTTTCTTTTTTTCCACGTCTCAGACCGGTTCGGTCTCACTCCGGTTTATTAAGCGGCTCCCACGACAGCCTTCTCAACTGGACGAAGTTCGATCCCCACACGACAGCTTGATGATTTCTGGAAGTGCTTTATCGACCACTCTCCAGCAAAGAAGAACAAGCAGTGAGCACAGCTTTTATGTTCTCCTGAATTGCAAACTATTAATCGCACAGCAACATGACTTCGCAAAATACAGTTCGTATGATCAGCATTATCTTATCTATCGCCCTGCCAATTTCACTTCGCCATCGATCTTTTTCATCTCGAAAGAGTTTGTTTTCCCGCTGTTTTACTGTCGTTCCACCAGGAGTCAGTCGTTCATGAGGTCAGCCGTCTCACCATTGGGACTCACATCCCCCGCGCACCGCAGAAGTAGAAACCGTCGACAGAACGCCTTTACACTGATCGAGTTACTGGTCGTGATCGCGATCATTGCCATCCTGATCGCGTTGCTGCTCCCGGCAGTCCAGCAGGCACGCGAAGCCGCCAGACGATCTCAGTGCAAAAACAACCTGAAACAACTCGGATTGGCACTGCACAACTACCATGACACCGTGAATACGTTTCCACCGTCCAGTGTCGGTCGTTGCTATCCTGCCACTCCTGCCCCCACAAGCCCGATACTCAACACTAACGGGATAACGATGCTCCTCCCGTATATTGAGCAGACCGCCCTCTACAACAAGTACAATTTCAGTGGCCCTGCATCAACCTGGAATTCCGTTACAGGTTCTGCCGACTCATCAGGTCTGGATCCTGTTGCAAGTGGCAACGCTGCCGTGGTCAAAACTGTGATTCAGGCGTTCCTCTGCCCTTCCGATCCAGGCAGTCCGGTCCTTGCTGATGCAACAGGAAACTACGGAATCAGTGCGACCAACACTGGCACAGGTGGAGCAAAAACTTGCTATGACTTCGTTACGTTCCCTTGGATCAACGGAGGCTGCGAGAACTGGGCGGGCTCTGCAAGTACCACCCGTCGCATGTTCGGTGGGAACAGCCGGTGCCGCATCGGGGACATCACCGACGGCACCAGCAACACAGTCGCCATGGCCGAAACGACCCTCAACGTCATTAACGGACGTCCACCAGCATGGGGATACCGCGGCTGGGTAATGCCTGGCATCGACCTCTCTGGCCACGTAATTAACAATTGGACATGGTTAACAAACGACCCGATTATTGGCCGGTTGGGAACCTGGTCGCGACCAGGCAGCCTCCACACCGGAGGAATTCACGTTCTGCTGGCCGATGGTTCCGTTCGCTTCCTCTCTGAGAACATTGACACAACCACCCGAAGAAACCTCTCTTACATGGCAGACGGAGAGGTCCTCGGGGAATACTAAGCCGCTGCATTCAGGCGTTACTCGCCAAATTTAAAAGCGAACGCTGTGACGGGACCACATCCTGCCACAGCGTTCTTCTTTTCAGTTAAGAACCAATCAAAGCGCAAACCGGGGATGAGAACATTTCCAGAAATCATGCAGCGTCTCTGGCACGCGGGATTCAATGTTTCTCCTATTGAGAAGGCTGCTGCGCGGCCACAGGCTAGACCGATACGGTCTAATAGCGAACCAGATCTTTCCCCGGCTGCTGCATTCCTAAATCGTTAATCACCTGCTGAGCCTGAGTCACCATCATGGACAGTTCGCTTCCAATTGCCATGAACTGCCAGCCCTGCTCGATTCGTGTCGCGGCTTCGACGCTGGTTTGCATATGAATTCCAACGGGGACGCCACAGCGACGGCCAGTGTCCAAAACCCGACCGAGCATCGATTCGAACTCCTCTGTCGTGGGATCACTTCCATCCGGAGATCGCATTTGAGCACGCAAATCATTGGGCCCCACAAAAATCGCATCAACGCCGGGTAGGCTGTAAATCTCTTCAGCGTTTGCCACCCCTTCTGGAGACTCTGTCTGCAAGATGACGATCACCTCGTCGTTGGCTTTTCGGAAATACTCCTGAGCCGTCGCGTCGAAGTTTAGAGCATGCAACGCTCCACCAACTGATCGCGTTCCTTGCGGAGGATATTTCGCGGCAGCAATGCACGCCTTCGCATGCTCAACAGTATTAATCATCGGGCAAATGACCCCATGAGCTCCGGCATCGAGCACACGTTTAATGTGATCATGTCGCCCCTCCGGAACACGGGCCAACGGAGTGCACCCGGCATCGGCAATCACGGAAAACAACGCCGCCGCCTGACTCCAGTCGATCGGAGAGTGCTCCAGATCGACGGTGAGGTAATGAAATCCCGTTCTTGCAAGAAACCGGGTTGCAAACAGATCTCCCAGAGACAGCCATGTTCCAATTTGAGGCAGTCCAGCCCGGAGAGCAGCCTTAACACGATTCTGAACCATCGATCGACCTTTTCCGAACGAGAGAGTCTGAAGAAATTTCTGTGAGTTGAGCCTGCTGCATTTGACAAATTTCAATTGAATTGTGACACCTATGCAGGCGCTTCACTTTCTTAACCGGAAGACAATTTGTTCTCTTTCCGGGTATTCAATCTCTCAACGGTAACGAAGAACGATGGCCAAGACATCAGACGCTGACAAGTCTCCAGAAGCAGAACTCCTCGACGTCTCCCTGAAACTGCTGAAGGCAATTGATGCCGGCAACTGGAAGGCCTACGCCGAACTGTGTCACGAACAGATCACCTGCTTCGAGCCAGAAGCCAACGGCCACCTGATCGCCGGACTGCCATTCCACAAGTTCTATTTTGATCTGCCAGGCGGAACGACACCAAAACTGTCATCCGCTGCATCTCCAAATATCCGTGTCTTCGGAGACATCGGGCTGGTCTGCTACGCACGACTGGTTCAGAAACTCGACGCCAACGGCGCTCCAATCACTGTGACCGCCGACGAAACCCGAGTCTGGCAGAAGATTGACGGCAAATGGAAGCACATTCACTTCCACCGCTCACCAGCCTAATGCCTTACCAAGCTTTGGTCCTCAGGGGAGCTGAAGCCTTCCTCGACTCCCTGGCCGGTTCAGCCGAAACCTGCTGGCACTCCGATTTGCCACTTCCAAAGTGACATCGAGCCAGCAGAATTGAAGTTGTCCAGAACCGAACTTCGGGCTCGCGGTTGTCATGCTGCGAGTTTTCCGACTAGAATCCCGTGCCCTTTGGGGGTTTGTGACTACCGGTGCAGGCATCGGGCTGGAACTGTTCAGGCATACCGCCAGACCAGCAGCCAGTAGCTAAACACCGTAATCACTAAGAGTTGCGCCCGTAGCTCAGTAGGATAGAGCAACGGATTTCTAATCCGTCGGTCGGGGGTTCAAATCCCTCCGGGCGTGCCTTCAGCATCATCATTTATAAATCGAGTCCTCGGACAACGACTTCCATGTCTTCGACCAGCAACGGATTTCTGCGTCGGCGCCAGTTGTTGCGTAAATCGCTGAAATCCAAAAAACTCGATGCGATGCTGATCGTGGCGGAGAAAAATGTCTCCTGGCTCACGGGCTTTACCGGTGACAGCACCTGGTTGCTGATCTCCGACTACAGTGAAGTCATTCTTAGTGACTCCCGCTTCGAAACGCAGATTCAGGAAGAATGCCCCGGTCTTCAGAGCTGCATTCGCTCATCGACTCAAAAACTGACTGAGATTCTTGCGAGTGAGTGCCAGCGTCTTGGCATCGAGACATGCGGATTCGAAGGACATATCCTGACAGTCGAAACCGCAGAAACTCTTAAAACACTGCAAGCCCCTCAGCAATGGCACGCCATTAACTGGGAAATCGAACAACTTCGGGCGATCAAAGATAAAGACGAGATCACAGAGATTCGTGAGGCGGTCCGCCTCGCGGAACGAGGCTTTGAAGTCTTCAAGTCCATCCTGACTCCGTCACGAACGGAACGGGAACTAGCTGCCGAACTTGAACATGCGATGCGAGGGTTTGGGGCAACAGGTTGCAGCTTTCCTGCAATTGTCGCCGTCGGAGATCGGGCTGCCCTGCCGCATTATCGCCCGGGAAACATTCGCCTTTCCGAGTCGCCCATTTTGCTGCTGGACTGGGGAGCACGTACGCGATCAGGCTATGTCTCTGACCTGACCCGAACACTCCTGACGGGCAAAGCAGACAAGACATTCGAGAAGGTTTATAAAACGGTTCTCGCTGCACAGATGGAAGCGATCTCGGCACTCGGCCCCGGCGTTCGCTGCGGAGATGTTGATGCAGTTGCCCGGGAAATCATCCGCAAAGCTGGATACGGAAAACACTTCGGACACGGATTAGGTCACGGGATCGGCCTCGACGTTCATGAAATACCACGACTCTCCTCGGCATCAGACACCATTCTGAAACCGGGGATGGTTGTCACAGTTGAGCCGGGGATCTATCTTCCTGACTGGGGCGGAGTTCGGATTGAGGACGACGTCCTGATTACGAAAAATGGTTATGAAGTATTGTCATCAGTGCCGAAGGATTGGGCATCAGTCACAGTTGCCTGCTGATTCAATTCCATAGCTCCATCGATCAGCCAGTCGGACGGTCATGGATCGGAAAGAGGAATTGCAGAACAATTGCGAAATGCTTTTGAGATCACTGCACGGATGAAATTGAGAGAGTCATCGACCACGGAAATCACCGGGGATCGACTTCGCGAAAAGAGTCGCGAGAATAAACATTCGCTTTGAAGTAGCAGATCAGGCTGGGGAATAAGCATGGCTCGGGAGTCCAAAGGGTCCGAACAATTTGATGTCGACGGACTGCGTGAGTTGCTGGAACTGATGGAAAAATATGACATCAGAGAATTCAAGCAGCAACGCGGCGATGCGTACTACGTTTTGCGCCGGGGAGCTCAAACCGTTGCCGCTGCCCCTGTTTCTTACATTCCAGCTCCGGCAGCTCCTGCCCCGACTGCAGCTGCAGGCGCCACTGCTCCACCAGCAGCGGCCGCCGCCAGCGCCGACGAAGGGCTGATTCCAATCAAGAGCCCAACTGTTGGAACGTTCTACCAGTCTCCATCTCCAAGTGAACCAGCCTTCATCAAGGTTGGCGATACAGTCTCCGCCGACACAGTGGTCTGCATCGTGGAAGCAATGAAACTGTTCAACAAGATTCCAGCCAAGGTCTCTGGGACAATTGCAAAAGTGCTGCTGAACGACGGGGATTCCGTTGAATTCGGCCAGCCAATGTTTCTGGTAAAGCCATAGTGCAGATGCTCAATCGCATGAGTCCTTCTTCCAAGTGAGGACTCATGCGCCGCTTCACAGATGGAGCCGAATTCGCAATTGACGCAGGCCGATGTCACTTGCAGGTCCGAGATCATCTGGTTGCAGAATTCAGGAACGCTTCGCGTCTCGCCCACGCAAGCCAGAGAAGAGATTTGTATCACCTGTTGAAAATCGTTCCGCCCTGTTGAATTCAAAAACAGGCGAACAGCGATTTAAAATGCCTCCACCGTCTTGCAGCTGTGAGCCATCGCGCCTGGCTCGTCGCCTTGACCATCCCTGACTGGGAACGACGTCGACCATGTTTCAACGGATTCTGATTGCCAACCGTGGTGAAATTGCTTTGCGGGTGATCCGCGCCTGCAAAGAAATGGGCATCGAAACGGTCGCCGTTTACAGCGAAGCCGACCGCGGAGCTCACTATCTGAGTTTGGCAGACGAGGCCTATTGCATTGGCCCTGCATCCTCAACTGACAGCTACCTCAAGGCCGAGCACATTATTGCTGCGGCCGAGCTGGGAAATGTTCAGGCAATTCACCCTGGCTACGGGTTTCTCGCTGAAAACGCCGACTTTGCCGAGATGTGCCGGGACTCCAAGATCGAGTTCATCGGCCCTCCCCACGAAGCGATGCACAAGCTGGGAGATAAAGTCGCCGCACGTCGGATTGCCACAGAAGCGAAAGTCCCTTGCGTCCCGGGAAGTGCCGGATTGATCGAAAGCGAAGAAGAAGCCGTTCGTGTTGCCAACGAAATCGGCTATCCCGTGCTGATCAAAGCAACCGCCGGTGGTGGTGGCAAAGGGATTCGCCCTGCCTTCAACGAAATCAACTTGCGGACCGAACTCTCAGCCGCCTCTGCTGAAGCAGAGAAGGCGTTCAAGAACGCTGGCGTGTACATCGAGAAGCTCATCGAGAAGCCACGTCACGTTGAAGTTCAGATCATCGCGGATCAGCACGGCAATGTCCTGCACCTTTGGGAACGCGACTGCACAATGCAGCGTAAACACCAGAAGCTGATCGAAGAATCTCCTGCAGCAAACCTGCCACTGAGTGTTCGCGAGGACATCTGCAAGGCTGCCGTTCGTCTCGTGAAAACCGCTGGCTATTACAACGCCGGTACCTGCGAATTCATCGTTGACCAGAACAACAATTTCTACTTCATCGAAGTGAACGCACGAATTCAGGTCGAACACCCCGTGACAGAAATGGTCACCGGCTTCGACCTCATTAAAGAACAGATCCGCGTCGCGGCAGGCGAACCGCTTCTTCTGAAACAGAAACAGGTTCCTTGCAACGGATGCTCGATCGAAGTCCGAATCAACGCAGAAGACCCGGAACAGGGCTTCCGTGGATGCCCGGGAACGATCACAAAACTTCGCATCCCAGGTGGGCTCGGTGTGCGATGGGATTCGCACATCTATGAAGGTTACAAAATCAGCCCTCACTACGACTCAATGATCGGCAAGCTGATCGTGCACAAGGCGACTCGCGAAGAAGCGATCGCCTGCATGAAACGAGCACTGAACGAATTGGTCGTCGAAGGCCCAGGGATCGTCACGACGGTCTCGATCGCCAAAAAAATCCTCGATCACAACACCTTCGTCACAGCCACCGGCGACACGAAGTTTGTTGAACGCACCTGGTAAGCGTGCTGGATGAAAACACGACTCGACAGAAGAGACTTCGCCTTGAAATCAAGCGTCAGAATCTTTTCTGTCGAGGACGTTATGCCTTCAAAGTAGACGATACTGGGGCAAACGCATCAAAATCGTTTGAGCAATTGGCATTTCTCCGGCCAAGTTCAAGCAACAGATGCCGGAATTCGCCCCTTGATTAGCGAGTTCATCGACGATCTGTACGAACCGACCTTGAACGTCCGTGCCAGCAATTCTACGATTTTCCGTTCTCAAGAGTATTTTGCACGCTGATATCCAGGCAATGTGAGTTCAAGAGAGCTCACGACGATGTGCCAGTGGCCTGCGAAGACAAAAATACAGATTAGTAAAGTGCTTTAGTTTCGAATCGATGTGCTGAACTGCGCGAAACGTGCGTCCCTTGCCCGCTCGCCTGGTTTCCATTTTCCGGTATCGGCTACGGTGGTCGTCTATCGGAAACGGTTTCAACAGCACGGACTGTCATATTCCAAGTTGAGGAGTTGTAAAGATGAGAGTTGCCTGTTTGACCGGAGGAGGAGATTGCCCGGGATTGAACGCTGTGATCCGTGGGCTCGTCCGCACTGTCGCCAACGCTGGGGGAGAAGTCCTCGGCCTGCAGGAAGGCTGGCGCGGAGCCATTGAAGGGAACTATGTCGTTCTCAATCCAAACGAAACCGATGAGATCCTCCCACTCGGCGGAACAATTCTCGGTTCATCACGAACGAACCCATACAAAGACGAAAACCTCGTCAAGAAGATCGTCGAGCAGTTCTCAGCACTGAAGCTGGACGCACTCGTCGCCATCGGTGGAGACGACACCCTGGGCGTCGCCAGCAAGCTGTACCGCGATTACAAGCTGCCAACAATTGGCTGCCCGAAGACAATCGACAACGACCTGAGTGCAACCGATTACACCTTCGGGTTCGACACCTGTCTGAACATCGTGACCGAAGCTGTTGACCGCCTCCGCACCACCGCTCTGTCACACCGTCGCGTGATGGTTGTCGAAGTGATGGGTCGTCACGCTGGCTGGATCACTGCTTACTCAGGCGTCGCCTGTGCCGCAGATGCGATTCTGATTCCAGAGAAGAAAACCGACCTGCGAAAGGTCTGTGAAGTCCTCAAGGCCCGTCGCGCTGCCGGAAAGAAATACGGCATCGTCATGGTCTCTGAAGGGGCTCAGCTCGAAGGCGATGACTACATCACCAAAGACGCCAAAGTCGACGACTTCGGACACGTCTCTCTGGGCGGCATCGGAACACGCGTTGCCAAGTTCATTGAAAAAGAAACTGGCATCGAAACACGCGACGTTGTCCTCGGACACCTGCAGCGCGGTGGATCTCCAAGTGCTTACGACCGCGTTCTCGGCACACGCCTGGGGATCAAAGCTGGTCGCCTGATTCTGGAGAAAGACTTCGGCAAGATGGTCGCTCTCCGCGGTCTCGATGTGATCTCCGTCCCGCTCGCTGAAGCAACTGGCGTCATGCGAACACTGCCTGAGTCCTTCATGGAAGAAGCATCTGAGTTCCTGCACTAAGCATGCCGGGCCTTCGCCCTGACAATTGAGTCGAGTTCACGCTGATCTCAACGTGATCCACCAGCCACAGAGGCATCCCCTCTGTGGCTGTTTTAATTTCAGGAGGAATCCAATCACAGAAAATCAATAACACACACGAATTCATTCCCCTGCGAACAAGCCTGAATCGGAACAAACCAGACGGGGCATCCTCCTCAATCAATGACCGTCTGAACCTGTTTCTCCAATCCTGATGCCGTCCAATTCGCACGAATGCCAATTCTGACTCAGCGGTTGAAATCACAAATTGCCCTCTGTCCCGGAAACGACCATAATCTTGCGAAACACGATCCACCGGAATTTCATTGCCCATTCACGGTGAGATCAAGACGACGTCCTTCGCTGTTTGAGCATCACACATCATGCAAGTCATCATTACTGCTGTTGGTCCAGACCATCGAGGACTCGCTGATCCGATCGTGCACTACGTCACGCAATCTGGAGCCAACATCCACGAGATCCAGATGTATGATCGCGACTCCGAGCAGTTGTTCGCGATGTTGCTGCGTATCGAATGGCCGGATGAAGTTGAACCGATTTCGACACTCCGCGAGCGAATGAAAGAGATCGGCAACTCCAAAGGTTTGACGATTCGCGTCTGGGCGCGGAACGAAAAATCCCATCAACCTCGAATCGCGTTGTGCGTCACTTATCGCCCGGAACCTGCACTGGCAATCCTGCGAGACATCCGCGATCGACGCCTGAATGCCGTTGTCCCTGTCATCATCGGAAATCGAGACGCATGTCGGGGAATTGCCGAACAGTTTGGCGTCGACTTCCACAATATTGGAGATGCACAAGGGAACCCGGATGACCACCGACTCGTGGAGTTGTTCGACACTTACGCGGTCGACTACATCGTGCTTGCGAGATACATGCGCGTGCTTCCTCCCCGAGCCTGTTGGGAATTTGCAGGTGGACGCATTATTAATCTGCACCACGGTCTGCTCCCGTCATTTCCAGGGTTCCGCCCTTACCACGATGCGTACAGCCATCGAATGCTGACGTTTGGCGCAACGGCGCACTTCATCGTGCCGGAACTTGATGCGGGAAACCAGATCATTCAGCAGTCAACGTTCACTGTTCCGCCGGGGACCTCACTTGAAGAAGTGATCCGCATTGGGGAATCAGATAACGAGCCGCGATGCCTCTCCGAGGGGTTGCGCCGAGTGATCAATCAGGAAGTCGAACTGCACTTTCACCGAGTCATCAGCACACGCCCCTCAACGTAGCTCGACTTCTCCACGACATCGTCGGGACAAACCAGCATCACGTGAAGTCTCGACGAAAGGAGAGTTCCTCCAAAACTCCGAGCACGACAGGCTGAGGGCACGACCAGACCTGAAAGAACATCGCTTCACGCGCTGCGAGTTCAACAGGATGACCCTGCACAAACCCTGCCCCCTTGCTGACTCCCAAAGCAGCTTGTGTGATTCGCATCACGAGCGAATTCGCACGTTGCCGGATGTCAGCCGCGAAACTGGGTGGAGCTTCTGACTGATTGGTCAGAGCCACTGCATAAAGATCCCCGGACAAATGAGCCAACTCGATCGACAATCTCTCCACAACCACACTTAAATCCAACCGCAAACGGGCCTGATCTCGCAGATACACTTCGATTCGTCGTGACAACCCCAGTGCGAGCACCGATGTCGTCAAAGATCCCGTTCCGCCACCTGAACCGTGAGTCATCACTGATTCAACCGGACCGGCGATGAGATAAGCTAACGGCAAACGCACCTGATTCACGACAACAGTTGCCGTGTGAGATGCCGACATCGCCATCAGTCGTGAAGGCGCTTGAACTTCGACTCCTTGCAAATGCGTTGGCAGTGCAACAAGAACCTGCCGCCCATCTCCACACGTTCCCCCAGTCACAATCGTCTGCGCGAACGCCGCCCCCGTTACCCAGGGAATCGTCCCGTTCAAGACGATCTCGTCTCCCTCGATCTCAGCTTGAATCGCCGGGGTCTTGATATGCTGTCGAGACGTCGTCAGGTGCGAAATTCCCACTGTGGCAAATGTTCGCCCCGATGCGAGGTCAGGCAACAACATCTGTTTCAGCTCATCATTCTGACAAGCTGCAATGCGCTGACAGGCTCCATTTCGCTGCGTGAGGATAAACGCCGTCGTCAGACACGCCGCTGCCAGGTCATCATATCCCTGTAGCAGCTCAAGATGTGAAATCTCACTCCCACCGTATTGCCTGGGAATGACCCACCCCAGAACTCCGGCAGTTGCGAGCCCCTGCAGTTGGACGACAGGCCATTCCCCCTGCTGATCAACGGAGACAGTTTTCTCTGCAAGTTGCCTGGCCAGCAATGCATCCATCATGATGGATCCTTCAATTTATCAGAGAATCGCAGACAAGCCTGATTGCTCATCCAGAAGATCTCGACGGTGTATTCTGATTCCTCATCGAACATTATGGCGACGGAATCCTTTTTTAGACTCCTGACGCACAGTCGGTTGACAGAGATCATTTCGGTCGCAAGAATACCTGCCGCAAGACGGAATTAAAGCATACCGAATGCTTTTAATTTTTGTCTTACGAAAGTGGGTCAGGTAGCTCAGCTGGTAGAGCACAGGATTGAAAATCCTGGTGTCGGCGGTTCAATCCCGCCCCTGACCACTCAAGAGCTGCTTTGGCGGCCCCGAATAGAGCACTTAGCTCAGTTCGGGGCCGCCTTTTTTATGCGCCGAATCAGAGCGAAAAGATCCGCTGTAAACTGAGGGATACTTCACCCATGAGATGAAGCACCTAACTTGAACAAACAGCGAGACTGGTCACGACCGAAATGTCGGTGAGCTCGAAACAGTCTTGGGACACCTAATCTCTCAACCAGGTTCCAATTCGGCGGTCAGGTTTAACAAAATTTTCTTCTGCTTCCGTCACGGAAACGATTCGACTCACGTGCATTCCGATGTTCGCACGGTGAAACGAAGACCAACCAATGATCTCAAATCCGTCAAAAGCAATCGAGAGTTGTGATGGAGCAAATAGCGTCCCTTGAACATCTCCTGACGACCTCGTGTACGACAGTCGAGCCTTCTTTCTCTTCACGTAGCAACTGAACAGAGCTCTCAGATAATCCAGCGGAGCTGGAGTATTATTACTCTCAAGTGGGATAATCCACTCTAGTGCATGAACCATCAGATCACGAGTATTATTCGTAAGTCGATGTAACACCTCTGATTCAAAATATGCTGCGACGTTCTCTGCGCCAGTTTGCACTGAGCTTCGAATAAAGATCGCAGTCTGAAGCAGATCAGGTAACTGTGGACGGGCGTGAACGTTCACCGATCGCTGCAAAGAATAACACATTTTTGCTGCGTCGAACTGTATTGGGACCCCAGCATCCTGGAGCGTCTGGATGTCACGAAACACAGTGCGGCGACTCACATTCATCGCTTCGGCGAGTTGATTTGCGTTGCGGTGCACTCCCACTTCAAGAAACTCAACGAGGTTAATAAGCCTCGACAACCGAGTTACCGATGCATCTGGAGGTAGTGCCCGATCATGGTCTGTCACGCGTCAACCCGACTCTGTTCTCAACACTAAGTATTCGACTCCGATTTATGATTTATATCTATGAAACAATTTTAATCCATGCAAGCAACTGGTCAGTACAAACTGACGCTAATTGTTCGCTCGCGAATCATTCACCCGATCAGGTAAATTGTGACTTCGAAGGTCCGTCACATCTGGAAGAATTGCTTCAACTCGCACTAACATCCGATCAAGGATCTCGTTGCTGACGCTGAGATTTTCCTGCAGTTTCAACATGTTTTCGTAGATTACGGTGAGATCATTCACGTCCATTGTGCACTCCTGCTTACCCGCCTCGGACACATTTACAGATAGCCGAACGGAATGCAACAAGAAAACTTGCCCCTCTGCGTCAAAACACGCCCCCCAGTCAGGCACGGGGCAATCCCCCATCGCCACCACGGATACAGCGATGCTGCCTGGCGAGTACGTGGGGTCAACGCTTCGCTTCTCACCCTCATCGAGTCACAAACAGTCTCACAAACTAAGAAGTACCGAGCTTCGAAATCTTCGATGACGGTTCAATCCTGACCTGAGATTCAGAATATCCCTGAAATCGAAGTGGGGCACCACGTTTTCCGGGAAGCCCTCTATCACCACTGCACACCTATGAAACAATCAAACCACAGCAAGGAAGTGCCGTTCAGTGCATGAATGCAATCTTCCGAACCCACACAATGGAGAAGACTGATGCTGCGTTCTTTACTTGCAGGATTAATGATTGCCTGCCTCGTTGCCCCAGCGATGGCGGATGAGCCACTTCCCAAACTCCACCGAATTGAACTGAAGGACTCAAAGGAAACTCCATCTGACTCCTGGAAGAAAAGTATTTCAGTCACGAAAGGTGACTACATCGCAGTCAAAGCTCTCGGCGGAAGTTATCCGGGGGGAATGATCAATAACGTCAAAGTGGACATCAAAGGGGGAATCGTCGCCTCGATCGTCACAAAGGAGGCGGTATTGGCTGTTGATCAGGAAGGGAGAGTGGGAGGGATTGAACTCCTCGTCCTTCTGAAAGGGAGCGCAGCCGGCAAAGCAGAAGTATCTCTGACTCCAACTGGCGGGGGCGTTCAACCGAAGGTCTACGTTCTTGATGTCACCGTCAACGACAAGAAATAACTGTTGACGACTTCCAGATGCAATGAATTCTGGACCGTTCCAATCGCTTTGATGACTGGAACGGTCTTCTTGTTCCATTGCTACGCGACGACGCGACCATGTGGAATGTCCCAACCGGTCTAACTCGCGTTCTGGGCCTGCTCCAGAACATAGACAGCACTATGAGCGCGAAGGTTGGCGAAGATCGCATTCTGAACTGGTCGAGCTCCAATCAATGGGATCTCTTTGACAATTCGAAAATTCCCTCGCTGGGCCAACTCGCGAAAATCGACCATCGACAAAAAGTGGACGTTCGGAGATTCGAACCATTCATACGGCAGGTTGTCTGTCACAGGAGCGCGCCCCTGCAAGGAAACCTGCAACCGAATACGCCAGTGCCCAAAGTTTGGAACGACAACAACCGCTCGACGCGCGATCTCAAAGATATCGTGGAGCAGTTCAAGCGGCTTGCCAATCTGCTGAAGGGTCTGACTCAGAACAGCGTAGTCAAAACTATGCGGGGGCAACGTATGCAACCCACGGTTCAAGTCTGACTGCAACACCGGAACGCCGCGCTCCATCGCCTGCAGAAATGCCGAGTCATCTCGCTCGACACCAAGCACACTGCATCCATGCTCGTCTCGAAGACGCTCAAGCAACACGCCATCACCACACCCGAGATCGAGGACGCGCGAATTCCGTTCGATCTGCCCGATGATGACGTCGTTAATGGCAACTGATTCTGAATCTGGAAGATGAATTCGCTTCGCACACATGACTTGCCACTTCAAACTTACCAGTGCAGACCAGACAGACAAAACGGGAGCGGTCGACGAATCGCGGAATCAGTCAGTCACTTCAAGCATTGAAGCCTGACATGAAACTAAGCTCGACCTGACATCACATCAAGATAAGTGCGGCTCAGGAACGGAACGACCAACTGCTCCAACTTCGGCAACTCGGATTCGATCAGAAATGCATCATGACCGTAAGGGCTCGAAAGTTCAGTGAACGTCACATGCCTTTGCGCCTCAACAAGCGCCCGAACAATTTCTTCACTTTGTGACGTTGGAAACAGCCAGTCTGAAGTGTACGAAACCACCAGAAACCGGCACTGTGACTTAGACAGGACCGATGCAAGAGACTCTTGCCGACGTGTGAGATCAAAGTAATCCATCACACGGGTCAGGGTCAGATAGCTGTTGGCATCGAAGCGATCAACAAACCGCTTTCCCTGATAATGGAGATAACTCTCGACCTGAAACTCGACCTCTGATCGGTTGTCGTACGCGAAGTCTGCTCCGTTCTGCAAACGGCGCCCAAACTTCAATTCAATTGACTGCTCGGACAGGTACGTAATGTGAGCGATCATACGAGCGAGAGCCAAACCGAACCGCGGCTTGTCTTCTGCCTCGTAATACCGCCCATTCTGAAACAACGGATCAGAATAAATGGCCCGTCGCCCGACGGCATTGAATGCAATTCCCTGAGCACTGAGAGACGGTCCCGATGCGAGAAGGATCGCCGCTGCTGCACGATCCGGATGGCTGACCGCCCACTCCAGAACCTGCATCCCACCAAGACTTCCCCCGACAATCGCCAGAATTTTGTCGATCCCCAATGCGTCCAGCAGTGCATTGTGAACACTGACAATGTCCTGAATGGTGATGAACGGGAAATTCGGCCCGTACGGCTCACCTGTTACAGGGTTAATCGAACTCGGGCCAGTTGTTCCCTGACACCCCCCGAGCACATTGGCACAGATCACATAATAAATATTGGTGTCGATTGCCTTGCCGGGACCGACAAACCCGTCCCACCAACCTGGCTTTCGATCTTCAGCTGAATACCGACCGGAAACATGTGAGTCACCGGTCAAGGCATGGCAGATATAGACGACATTGTCCTTTCGGGGAGAAAGCTCTCCGAAAGTTTCATAGACAACAGTGACCGGACCAATGGTTGCCCCACCTTCGAGCGCCAGCAGATTGGGCGGCTCAAACAGGGTTATTGTCTGGCGCTGGACGTACTCCCCCTTTGAAGTCGAGGAAGTCTTTTGTGATTGTGAAATCTTTGTAGCCATCCCGCTGTCCGGTCAGGTCACGGCGAAAGGCAGACGTCAGTTAATTGAGCAGTGCTGACTCAATTCTTCGGTCTTTCTTAAAATAAACGTCTAAGAATCATACGGAACTCGACAAGTGTTTTCGAGTTGCCGGGAAGCGAACCGATTAGAAGCCTTTGGGAGCCGACAGCAGAATCTTCATTATCAATAAAAACCCGTCGATCACCCGGGCCTCCGCAACCCCACCAAGGACAATCAAACCAATCCTGAAGCGCTGCAACTACGCCAGACGCAACTTTTCTCTCGCAAACAGAAGTGCATCCCGAAGACGATCGACATCCTCGTGAGTGCTGTACACTCCGAAACTTGCACGAACTGTCGCCGGAACCTTCAACCAGGAATGCAGCGGCATCGTGCAATGGTGTCCGTGACGAACAAAGACACCACGACGATCCAGAAGTTGCGCCAAATCCTCTGGATGGGCCTTTTCCATAGTAAAACTGAGAATCGCACCACGGTTTTCGACTGACGGCCCGTGAATTTTAACCCCGGGAACCTTCGACAATTCCTGCCAGCCGTATCGGGTCAACTCTTGCTCATAATCATGAACGACCTCTACCCCCAGCCCATTCAGGAAATCAATCGCGGACTTCAATGCAATCGCCTGAACGATCGGGATTGTCCCTGCTTCGAATTTTGCCGGCAGATGAGACCAGGTTGAACCCTCAAGACTCACCTGCTCAATCATGTGCCCGCCGAAGACAAACGGGTCCATTCGCTCAAGCAATTCCCGCTTGCCGTAGAGAACCCCAATTCCGGTTGGCCCGTACAGCTTGTGACCGGAAAAAGCCATGAAGTCGATCCCCAGATCGACCACATCAATAGCCCCATGCGGCACACTCTGAGCCGCGTCGACAACGATGACTCCGCCGACATCATGCACTCGATCCGCGAGCAGCTTAATTGGGTTGATCGTCCCCAACACATTCGACATGCCGGTGACAGAGAGAATTTTTGTACGCGGTGTTACGAACTCGTCGAGTTGAGCCAGATCCAGCTCGCCAGAATCCGTCAACGGGAGATACCGAACAACGGCCCCGGTCTGCAGAGCCACTTGCTGCCACGGAACCAGATTTGCGTGATGCTCCATCAGGTTCAGGAGAATTTCGTCTCCCTGCTTCAGGTGCTTGCGTCCCCAACCAAAAGCAATGCTGTTTAACGCGAGCGTCGTGCCTGAAGTGAACGAGATCTCCTCGTCAGTGCTTTCCGCACCAATCAACTGCCGAACCGCTTCTCGACTGGCTTCGAGTTCATCGTCGATCAAGGCACCAAACCGATAAACGCCTCGATACGCATTCGCATAGTGCGTTTCATAGACCGTACGTTCGGCGTCAATCACACATTGAGGCTTCTGAGCTGAAGCTGCCGTGTCGAGATACGTGACAGGCACTCCCTTAGGGAGCGTCTGTTGAAAAACAGGAAACTGACTTCGAACTCGCTCAATCTCAAACATGGTTGTGTCAATCGTGAACAGAGCGGAAACAGCAGGCGATCGCTGATGTGATCATGCAACAACTGGCGGCCAGACACAGTAACAGAAGGACACAACAGAAGTGAACGAATCAAATCGGATCTGGCCGAATCTCAACGTTCCTGACACGCCATTCAGAGGAACATCAATCACAATCGCCATTTTACATTGACCGACTCATGTCTAGCAGTTCAAAGCCGCCATAGACGCCGGACAACTCTGGAAGGTGACCGGTCTACTTCGCTCCCAACTCCAGTTTCACTTTCGCCAATTCCAGTTGAGCCAATACCCCTAGCGCGAATTCGCGAATGCGAATCACCATGCCGAACAGACCATTGCGTCGCTGTGAACTGAGGTGGCGATCCAGCTCAAGTCGTTTGAAAATCGCCTCGATGTCTGTCTGGACAATCTCTTCAGGAGTCTTGCGGTTGTAGACGGCCATCAACACGGCAATCAACCCGTTCACAATCATCGCGTCACTGTTGGCGACAAACTCGACTGTCGGGGAAGTGGTTGCAGTATTCAGATGCGCCACGAGCCAAACGTTGCTTTGACAACCGTGAACACGGTTCTTCTCTGTTTTGTCGACATCAGTCATCTGAGGGAGTTCAAACCCGAGATCAATCAGGAAGTCGCAACGCTCTTCCCAATCTCCCAGAAAATCGAACTCTTCATACAGTTCCTGAATAGTCATGCCGAGTGCAGTATTCAACCTGCTGCCTTCCAGACAAAATGATTACCAAAGCGGTTCGTTTGATTCGAACAGACAGAGAAAGTCGCCTGCCTCTGAATATTCAAAACAATTCTGCCAGCCCATAAAACCGATGATGGCTTCCATCAATCATGCTCTATCAGGCGACAGCCCCCGCAAATGTCAGGCGAACAACACCACAGCCCTCGTGACTCCTGCTGTGGCACAACATACCGCAAGGCATTCAGAACTGGCAGGTTACAAGAACTTTGCCATTCCTTGACCAGGGATTTCCCTGACCCAAGTTCGATTCTGCTCGTCTCTCAGGACGGAACCTGCAGCACATCATCCGTAAGTGGATATTCTACGCCCCTGAGAGTAGGGTTCAACGGGAGAGAGTCCGAGTTCTTCAGGAGTTCCAGAGATCAAGACAGGTTGATGACAACGTATCAGCCACGCAGAATACAGCGAGTAAAGACGACAAGTTCGCTGGAAATCAGGCGAACTTGATCAAGTTCGGCCGCTGAACTTCCCACGAAACAGACCTACAGGTCAGGCGAATCTTCGGTTGGAGCCTGATAAAACTGTGACAAGTCCAACCCGCCACGCTGTTCCTGTTCGACCAGGGCGATTCGAGCCTCGATTCGCTGCAATCTCAACTCAACTTGCGGCGACAACGCCCCTGCTGCACTCTCTGGCTTCGGGCGCGGAACCACGGGATACCCCAACTGGCGCTGCAACGCCGCGAACATATACAGGGGATCTTTCCCGAGATTGGCCCGGGCGATTCGACCTGCCTGAGAATTAAACAACAACGGAACCGGCGATTGAAACCCTGACTCCCGGCGCTGGCGGCGGACGTCATCCAGATACTGTTCCGATCGGCTGTACAGCAATTCTGCGAATTCAACCGTCCCGAGATCAAAGCGAATTTTTGTCAACCAGGCTTTCCACTCCGCAGGGAAACAGGGGTCTTCAATAATGGCAGACATCCCTGCGTCGTAGCCCAGCCGATTTCTGGCGAGACACTCGAACTGGTAAACAAACAACGCAGCATGATTCTCCGGAGAATTCCCTAGGAAGGTCGCTTGACGTTCCAGAATCCTGAGCGCAATTGCGAAATCCAGCCGTGCCCCTTCATCCTCAGCCCGCGAGATAATGAACGTTTGGAATGGCGTGAAATAGTGCTTCAGCCGTGCCATCCCCTGCCCCAAATGGCCTTTGAATTGCAGTTCCCCGATCAGAAAATCGATCGCCATCGGCAGGCGGGTGGTTGTCAGAATTTCCTCGCGAAGCCCTGACAGAACCTCCTGAACAGGGCTCCCGTCCGCAAGACGCTCTCGCATCACCCGGAAAAAGTAAGCCTGCTCCACATACTCTTCCCGATCAAGCGGTTTTCCAGACATAGGGCGAATCCATCAATAGCGATACGTATCAGGCATGCAACCGCTTGGTCTCGCCAGACGAAACCGCTTGTGCTCGGCGAAAGGCGAAATCTACTTCAGTCCACGCAATCAGGTCGATTCAGGGCATTTCTACAACGCCCACTCTGCCAGTTTCCAATTGGATCTGAATGACATCACGACCTACTCCAAATGTACCCGGCCTGAAACTAGGATCCAACACTGACACCGCTCCTGCCCCGGTGGACTGCCAGAACCGGACCACTCAACGAAGAAAGCCGAAACCACAATTGTAGTTTCGGCTTTCAAATACAATTCAGAATGAAATCACCGCTTAGGCGTTGGCCCACGCATAACCCGGCAATCTCCTTCATTCTCAATTCAAAATCAGCTCACTTTTAGACCGGTTCGGCCTCAGAGATGAACGTGCACCAGTCTTCTCAGCAGGAGAAACCTGGAATCCACGTTACTGAAATGCCTCGTCGCTTCAAAAATGCTGAACACCTCAAAAGTTTGCGTGAGAATCGATTCTCAAGCGAAAATCGATTCTCACGAGCCCGAACACAGTGAACCCAAATCCCGAACTATTCAACCATGTAGGAATCGGCAGATGACGTGGTAACTCCGTTGTGCCCCTGCACAATTTCCACTTCCGCTGCTGGAACGATCGGCGCCTTGTAAGTGAACGGCGATTCCAGATTTGACTGAATTCGTTCACAGAAGCTTCGCAGCAAAATGAGCTCTTCATCTGAAAAGCCGCGAATCGCCTGTTCTCGAACGGCCTTCGCAACAGGTGCAACGCACTTCCAGAGCTCATCGGCTTTTGCGGTTGGTTTCACCTTGTTCTTGCGGCGATCCTGCTCGCAAGAACGGCGATCCAGCAACCCATCCCGCTGCATACGGAACACCACACCGGCCATGGTGTGAGGCTCGATCCCCAAGCCTTCCGCAAGTTCAGATTGTGAGCCGCACCCGCCAGAAGCAGACAGACAGGCCAAAACTTCCCACTGCCGGAAAGTAATCCCTTCCCGGAGCAGTTTGGCTCCCATCTGTTTCCGAATCCCCTGTGCAGCATTACAAACCCAATGCCCGACGCTATTTTCCCAATCGTATTCAAGCACTTCGGCATCTCCCAGAGAGTTTAGGTCAGCACTGAAGAGGGAACGTTCAGATAGAGTGGATTGCTCAACTCATCTCAACGCACAACAATCGGTGTTGACGAAAATAAAACGACGAACTCCAAAATCTGGTCAGAAACAAGTCTGACATAATCCAGACCACAAAATTGACTTTCACGTTCTGGACGATCTACTTAGAAACGGAATCCAGATCTTCACTTTGCACAACGTCTTGAACAACAGTGTGCAGCTCTCGACAAGGACACGGCTCAAGTGATTCGAACGGCAATTCTTGGTGGAACCGGTTACACAGCACTCGAGCTGATTCGTATTCTGCTCCGGCACCCTCAAACTCAAATCACGGCCGTCACCAGCCGTTCCGAAACGTGTCCGATCAGTCGCGTTCACACCAGCCTGGCCGGCAGGCTGGATCTGAACATGACGAATCCAACTCCTGAAGAACTTGCTGCCTGTGCCGACGTCGTTTTCTGTTGTCTTCCGCACAAGGCCAGCATGGATGTAATACCCTCGTTACTTTCTGTCGGTTTGCCTGTTATTGATCTTTCTGCAGATTATCGCTTAAACGACCCATCCGTGTACGAAAAGTGGTACGGACATGTCCACACAGACCCAACACGTCTTTCACCAACGGTTTATGGACTTCCTGAGCTTTATGCACACAAAATCCCCGGTCAAAACCTGATCGCAAACCCTGGCTGCTACACCAGCACATCCATCCTGGCGCTGGCCCCACTTCTGTCTGATAAACTCATTTATTCGAATGGGATTATTATTGATGCGAAGAGTGGCGTTTCCGGTGCTGGAAGAAATCCAAAACTGGAAATGATTTACAGCGAGTGCAACGAAAGTCTGTCGGCATATGCAGTCGGCAGTCACCGTCACACTCCGGAGATCGAACAGGTCCTGTCCGATATTTCTGGAGAACCGGTTGATGTCATCTTCACCCCTCACCTGACCCCGATGGATCGAGGGATTTTCGCGACGATTTACGCGACACCAACACGACCTGTCACACAGGATGAACTCCTGACATCACTTCGCAATTTCTACGCAGGCAAACCATTCGTACAGATCGTTGACCACCTTCCTAAAACCAAAGATGTCGCAGGAACAAACTTCTGCCACATCACCGCTCGAGTCGTCAAAGACCGAGTGATGGTACTTGCTGTCCTTGATAATCTGGTCAAGGGAGCAAGTGGTGTTGCAGTTCAAAACTTCAATCTCATGTTTGGCTTCGACGAGACAACTGCTTTACTGTAATTGTCACCCGCTTTGATGCGGAAAATACAATTCGATCTCATGTTGTTCTGGAGAGTGATTCATGTTCACCGACTTCGATAGTGAAAAAGAAGCTGTCCAGAAACTACGAAGCTCAAAGGATCAAATACGAGAGCAACTTTCTAAAACAATCGTTGGCCAACACGAAATTATTGAACAGATCCTCATTGCCCTCCTTGCCGGAGGGCATTGCCTTATTACCGGGGCTCCAGGACTCGCCAAAACATTACTGGTGAAGTCGATTGCCCAAATTTTTCATCTGCAATTTCAACGGATTCAGTTCACTCCTGATCTCATGCCCGCTGATATCACCGGAACCGAAATCCTTGAAGAAAACCAGGATGGAAAACGGGCATTTACCTTTGTCCCTGGCCCCATCTTCGCGAACGTCGTTCTCGCTGACGAAATCAATCGCACACCACCAAAAACACAAGCAGCCTTGCTGGAAGCGATGCAGGAACATCAAGTCACTGCAGCAGGAAAGCGTTATCCACTCTCTCCCCCATTCTTTGTTCTGGCGACGCAGAACCCGATTGAAATGGAAGGAACTTACCCGCTTCCTGAAGCTCAACTCGACCGCTTCATGTTCAATGTGGTTGTGAACTATCTCCCGGAAGAGGACGAAATTACTGTTGTTGAACGAACCACGGTGAACCAGAGCGAACGAATCGAGCCTCTCTTCACTGGCGACGATGTCCTTGAATTCCAACACATCGTTCGAGGGGTTCCAATCGCCCGCGAAATCATTCAATACGCTGTACGACTTGTGGCAAATTCGCGCCCCAGTCAGGCCGAGGCCCCTGCATTCATTCAAAACTACGTCAGTTGGGGAGCAGGCACCCGTGCATCACAATGTCTGGTCCTTGCAGGCAAAGCCAGAGCCCTACTTCAGGGCCGTTCACATGTCACAGTCGAAGACATCCGACATGTCGCCGCCCCTGTCCTCCGCCACCGAATCCTTTTGAACTACAAAGCTCAAGCGGCCAATGTCACTGTCGACTCGATCATCAGCAACTTGTCGGAAACCGTTAAAATCAAATGAGTTGCAAGATTCTTCTGCAACAATTTCTCGCTGAACCCTCAAAAACACAGAACAAGCGTACACTATCGCCTGTTGAGTTGATAGGATGTTTTCACTCAACCCTGAATGAAATTTCGCAAACCAATCAGAACCTCAGATCAGTCACCTGTAGATACGAAATTACTGTTCGGTTCCGATGAAGAATCTTGAAGCTTTCTGAAAGTTTTGGACTTTCATATCAAGATGCGGGTTTCAAAGGGGGAGAGCGAAATCACGTTTGACCAAGGGATGAGGTGCAACATGCTCGTTTTGACACGGAAGCCACAACAATCCATTCGCATCGGTGACGAGATCGAGGTCGTCGTTCTGGAGATCCAGCAGAACCGCGTTCGCCTGGGATTTCGCTGCCCCAAATCATGTCAGATCGTCCGTTCAGAATTGTTACACATGGACGATTTGAACGATTCAACTCTTCGTAGCGACCGTTCTGAAATTGATCAAAGCTGTTATCAGCCCAGCACAACGATTGTCAGCTAAGGCGGTTCAAAGCTGGAGCACAGTGAGCGTTTGAATTCTGATCGTTGCGGGACCTGACTGATGGCAAATTCTGTTTCACCAGACAGAACAGCCCCAAACAGTGAGATCAAAAGTCCTCTTCAAAATTTTCTAAACATGACGTAATCGTTACGGCGATATTTAGATCAACCAGAATCGCACTCTCTTGGACCCGCTCGGCAAAGCACCCTGTCCATAGAAACACGACTGACTTGCGGGCCACAATCAGTCGCTTCATCTCGTGCTCCAGCACTTTATCGAATGCTGCCTCACAAATGAGGACTTCCAGCGTCCGACAAGTTTACCGGTCATGCCAAACCCAGAGTTCGCGTCACTGAGGCAATCTACCTCCAGGAACTCCGCCAAGACAAAGTTTTCGGGTTCTAACCGGCTTGTGGAATACAATCGCAATTCCGGCGCAATCTCGAAGACCTCTGCTTTTCAGGCCACCAATTCGCTTACTCATCAATGCTCCTCAGCTGAGGAGACGATCCCTAATTCAACTTCGTAAGTAACGATGGACGCTTCCTCATTGGGCAATCAATTCCAGCCGTGAATCAATTTTCACTGCTGAGCTCTGCCGGAGGGGGCCAGCCATAGTCTGCACTGGGTCTCTGCCTCTTTCGCAAGAACAACAGACACCGCAGACTCCATTCTCTGACTGTCTCAGGATGATTGACAGTCTGCTGATTGAGCGTACTTGACGACTGAAATCAACCAGGGAGGGGAGAGAGTATGGCCGGAATTCACTCCGTACCTCGAGCAAGTCGTTTCTGTGTTTTGCTCGCTGCAATGATGACAGCGTCGTGTGCAGCCAGTTCCGCATTTGCACAACCTTCTTATGTTCCACCTCCAGAGGAACTCTCAGAGGATCAGATCTACGAGAGGCTGCTCCGAAGACTGGAGCGTCTCGAAGCGGACAATGCCACACTCCGTGAGCGTCTCGATGAAATTTCGGTGGAATCAGAAGGCAAACGGACAATTCCAGACGTGAGTCAGGTCTTTGTCGAATCTGAAACGGCCCCTGTTCTGACTGAAGAGCAAGTCAGAAGCGTTGTCGCTGGGGCACTTCAAGAAAGAGCCGCATGGGAAGCCGAAGGGGACCGTCAACGCGAACAGCGCATCGCCTCGCTGGAGGGTGCGTATGGTTCACTTGCCGATCATTTTAATGGAAAGAAGTACCCGACAGCACAACTGACCGGGGTCTTTCAGGCCGATGCAGTCTGGTATTCACAGGACGATGCCAGTATCGCGAACTATGGTGAAATTCCAAGCGGAGTCGATATCCGGCGATTTCGCCTTGCAGGAAAAGGCAAGATTACCGAGCACACCAACTACATGATGCAGGTGGATTTCGGGTTCAGTGGACGTCCCACCATCCAAGACCTGTTTTTCGAACACACCGATGTCCCGATTCTGGGGAACGTCCGCATCGGGCAATGGAAGCAACCATTCAGTCTCGAAGTCGTCAGCAGCTTCCGCTACACGACTTTTATGGAACGGTCGCTCCTCTTCATTCCATTCAATCCGTTCCGTCATGTCGGTGTCGGATTCTATGACGTCAACGAAGAACAGGACATGACCTGGGCCGCATCGTTCTTTGCAGCCGGACAGGATCAATTCGGAGGCTCGACAAGCCTGAGCGGGGGTTACGCCAGCGCAGAACGTGTGACATGGCTTCCACACTGGGACTGCAATGGGCGTGAGTACCTACACTTGGGGATGGGCCACTACTTCAGTGCTCCGAACAATCATACGGTGAACTTCCGGACCCAGCCAGAATCGTTTGTTGGAGTTAACGGAACTCAGCCGGGCACCAGCGGATCGGGCGTCTCCGGAGCAGTAAACGGAACACCGCCATTCGTCGCGACCGGGAATCTTAATGTTGACTGCTTCAATATCATTGGTGCCGAATTCCTTTGGGTGAACAACCAGTTCTCCCTTCAGTCCGAAACGATGGTCAATTTCGTCAACACTCGCGATCAGGTTGGGAATGCATCCTTCGAGCAATCCAATGACGGCGTCGCGATCCTGCCGGGAACGTACATTCAAGCTGGCTACTTCCTAACAGACGACTATCGGCCTTATGATCGGAAGTCAGGAGCCATTGATCGTGTGATCCCCAGACAAAACTTCTCGTTCTGCAGAGACTGCACTCCCGGCGGTTGGGGCGCCTGGGAAGTCGCAGCACGCTTCTCCTACCTCGATCTGAACGACAGCCAGGGAACCAACGTCCGCGGCGGAACCATCGCAGACTACACAGTGGGATTGAACTGGTACACCACCCCATACACCAAGGTGACCTTCAACTACATTCACTCCATTTCCGAACCAGGAACTGTGACTGGACCAATTCTGGCAACAGAAAAAGCATCCACCGATATCCTCATGACCCGATTCCAAGTCGACTTCTAGGCCGCCCTGTCGGGCTTTGATGTGCCAGGTGCCGAACATCGTCCGCGGCCCATCGGCCTACAAACTGACCCGAACATATTCCCTTGAATTGACTTACAAGCCGAATCCAGTAGCAAAGTCGCTACCGGATTCGGCTTCTTTCGTGGAACGTTCTTCCCTAGTTTGACAGCGTTTTCCACACGGCGGGGGGCGGGAATTTCGGTCTCGACCCATATCGACGAATTGGGGTAGAGTCCCGGCAAAATCTGCCGATCAAACTCTGGTTCCAGTATCAGGGACCAAGTGAGATCGACCATCCGTTTTGCCGAACCAGTTTCATCATGTCGTCCGGAACCGTCACACATCAACCTGACTCCCCGATCCATTTCCTGGGTCGCATCGTCGTTGATTTCCTATTACTGACCGGCGACCTCACTCTGTTTTTCAGCCGCATGCTCGGTTGGATGATCCGCGCCTGGCCTAAAGGGAATGTCC